>NZ_AP023181.1:1020339-1360452 GCF_013426915.1 Paraburkholderia sp. PGU19
CCAGTTCGCACCGACGTACAACGTATCGTCGATGCGATTGGGACTGGCACCCTTCAATGTCGGCGAGCCCGCTTGTTGCATGTTGACGTCGGTCAATCCCGTCTGATCCTGGCCGTGAAGCCAGCCGGCCAGCAGACGGACGTCGTGCGTGACCTGCCAGGCGCCGCTGATGTGCATGAAGTTCGTCTTGCCGCCATTGATTGCACTGCCGACACTGGTCCCGACTGCGGAGCCCGTCGCGGAAGTCGGTACCGAAACCTGCTGGAAGCCTGCGTTGAGCATAGCTGGGCCATACGTGTACGTCAGTTCTACGGCGTAGATGGCGCCGAGACCGAGCGCGCCCGGCTGGTTGCCGAAGCCATAAAGCGCATCGATCGCCAGGTTATAGAACGTGCCTTTGTACTTGACCGCGTTGTTGATTTCCAGGTAATTGCCGATACCGTTATAAGGCCAACTGTTCTGCCAGTAGTTGCCAACGGTCAATGGGTCGAAGATATCGCCCAGGGTGTCGTAAGCGGGCGCGTATTGCCTGCCGAAAGTGAGTGCGCCCCACTGCTCGTTCGACAGGCCCACGTAAGCCTGTCGACTGAACAATGTGTTGGGAACGTGGAGTGTCCCATTAAAGGCTTCGAAGCCGTTTTCGAGGTGGAAGACTGCGGACCATCCGCCGCCCAGATCTTCGCTGCCCTTCAAGCCCCACCGGCTGTGGGTTTCCGGACCCGAGGTCATGGCGACCTGGTCGTCGCCGCCCGGGCCGGCGTTCGTCTGATAGCGGATGGCTTCATCGACGATGCCGTATAGCGTGACTGAGCTTTGTGCGAATGCCAGCGGAGTCGCGGCAGCCAAAAGTGCGCCAATGGCACTGGAGATAACGATCTTTTTCATCAGCGATCCACCGTAATTAGTGAGCCAGCTGGGTCAATTTCGTGAACAGGAGCATAGCCTGTCAATTCGTTGCAGCAAAGCGATCTGCTAACGAGGTGTTGTTTATTTGCCGTGCTGCACGGAGGCTTGTGAATGTTCTGGCGATCGACTATGTCGAAGCGGCGTTGCCTCTAATTGCTGATGCAAGAGCGCTTTCTTTGGAAATCGATTTGAGTAGTTGTCGATCGACATGCAATTCGTTCGTCGTATAGATGGATCGATCGGGTCCGTCGACCTGGAGAACATCATGCGCAAGCTCGTTGTTTCCGTTTTCATCAGTCTGGATGGCGTGGTGCAAGCACCTGGCGGGCCGGACGAAGATCGCAGCGGCGATTTCCGCCTTGGCGGCTGGATAGTCCCCTATGCCGACGAAGCCATTGGCCAGAACTTGCAGGACCTGCTCTCGCAACCGTTCGAGTTGCTACTGGGCCGTCGCACCTACGACATATTCGCGTCGTATTGGCCACATGTACCGGCCGACTCTCACAGCCGCGCCATCGCCGACCTGTTCAACAGCGTACCGAAACATGTCGCCACGCATCAGTCCGGCACGCTCGACTGGCAGAACAGTCATACGCTGTCGGGCGACCTCGCCGACGCGATACGTGCGCTCAAACGTCAGGACGGCGCCAATCTATTGACCTTCGGCAGCGGCGACATGCTGCGCCAACTGCTTGCAGCCGGCCTGGTGGATGAGCTTCGGCTTGTGATTTACCCCATCATGCTTGGGCGCGGCAAGCGCTTGTTCGGCGACGACGCACTCGCGTCTGCGTTCACTCTGGCGCACTCGATCAGTACGCCTGGCGGTGTGTTGATTACCCGCTACTTGCGTGACGGCGAGGTGCGCACAGGAACATTCGACTAAGTCGAGTAAGCCTGCATATAGCGATAACTGTTTGGTCCCTCGCATTAAGACCGTTACCAATCAAGCGATGGTCGGCTATTTGAGCGGGTCTTTTACGGTGCTGCGACTAGCACGTATCGCACGCGCCGGTGCGCGATCAATGTGGTGCGCTGTTACGCAGCACTGGCGCGAGATGCCCCCGCACCGATACTCGATTCCCTGACAACGAGTTCAGGCACCGCAAAGTATTGCACTGGCGGCTTTTCCTCTTCAGAGGTTTCGCTCAGTCGAGCCAGCAGCGTCTCGCTAGCAATGGTGCCGAGCTTATCCGCGCCTGCAAACAGCGTCGTCAAGGGCGGATTGGTGTGCTCAGCCGCAACGACATTGTCACAACCCACAACTGCCAGAGCCTTGCCCGCGCGCTTGCCCATTCTGTCGAGTTCGTGCAGCACGCCGATTGCGACCTGATCGTTGTAGCAAACCACCGCCGTCGGCCGCGGCTTCATGTCGAAGATCGCGCGGACCGCATTGCGCCCACCCTCGGGCGTCAAAGGGACATCGATGATCCAGTCGTCATCGACAGGCAGTGAGTGCTTCGCCATCGCCGACAGATAACCCTGCCTGCGCTGATTGGCAACTGCATAACCCTTCCGGTTGCCAGCGAAAGCGATGCGCGTGTGTCCCTGCCCGATCAGATGCTCGGTAGCCAATGCGAATCCATAGCTGTTGTCGACACCAATGGTATCGACGTCGGGCCCCATCGGACGCATGACGAGTACAAGCGGAATGCCCCACGACTGAATTTCGGCGGGCAACGCATCCGGCGTCCCAAGTGCTGGAGACATGATCAGGCCAGCGACATTCTGCTCACGCATGGATCGCAGAACCCTCGTCTGCGTTTCGAGACTTTCGGCAGTGTGAGCCATCAGCGTCGTATATCCAGCCTGAGCCAGCACCCGCTCGATTGCCACCAGCAATTCAACAAAAAACGGGTTGGTCAGATCGTTGATCACCATGCCGATCGTCGTGCTGCGCCTTCCGCGCAGGATGGCCGCCCCGCGGTTGTAGACATAGCCGAGCGCGCGAGCCGCCTCGCGCACCTTATCGGCCGTTTCGGCCTTGATACGCGGACTCTCCTGCAAAACGAGCGACACCGTCGATTTCGACACGCCAGCCGCAGCGGCAATGTCCTGAATGGTCGGACCAGATTTCATGTTGCTTTGCACAATTGGAACGTTCCAAAAAGTGTTTGACATCGTGAAATCAGTCTACTACAGTTTGTTGGAACGATCCAACGAACGCGAATTGGAACGTTCCAATGGAGAGAGACATGACAGAAAAAACCCGCTGGGCGCTGATCGGCGCCAGCACCATCGCCGACGAATGGATGGTCAATGCCATCCGCTCGCAGCCGGATGGTGAGATCGCCACCGTGGTGAGCGGCAGCGCGGAGCGCGCACGCGAGTTTGCTGAAAAGCACGCCATCCCGTCGCACTCTGCAAACCTCGACGCCGTACTCGCCGCCCCGTCTATCACGGCCGTCTACATCAGCAGCACTAATGAGAAACATCTGCCGCAAGTGCTCGCGGCGGCGAAAGCCGGCAAGCACGTGCTGTGCGAAAAGCCCCTCGCGCTGGCAGAAGACGAAGCGGCGCAAATGATCGAAACGTGCGCCTCACACGGCGTAAAGCTCGGCACGAATCATCACCTGCGATGCGCGGCGACGCACCGGAAGATGCGCGAACTCATTCGCGCCGGCGCAATCGGCACGCCCCTCTTCGTCCGCGTCTTCCATGCGGTCTCGCTGCCACCGCATCTGCGCGGCTGGCGTATCGAACGGCCCGATGCGGGCGGCGGCGTGATTCTCGATATCTCCGTTCACGACATCGACACGCTGCGCTTCCTGCTCGACGACGAGCCCGTCGAAGTCAGCGCCATGACGTCGTCGGGAACGATGTCGACGGCGGGACTCGCGGACGGCGTGATGGCGATCGTGCGCTTCAAAAACGGCGTGCTCGCGCAACTCCACGATGCGTTCACCGTGCCGTACGCGCCGACGGGGCTCGAGATTCACGGCACGGCGGGTTCCTTGTTCGCGAAGGACGTGATGACGCAGCGACCGGTCGGGGAGATCACGCTGCGCTCGGCAGAAGGCACGCGAGACATCGAAGTCGAACATCGCGACCTGTATTGCACGGCCGTCGCGCAATTCCATCGCTCGATTATGGAAGGACAGAACCCTGCCGCGACGGGCATCGATGGCTATCGCTCGCTCGTCGCCGCGCTGTCGCTCGTGAAGTCCGCCGAAGCAGGCGGCCACGTGACGGTGCCATCCCGTTTCGCTGAATAAAAGTTCGAGGAGATTGACTGTGCGTTCCAGCAAGGTTGTTTCATTGGCCCACGCGGCGAGCCTGATCAACGATGACGACGTCGTCACCGTCAGTTCGTCGAGCGGTCTGGGTTGTCCCGATGCAATGCTCGCCGCTATCGGCGCCCGCTTCGACGCGGAAGACCATCCGCGCAATCTGACGATGCTGCATCCGATCGCTGCGGGCGATATGTACGGCATCAAGGGCATCGATCACATCGCGAAGAAAGGACTGATTCATACCGTCATCGCCGGGTCGTTTCCGAGCGGCCCATCGAGCCTGCCTATGCCCGACATCTGGCATCTGATCACCGACAACGACATCCGCGCGTACAACCTGCCGAGCGGCGTGCTGTTCGACATGCATCGCGAGGTCGCGGCGAAACGCCCCGGCGTGCTGACCAAGGTCGGCCTCGACACGTATGTCGATCCCGACCGCCAGGGCGGCGCGATGAACGCGCAGGCCGCCGAACATCCCATCGTCGAAAAGGTGACGTTCGCGGGCGACGAGTGGCTGCACTACAAAAACTTCGTGCCGCGCGTTGCAATCGTGCGCGCAACGACAGCCGATGAACGCGGCAACCTGTCGTTCGAACATGAAGGCGCGCTGCTTGGCGGACGCGATCAGGCGCTGGCCGTGCGCAATAACGGCGGCATCGTGATCGCGCAAGTGAAGCGCGTCGTGAAGGCCGGTTCGCTGCATACGCAGCAGGTGCACATTCCGTGCAATCTCGTCGACTACGTGGTGGTCGATCCCGAGCAGAAGCAGACGACACAGATCGAATACGACCCGGAAATCAGCGGCGAAATCAAACTGCCCGAGAGCGCATTCGCGTTTGCCGAGTGGCACGCGGACAAGGTCATCGCACGGCGCGCGGCAATGGAACTCGCGCAGAACGATGCGGTAAATCTCGGCTTCGGCATCTCCGCCAACGTGCCGCGCGTTCTGCTCGAAGAAGGCTACCGCGACGACGTGACGTGGGTCATCGAACAGGGCGCTGTCGGCGGCGTGCCGTTGCTCGGTTTCGCCTTTGGATGCTCGGGCAATGCCGACGCCATCATGCCTTCGCCTTCGCAATTCGTGTACTTCCAGGGCGGCGGCTTCGATGTATCGCTGCTGTCGTTCCTGCAAGTGGACCGCTTCGGCAACGTGAACGTGTCGAAGTTGCCGAGCAAGCCATATCTCACTGCCGGATGCGGCGGCTTCATCGACATCACGACGCATGCGAAGCGTGTGGTCTTCAGTGGCTATTTCACGGCGGGCGCAAAGATCGAAGTCGGTGATGGCCGTCTGAAGATCATCAAGGAAGGCAAAAAGAAGTTCATCGCCGATGTGGACCACGTGACTTTCAGCGGACGCATGGGAAGAGAGCGTAATCAGCAAGCGCTGTACGTCACGGAACGCTGCGTGATCCAACTCGGCGACAAAGGCCTCGAAGTGATCGAAATAGCCCCCGGCATCGATCTGCAAAGGGATGTACTCGATCAGTGCGATATCGAGTTGGCCGTCTCTCCTGCCCTGAAGACGATGGATGCGTCCATTTTCACGGACGCTCCGTTCGGTCTGAAGCTGAAGGAGGCGCGTCATGGCTGACCAGCAACTGATCCAGATCGAGAAGACGAACGCCGTTGCTGTCGTCACGCTCAATCGGCCGGACAAGCTGAATGCGCTGACGCCGGAGATGCTCGATCAACTCGAAGCCGCAGCGGCACGACTCGAATCGGATGCGAGCATGCGCGCCGTCGTGCTGACAGGCGCGGGTGAACGCGCCTTCTGTGTCGGCGCCGACATCAACCAGTGGTCGGCACTCGCGCCGCTCGACATGTGGCGCGTATGGGTGTCACGCGGTCATCGCATCTTCGACCGCTGGGCGGCATTGCGTCTGCCCGTCGTCGCGGCGATCAACGGCCCCGCATTTGGCGGCGGCCTCGAACTGGCCGCAGTCGCCGACGTGCGCGTCGCGGACCCCGCTGCCACGTTCGCGCTGCCTGAAGCGAGCATCGCGACCTGCCCAGGCTGGTCCGGCACGCAACGGCTGGTTTCGCTGATTGGTCCGAGCCATGTGAAATCGCTTGCGCTTACCGCCCGGCGCATCGACGCGCAGCGCGCGTACAGCATCGGACTAGTCGACGAAATCTCCGCGCCGAAAGAGTCGGTCGCGGCAGCCATCGTTATCGCTGAAAAGATCGCGACGCTCGCGCCCGTCTCCGTGCAACTGACCAAGCAACTCATCAACGCCGCCTCGGGATTCGGGGCCGGCGCAACCCTGGAAGCCATGGCGGGCGCGCTGTCCGCATCGACGCACGACGCCCGCGAAGGCATGGCCAGTTTCCGCGAACGGCGCCCGGCGCAATACGAGGGTCAATGACATGACGTACGACACCGCAATTCCCGCTGCAACTGCGCTTTTGACAAGCGACAAAACCCCTGCGCATGAAGCCTATAACGGCCGCATGTACATCGACGGCACGTGGACCGAATCCACGGACAAACAGCGCTTCGAGCGCCGCAGTCCCGCGCATGGCCACGTTGTCAGTTCGTTTCCGGAAGCGACACCGGCAGACGTCGAGCGAGCCATCAACGCCGCCGACCTCGCCTTCCGTCACGGTCCATGGCCGAAGCTCAAAGGCGCGGAACGCGCGCGAATTCTTCTCGCGATCGCTGACGGCATCAAGGCACGCGTCGACAGGATGTCGCTGCTCGAATCCCTCGAAACGGGTAAGCCACTTGCGCAGGCACGCGGCGAAGTCTCCGGCTGCATCGATCTCTGGCAATACGCCGCAAGCCTCGCCCGCACGACGAGCGGCGACGCCTACGACACGCTCGGCGAAGACATGCTCGGCATCGTGCTGCGCCAGCCGATCGGCGTCGTCGGACTCATCACGCCGTGGAATTTCCCGCTGTGGATTCTTTCGCAGAAGCTGCCGTTCGCACTCGCGGCGGGTTGCACCTGCGTCGTCAAACCGAGCGAATTGACGTCGAGCACCACCGTCATGCTGATGGAGATTCTCGAACAGGCCGGCGTACCGGCAGGCGTCGTCAACGTGGTGACGGGCAAAGGTCCGTCCGTCGGCCAGCCGCTCGCGGAGCACGACGCCATCGACATGCTGTCGTTCACCGGTTCGACGCGCGTCGGCAGTCTGCTCGGCGGACTCGCATCGAAGAAGCTGAAGAAGGTCGCGCTCGAACTCGGCGGCAAGAACCCGCAGATCGTCTTCCCCGATTGCGACTGGGACGCAATGATCGATGCCGTCGTGTTCGGCGTGTACTTCAACGCGGGCGAATGCTGCAACAGCGGCAGCCGCGTGCTCGTGCACGAATCGATTTCAGAGCGCTTTGCGCAAGCGGTCGTCGAGCGCGCGCGGCAAGTGCCCGTTGGCGACCCGCTGCATCCCGAGTGCAAGATCGGCGCGATCGTCAGCGAGAACCAGTTGGTCGAGATTCTCGGCAACATCGACAAGGGCGTTGCGGCAGGCGCGCGCCTGCGCCTGGGCGGCAAACGCTATGACGCGAACGGCCTGTATCTGGAGCCGACCGTCATCAGCGATGTCACGCCCGACATGAGCATCGCCCGCGAAGAAATCTTCGGCCCCGTGCTCACGATCATCCCCTTCTCCGACACGCAGCACGCAATCGATATCGCGAACGACACGGCTTATGGACTCTCCGCCGCCGTCTGGAGCAACGACATCAACACGTGCCTGAGCGTTGCGCGCGGCGTCGATGCGGGCACGGTTTGGGTCAACACGTTCCTCGACGGTTATCCCGAACTGCCGTTCGGCGGCTTCAAGTCGAGCGGCGTGGGACGCGAACTCGGCAAGCAGGCCGTCGAAGACTACACCGAGACGAAGACGATCCAGCTTCACATCGGAGAGCGCAAGAACTGGTGGCTACCGCGTCCAGCCGCCTGACCACGAATCCATCCCGATCGCGCCACGGCATGCCCGCTGTGGTGTCCACAAGAAAGCCCGCCAAGAGAGCGTCATCAAGGAGACAAAGATGTACAAGAAGCGTATTGCTGCAATTGCAGTCGGCCTCGTTGCCTGCCACGCGCTGTCCGCTTACGCGGCTGACACGAAAACGGTGGAAGTCATGCACTGGTGGACTTCCGGCGGCGAAGCCAAAGCCCTTTCCGTGCTGAAAGACGGCCTCAAAACCAAGGGCTATGCATGGAAAGACAGCCCGATCGCAGGCGGCGGCGGTGAAGCCGCGCGCACGGTGCTGAAGGCGCGCGTCGCGTCGGGCAATCCGCCCGATGCGATCCAGATGCTCGGCTTCACCATCCCCGAATACGCGCAGGAAGATTATCTACAGAATCTCGATGCCGTCGCATCGAAGGAAGGCTGGGACAAGCTCGTTCCCGGCCCAATCCAGAAATTTTCGAAAGTCGACGGTCACTGGGTTGCCGCACCTGTCGATGTGCATCGCACGAACTGGATCTGGGCGAACAAAAAGATCTTCGACCAACTGAAGCTCACGCCGCCGAAAACCTTCGATGAACTCGTCGCGGACGCCGACAAGATCCGCAAGGCCGGCTATATTCCGCTCGCGCACGGCGGCCAGGCATGGCAGGAAGCGACGATCTTCGATAGCGCGGTGATGTCGGCAGGTGGCCCGAAGTTCTATCAGCAGGCGCTCGTCAAGCTGGACCCCAGCGCGCTCGGCTCGAAGACGATGGAAAAAGCCTTTGACCAGATGCGCGCGTTGCGCGGCATGGTTGATCCGAACTTCCCGGGCCGTGACTGGAATCTCGCCACGTCGATGGTCATCAACGGTAAGGCTGCCATGCAGATCATGGGCGACTGGGCCAAGGGCGAGTTTGCATCGGCAGGCAAGCAGCCGAATGTCGACTATCTCTGCTTCAACTATCCCGGAACGGATGGCGCGTTCATCTTCAACACCGACCAGTTCGCGGGCTTCAAGAAGGGCGACGCGAGTCTCCCCGGCGAGTACGCGTTTGCGTCGACCATCATGGACAAGGGCGTCCAGGCGAAATTCAACCAGATCAAAGGCTCGATACCTGCGCGACTTGATGTGCCACAGGATGGCTTCGACGAGTGCGGCAAGAAGTCGATGAACGACTTGCGCGCAGCGCTCAAGACGGACTCGATGGTCGGCAGCTTCGCGCACGGACACGCGATGCCCGATGGTCCGAAGAACGCCGTGTATGACGTCGTCACGCACTTCTTCAATTCGAATCAGTCGTCTGCGGATGCCGTCAAAGCGCTCGTCGCGGCAGTGAAGAACTCGCAGTAAGCCAAATGGTCCTTGTGCGGATGCGGCACCCAACGCCGCTGTCCGCGAGGCCCGTCATCTCCGACGGTAGGTGTTGCCATGCTATTGCACAATCGCGCCCATGCGGCGACCACGCTTGATGATCTGAACAACAGCTCGGGCCAAAGCCCGACGCGAAAGCGATCGACGTTTCGAAACCGCTTCGAAGCGGTTCTGCCCAAGATCGTGCTCAGCCCAACATTGATCATCACGTTGATCTTTGTCTACGGTTTTATCGCGTGGACGACGGTGCTCTCGTTCACCCGCTCACGCGCCTTTGCCAACTTTCACTGGGCAGGTCTGCTTCAGTATGGGCGCGTCTGGGAGCATCCGCGCTGGCATGTGGCGATCGGCAACCTCGGCATCTACGCATCGCTCTATGTCGTGCTGTGCATGGCGATCGGTCTCGGCCTTGCCATTCTGCTCGATCAGCGGATTCGCGCTGAAGGCGGATTGCGGGCGCTCTTTCTCTATCCGATGGCGCTCTCGTTCATCGTCACGGGCACCGCATGGAAATGGATTCTCAATCCGGGTCTGGGCCTCACCAAGCTGTTCCATGACTGGGGTTGGACGAGTTTCCAGTTCGACTGGATCATCAACGACGACATGGCGATCTACACCGTCGTCATCGCCGCTGTCTGGCAGGCGTCGGGCTTTGTGATGGCGATGTTTCTGGCAGGCTTGCGCGGCATCGACCAGGAACAGATCAAGGCCGCGTCGATCGATGGTGCCCGCATGCCTTCGATCTACCGGCGAGTCATCATTCCGCAGCTGCGGCCCGTCTTCGTATCCGCATTCGTGATTCTCGTGCACCTCGCCGTCAAGAGCTATGAACTCGTCATTGCATTGACGGGCGCCGGTCCCGGCTACTCGACCGAATTGCCGTCGACCTTCATGTACTCGTTCACCTTCACCCGCAACGAACTCGGCATGGGGGCGGCCAGCGCCGTGATGATGCTGTGCACGGTGGCGGCCATCATGGTGCCCTATCTCTATTCCGAAATGAGACCTCGCCGGAAGAGCGGCGGCCATTGAACTCAACCGAAAGCCCCTTAGCAACCTTTTTGCATGGGACCAGAGTAAGGCTCTAAAGAGCGAACTCTGGCCGACAGGAGACAACGATGGCTACCAAAACATGGGACTCACCACAGATGGTGGTGGGCAAGCATAACTACGTCTCACGGATCGTCATTTATTCGATGCTGGCGATTGCAGCCGTGGTCTATCTCGTACCGCTGCTCGTGATGCTGCTGACGTCGTTCAAACCGCTGCCCGAAGTTTATTCCGGCAATATCCTCGCGCTGCCACATCAGTGGACACTCGAAGCGTGGGAAAAAGCCTGGGGATCGGCGTGCGTGGGACTCGAATGTTCCGGCGTAAAAGGCTTCTTCTGGAATTCCTTCCGAATGGTCTTCTCTGCCGTAGCGATCTCCACATTGCTCGGCGCATTGAACGGCTACGTGCTGACCAAATGGCGCTTCAAGGGCGACAACACGCTGTTCGGCCTGATCCTGTTCGGATGCTTCATCCCGTTCCAGATCGTGCTGATTCCGATGGCGTCGTTCCTCGGCAAGGTCGGCCTCGCGCAATCGATCAGCGGCCTGGTGTTCGTGCACGTCGTGTATGGCCTGTGCTTTACGACGCTGTACTTCCGCAACTACTACATCGCGTTTCCCGATGAACTCGTGAAGGCGGCAATGATCGACGGTGCACGATTCTTTCGCATCTTCTTCCGCATCCTGCTTCCCAACTCCGTGCCGATCATCACGGTCACCGTGATCTGGCAATTCACGAATATCTGGAACGACTTCCTGTTCGGCGCTTCCTTCACAACGGGCAGTTCAGCGCCCATCACCGTCGCGCTGAACAACATCGTCAATACATCGACGGGCGTCAAGGAATACAACGTCAACATGGCCACGGCCATGATCGCTGCGCTGCCGACACTGCTCGTCTATGTAATCGGTGGTCGCTACTTCGTACGCGGTCTGATGGCCGGCTCGGTCAAGGGGTAAATCATGTCTTCTCTGCACGTATCCAACGTTCGCAAAGCCTACGGCTCCACCGAAATCCTCAAGGAGATCAACATCGATGTCGATGATGGCGATTTTCTCGTCCTTGTCGGGCCGTCGGGCTGTGGGAAATCGACGCTGCTTTCGCTGATCGCCGGACTCGACACGCTATCGGGCGGCGAAATCCGCATCGGCAACGACAAGGTCAACGACCTGCATCCGAGCGAGCGCGACATCGCGATGGTGTTTCAGAGCTATGCGCTGTATCCGAACATGTCCGTTGGGCAGAACATCAGCTTCGGTCTGGAGATGCGCAAGGTGTCGAAACCCGAACGCGAGAAAGCCGTGAAAGATGCTGCACGTCTGCTGCAGATCGAACACCTGCTCGACCGGCGTCCGGGCCAGTTGTCGGGCGGGCAGCGTCAGCGTGTCGCGATGGGACGCGCGCTGGTGCGTCATCCGAAGATATTTCTGTTCGATGAACCGCTGTCGAATCTCGATGCAAAACTGCGCGTCGATATGCGCACCGAGATCAAGAAGCTGCATCAGCGTTTGGGCGCGACCATCGTCTACGTCACGCATGACCAGATCGAAGCCATGACGCTCGCCACGCGTATCGCCGTGATGAAGGGCGGCGTGCTGCAACAACTCGGCACACCGGCCGAGGTCTACAACACGCCCGCCAACACGTTCGTCGCGACGTTCATGGGCTCGCCGTCGATGAACCTGATTCCGGCACGTATCGAACGCGCGAACGGCGCGCTGCGTCTGCTCGTGGGCGAAGGCCAGAAGGCCATCGACCTCGCGTTGCCGCCGCAACCGGCTGCCGTCGAGCGCTATATCGGCAAGAAGGTGATTGCGGGTCTGCGCCCTGAAGCGATCGGCGTGGAAAACGAGCGTGCCACGTCGGCGCTGCGCACCGTGCCCGTCACGATCAACGTGCTTGAACCGACGGGACCCGACACGCTCGCCGTGCTCGATCTCGGCGGCATGGAAGTGTCTGCGAGACTCGGTGCCGACATGCCGCACGCGTCGGGCGAACGATGCGAGTTGCGCGTCGATCTGTCGAAGCTCGTGCTGTTCGACGCCGACACGGAAGTTCGCATTCACTGAGTGCGCAGCGCAACGACGGATGGTGCAGCCATGAGCAAGATAGCTGGAAAGTGTTCAACCGCGCTGGTAACGGGCGCGCGACGCGGCATCGGCCGGTCGATCTGCATCGCGCTCGCGCGGCGCGGCTTCGACATCGTGCTGACGGATGTCGTGAACGACGAGGACGCCGCGACGGCCTGCGCGCTCGTACGCGACGAAGGTCAGGAGGCGCTCTTCATTCAGAGCGATCTCAGCGACGTCGCTTCACACGCTAGCGTTGTCGAGGAAGCCGTACGTTTCAAGGGAAGCATTGAATGCCTCGTCAACAACGCGGGCATCGGTTCGCCTAGCCGTGGCGATCTGCTCGACGTGTCGCCACAAGCGTTCGATGCCGTGCTCGACGTCAATCTGCGCGGCACGTTCTTTATGACGCAGGCCGTCGCTCGCCATATGTGTGCGACGTCGTCGACAGCCGCCCGTTCGATCGTGACGGTCTCGTCGGTATCGGCAGAGATGGCATCGCCCGAGCGCGCCGAATACTGCCTGTCCAAGTCCGCGCTGCCGATGATGACGCGCCTGTTTGCATTGCGGCTTGCGAGCGCAAATGTCGGCGTGTTCGAGGTGCGGCCCGGCATTATCCGCACGCCGATGACATCCGGCGTCGCGGAGAAATACGAGGCGCGTTTCCGCGAGGGCCTGGTTCCCGCCGGCCGCTGGGGCGAAAGCGACGAAGTGGGCCAGGCAGTCGCGACGCTCGCCGGGGGCCTGTTGCCCTTCGCGACAGGAAGCGTGGTCAACGTGGATGGCGGCCTGTCCATCCCTGCATTCTGAGCCGACTGACATGAAAACGACGACATATGACTACGTGATCGTGGGCGGCGGCTCGGCCGGTTGTGTACTGGCCAATCGCCTGAGCGCCGATCCGTCGATCAAGGTCCTGCTGCTCGAAGCAGGCGGTTCCGATCGCCACCCGTTCTTCTCGATGCCCGCAGGCTTCGCGAAGATGACGCGCGGCATCGGTTCGTGGGGCTGGTTCACCGTGCCGCAGAAGCATCTGAACAACCGCGTGCTGCGCTTCACGCAAGCGAAGGTGATCGGCGGCGGTTCGTCGATCAATGCGCAGATCTATACGCGCGGCGTTCCCGCTGACTATGACGATTGGGAAAATAAGGCGGGCGCGACGGGCTGGTCTTATCGCGATGTGCTGCCCTACTTCAAGAAGTCCGAGAACAACCAGCGCTTTGCCAACGAGTATCACAGCTATGGCGGCCCGCTCGGCGTATCGAATCCGATCAGCCCGTTGCCGATCTGCGAGGCGTTCTTTCAGGCTGGACAAGAACTCGGTATTCCGTTCAATCCTGACTTCAATGGTGCGAGCCAGGAAGGTCTGGGCTATTACCAACTCACGCAACTGGATGCACGGCGTTCATCGACGGCAGCCGGCTTTATCCGACCGGTGCTCGGACGTGCGAATCTGACGGTCTCGATGCAGGCACGAACGCTGCGTGTGATTGTCGAAGGGAACCGCGCAGTCGGTGTCGAATACGTGACGGGCGACAGCCGCGACGCGCAGATCGTGCGCGCGTCGCGTGAAGTGATCGTGTCGTCGGGTGCGATCGGTTCGCCGAAACTGTTGATGCAATCGGGCATCGGTCCCGCCGATCATCTGGCGTCCGTTGGCATCAAAGCTGTCCACGATCTTCGCGGCGTCGGCTCGAATTTGCAGGATCACCTCGACCTCTTCGTCATCGCCGAATGCACTGGCGATCACACCTACGACAAGTACAACAAGCTCCACAACGCCGCATGGGCGGGACTGCAATATCTGTTGCTGAAGAAAGGCCCGGTTGCATCGAGTCTCTTCGAAACGGGCGGGTTCTGGTACGCGGATCGCGACGCGCGGGACCGCTCGCCCGACATCCAGTTTCATCTCGGCCTCGGGTCCGGTATCGAAGCGGGCATGGCGAAGCTGAACAATGCGGGCGTTACGCTCAACACCGCGTACCTTCGCCCGTGTTCGCGCGGCACGGTGCGTCTCGCCAGCGCGGACCCCGCCGCCGCGCCGCTGCTCGATCCGAACTACTGGGCCGATCCATACGATCGCGACATGGCGATCAAGGGTTTGCGGCTCGCGCGCGACATCCTGCGCGCCCCAGCGATGAAGCGCTATGTGCAAAGCGAAGTTCTGCCGGGAGCGCGTGTGAATACCGATCAGGAACTGTTCGACTATGCATGCGCGAATGCAAAGACCGACCACCACCCGGTCGGCACCTGCCGCATGGGACGGCCCGATGATCCCGACAGCGTCGTCACGCCCGATCTGCGTCTTATCGGACTGGATGGCCTGAGAGTCGTCGACGCGTCCGTCATGCCCTATCTGCCTTCGTGCAACACGAATGCACCGACGATCATGGTCGCCGAAAAAGCCGCCGACATGATCATTCAATCCCAGACATCGAGAGGTTTCCGTGAACATCAATCTGCCAACGCTGGAAGGTTCAATCACCCCGTACACGATGCAGCACCGGGAAGACCAGGTTCCGCCGTCCACCGCGCCGACGTTTAACCGCGTCGCGTATGCGGCGGCGCACGTCGTCGTCGATCCAGCGCGTGCGTACGAGCCATGGGGCGATACGCCGCCTGTCGACTGGGACGCTACGCTTGCATTTCGCAGCTACCTGTACGGCCTGGGATTCAAGGTGGCCGAAGCGATGGATACCGCGCAACGTGGCATGGGCATTGGCTGGCCAACAGCTGCCGAACTGATCCGCCGCAGCATCGCGCACGCGCGCAGCATTCCCGGTGCCGACCTGGCGTGCGGCGCGGGCACCGATCATCTCGACGGCACGCGCAGCCAAACGATTGCCGACATTGTCGGCGCCTACAAAGAACAGTTCGAAGTGATCGAATCAGCGGGTGGGCGGCCGATCATGATGGCGAGCCGCGCCCTGTGCGCAGCAGCGCAGTCCGCCGACGACTACAAGCATGTCTACGACGCCGTGATCTCCGCGTCACGCAACAAGGTCGTGTTGCATTGGCTCGGCGATGCGTTCGATGCTTCACTCTCCGGCTACTGGGGCAGCCGCGACGTTGCGACAGCGATGACGACGGTGCTCGACATCATCCGGCTTCATCAGGACAAGGTCGAAGGCATCAAGATTTCTCTGCTCAACGCAGAATATGAGCGTCAGCTCAGATCGCAGTTGCCCGACGGCGTCGTGATGTTCACCGGCGACGACTACAACTACGGCGAACTGATTGCCGGCGACAGCACCGGCCATTCGCACGCGCTACTCGGCATCTTCGACCCGATCGCGCCTGTCGCATCGCGCGCATTGGTGAAGCTCGCCGCTGGGGATACCCATGCGTATCGCCAGCTCATCGATCCGACGGTTGCGCTATCGCGCGAACTCTTCGCTGCGCCCACCCAGTATTACAAGGCTGGCGTCGTTTTTCTCGCGTGGCTCAACGGGCATCAACGGCACTTCTCGATGGCAGGCGGCATGCAGTCGGCGCGATCCGTCGCGCACTACGCGGATGTGTTCAGGAAAGCGGACGTCGCGGGCGTATTGATTCGCCCCGAACTGGCGCGCCGTCGCATGAGCGAGTTTCTGAGTCTCGCTGCGGGTATCGATAACTGAAGACTGGTTCGCGCCTCGCGAGCCCGATTGGAGACGAAGCATGACAGCACAGGCAACCTCTGCAGTTTCAGCATCGTCGGTGAACGATGCCGATGCGAACGTGACAGGCAAGGATCTTCGACGCGTCATTGCGGCGAGCGTCGCCGGCAGCGCAATGGAGTGGTATGACTTCAGCATCTACGGGACCGCTTCAGCACTCATCTTTTCGGATCTGTTCTTTCCCGGGCTCGACAAGGCTGCAGGACTGCTCGCGATCTTCGGCGCGTACGCTGCGGGGTTCTTCGCGCGGCCCTTTGGTGGGCTGTTCTTCGGCTGGCTCGGCGACAAATATGGCCGCAAGAGCGTGCTGGTTGCGACCGTGCTGCTGATGGGCGGCTCGACCTTCTGCATCGGCCTGTTGCCTACGTGGCACCAGGTCGGCGTGTGGGCGGCCGCGTTGCTGGTCGCATTGCGTCTGCTACAGGGCTTTGGCGCGGGCGCGGAACAGGCGGGCGCCTCGTTGATCGTGTCGGAGTTCGCACCACCCGCCCGACGTGGCTTCTATGCGGCACTGCCGTTTGCCGGCTGCATCATCGGCATTCTGCTCGCGAACGGCATTTTCACGCTCGTCCAGCGACTGCCGAAGGACGAATTTCTCAGCTATGGCTGGCGTGTGCCGTTTCTGTTCAGCGTGTTCGTCATCGTTGCCGGCATCGTGATCCGAATGCGAGTGAAGGAAAGTCCTGTGTTCGAAGAATTCAAGAATACGGGGCATGCGAGCAAACGGCCGGTGCGCGATCTGATGTCGGAGGCACGCGGCACGTTGCTGGTTGCGTTCTGCCTGCGCGTCGGCGAAAACGGTTCCTCGTACCTGTACCAGGTGTTTGCGCTCAGCTATCTGACCAAGGTACTGCTGGTCGACAAATCGGTTGGCACGATCGGTCTCACGATCGCCGCAGCGCTCGCGGTGTTCACCATTCCGATGATGGGCTGGCTGTCCGATCGCTTCGGCCGGCGGCTGATGTATCGGCTCGTTGCGCTGTTCACCTGCCTTTGGGCCTTTCCTGCGTTCTGGCTGTTCACCACGAAAGACCCCGTGCTGATCGTGATCAGCATGGCTGTCGCCATCGGTGTGGGCGTGTTCGGGATGTATGGGATTCAGGGCGCGTATTTTCCTGAACTGTTCAGTGCCCGCTATCGATACACGGGCATTGCAGTCAGCAAGGAATTTGCCGCTGTCGCATCCGGCGGGATCGCACCGTTTATAGCGGCCGCGCTGCTCGCGTGGGCACAAGGCGCGTACTGGCCGATTGCAACCTACATCGCGGTGTTGGCGGGGATCAGCTTTGTCGCTACTTTCTTCTCACCGGAGACTCGCGGGATCAGTCTTCGACAATGATGCGTGAATGCCGGGCGGCCGGCTTCCGTGCCGGATGAGCCGCTCGCTGGAATACGGGCGGCGTCTCCTTGTGACAACCCGGAAGGAAACGCCGCCCTCGCTTCTCTGGTCTTACTGCCCGCCTTCCCGAATCGTCAGAGCATTCTTCACCGACGTGACGCCGGGAACGCCCTTCGCTATCGAGGTCGCCTTCTCGATCTGGGCCGGATCGGTCACGCCCCCAGCGAGCGTCACTGCGCCGCCCTTCACGAGAACATTGATGCCCGTCGTATCGACACCGCCCTTCGAAAGCGCGTGGGCCACTTTCTTACTCAGTGCCCGATTTGCCTTCCTGACGGAGGATTTCGATGCGCCTTGCGTTGTCGTCGTTGCGCTAGCGGCTTCGCTTCCCTGTGCCCAGGCATTGACGGAAGCCACGACGATCAATGCAGCGCCAGCCAGCTTGAGTGTTTTGATTGCATTCATTAGATGCCCCTGTTTAAGTAACTCAACGAAAGATGCTGCCGACTACTTTAAGGCTTCACATTCTCTTGCCTGGTGCCCGTGGCAGCAGCAAGCCGGCTTTGTGCCGCGACGAGCTGGTCATCCGTGGTCGCCACCAGCCATAGACGTGCGTGCTCCATGAGCTGCCGGTTGTGGTCCTTCAACGGGCCCATCGCAGCCGCTGCCTTCCAGACCACCGGGCCGATCCGGCTCTTGCGGCCCGAGGGCGCGCCTACCAGCAGACAATAAGGCCCCAACGGAAGCGATACAAACGGTAGTGCCGGACTTGCACGCACGCGCCAATCGATGAACGGCGTCTCGCTGATCAGCAGCGGCGAGGGCAAGCCGTAAAGCACACTGAAATCGTACAGCGACAGTTGCTCCCGAACGCCCACGTAAATACGCCGGATGTCATCGACAACCGCCGCGCGGATCTCGTCGTCGAACATCGGCTCCTGCGCATAGCGGGCCATTGCCTCGCGAGCCTCCGCCTGATAGGCGCTGAAGAGGCCGAGTTCCACGCAGTCCTGCACGGCGCGTTGAATCTCCGCCACAGAACCCGCCTCATCTGGCGTGCCCAACTGCGCCGCCCGCAAGAACCGGGCAAGCCCCGCTTCCTGGATCGCAGGGCCCTCTGCGGCTACCGCGTCTTCACCGTCCTTGTCGAGCGGCACATAAATATATTTCTCAGCAGCGAAACGTGATTTCTTGCCTTCATCGAACTTGATTTCGCCGTCGACGTAATCCAGATAGCGTGTCCCGACTCGACCATGCTCCCAAATCCAGTTCTTCAAAAACGGGCGTAGCGGATGCAGTTTCTCTTGATCGGCCATTGAAACCTCCTGGTGCGCCAGTATAGTTCCAATTCGCAGGTTGAAAACCACAGCGAATCACATTCGACGTTCAGGCTGGCGCCGCGCGATGCCGCGCGAGAAACCGGTCCAGTTGCCCCGCGAAGGTCTTGCTGTCGCGCGGACTGAAGGGCGCAGGACCGCCCGTATCGACGCCCGTGCTGCGCAGTTGATCCATCACGGCGCGCATGGTCAGGCGTTCCTCGATATTCTCGCGGCTGAACCAGCCGCCACGCGGGTCGAGCACGAAGGCGCCCTTGTCGAGCGCAGCAGCGGCAAGCGGGATGTCTGCGGTAATCACCAGATCGCCGGCCACGGCCAGTTCGACGATGCGGATATCGGCCGCGTCCGCGCCCGCCGGTACTTGCAGTGACTTGATATACGGCGAAGGCGGCGTCTGCAGATACCGGTTCGCTACGAGCGTCACACACACTTCGGCGCGACGCGCGGCCCGATACAGCATGTCCTTGATGACAACCGGGCAGGCGTCTGCGTCAACCAGCACTTGCATCTTGTCGCTCCCAATCACTGCATCGCTTCCGGCTGAACTTTTTCGAGGTCAGCGTGCGCCTCGTCGACCCGACCTTGCGATCAGCCGCGAACAATACTACTTCAAAACATGCAGGCCACTCGACAAAGCGCACCTGTCGACGACAGCGCGCCAGCACAATGCGCAGGCTTGCTGCTATCCGCGCCGCAACGAAGGTGAATAGCGGAACATGCCGATGCACACGTCCGTCAGAAACTCCGCATCGCGCGGCAGCATGATCGAATCGCGTTCCAGCAGCCAGTCTCGCAGCACGCCGCCAAGGAATGCATGCACGACGATCGACGCACGCCCGGTATCGAGATCGAACGGCAGTTGTCCTCTCGCGATTGCATTACGCAAGCCGCGCTCGAGATACATCCTTCCGTTGCGCGCCGCGTCGTGTTGCCGCTCGATCACCAGCATCATGTCTTTCGTATTTTCGCACTTCGTGAACAATACTTCGAACACGCGGCGGCTATGCGGCTCGACCACGGCCTTACCGAGGAAATACAGCAGCAGTTGCCTGATCCTGCCGAGCGGGTCCGGCTCCGTGGCATCGGCGGTCGCTGCAACGAGCATTTCCATCGGCAGCATCACGCGGTTCGTCATCGCGACGAACAAATCGCTCTTATTGCGGAAGTGCCCGTATATCGCGCCACGCGTACACCCCGCACGCATCGCGATATCCTCCAGCGACGTGCGGGACACGCCATGCTCCGCGAACAGCCGCTCGGCTGCATCGAGAATCTGGTCGCGCGTTTCCCGCGCCTGTTGTCGTGTTCGCCTCATCGGTCGTTGTACCGGTTCGAGACTGGCCAGAAAACGCCGCGCGCGGCAAGTGTTGGTTCGTCAAGCCGGCGCCCCCGTCCCTGGCGTCCCGCCGGGCGGCGGTCCGTCGAGCGGCACACCGTCCTTCGGCGTTCCATCTTCGTGTCCGCCCGACGCGGCACCATCGCCGCCGTGATGCGGCATCTTGTGCGACACCTCGTCGAGCTTGTCGCCGAGCAGGCGGCGCACGACCACATAGAACACGGGTATCAGCAGCAGACCCAGAAACGTTGCAAACAGCATCCCGCCGATCACGCCCGTGCCGATCTCGTGACGTGAAGAGGCGCCCGCCCCCGACGAGATCACGAGCGGGAACACGCCGAGAATGAACGCCATCGACGTCATCAGGATCGGACGCAGCCGCAATCGGGCCGCCGTCAGCACCGCGTCGCGCAGTGTCATGCCGTGCAACTGTCCCTCCACCGCGAACTCGACGATCAGGATCGCGTTCTTCGCCGCGAGGCCGATCACTGTCACGAGGCCGATCTTGAAGTAGATGTCGTTCGGCACGCTGAAGGTCAGGCAGAACGCGAGCATGCCGAGCATGCCAAGCGGCACCACCAGCAGCACCGACGCGGGTATCGACCAGCTTTCGTACAGCGCCGCGAGACACAGAAACACCACCACGATCGACAGCGCCATCAGCGTGGTCGCCGACGATCCCGACAGCAACTCCTGATACGACTGCCCGGTCCAGTCACCCGCGAAGCCGCTCGGCAACTGATGGTTGATGATGTCGTTGAGCGTATCGATCGCCTGCCCCGTCGAGTAACCGGGCGCCGAGTTGCCGACGATCTCGATGGCCGAATAGCCGTTGTAGCGTGGCAGCACCGTCGGCCCAAACGCCCATTTGGCATTCACGACGCTCGCGAGCGGCACCATGTTGTAGGGGGCAATCGCCGTATTGGCGGGCGACGGATCGACGGGTGTGACGAAACCATTCGAGCCGACGGCCGGGCCTGTGCTGGCCGTCGTGGCCGAACTGCTCTTGCTGGAAGACGCCTGACTCGACGACCCGCCGGCTGCGAAAACACTCGGCGTGTAGAGGTGCTGAAGCGCGTCGAGCGACATCCGGAACGGCGCATCCGCCTGGATATAGACACGCTTCACGCGGCCGCCGTACGTAAACTGGTCGATATAGAACGGTGCGAGTTCCATCTCGAGCGTTTGATACACATCCGTCAGCGACAGGCCCATCGCCTGCGCCTGCGTGCGATCCACCGCGATGTCCAGTTGCGGCGAGTTTGGCAGCGAGTTCGGCCGGATGCCGAACAGCACGGGACTTTTCGCCGCGCTGGTGAGCAGCGTGCGCTCCGCCTCGCCCAGTTCGGCGCGCGATTGCCCCGAGCGCGCCTGCAGATACATGTCGATGCCGCCGAACTGACTCAGGCCGCGAATGGTCGGCAGGTTCACCGCGAAAATCTGCGCGTCGGGGATCGACGACAGAATGCGGTTGATCTGCGGGATCATCTTCATTGCCGTTTCGGAGCGGTCCTTCCAGTCAGACAGCTTGATGAACGACATGCCGACGTTTTCGCTCGTACCAACAAAGCTGAAACCTTCAGGCTGGAAGATGCCGACGATGTCCTTGCCGAGCGGACTGTTGGCGAGCTTGTCGCGCAATTCGGCCATCACGTGGTCGGTGCGCTGCAAGGTCGAACCGGGCGGCAGGTTGACGAGCGCCAGCACGAAGCCCTGATCTTCGTCGGGCACGAAGCTGGTCGGCAGCTTCGTGTACAGGAAGCACGTCAGCACGAGCACGATCGCAAACGCCATCATCCAGCGTGGCGCGTGATGCACCGCCTTGCCCACATGGCTGAGATAGTGTTTCGTCGTCCAGTCGAAGGTCCGGTCGAACCATCGATAAAACGCGTTCTTCTTCGTCTGGTGTTCGGTCCTGAGAATCGCGGCGCACAGCGAAGGGGTGAACGACATCGCCAGAAACGCGGAGAATCCCATCGACACCGCAATCGTCAGCGCGAACTGCGCGTAAATGATGCCCGTTGCACCAGGCTGCAGCGCGGACGGCACGAACACGGCCGTCAGCACCACCGTAATCGCGATGATGGCGCCCGTGATCTGCTTCATCGCCTTGCGGGTCGCCTCACGCGGCTCCATGTGCTCTTCGCTCATGATGCGCTCGACGTTCTCGATCACGACGATCGCATCGTCCACCACGATGCCGATTGCGAGCACCATGCCGAACAGCGTCAACTGGTTGAGCGTGTAATGCAGCGCGGAAAGACCGATGAAAGTACCGAGCAGTGCGACGGGAATCACGAGCGTCGGAATGATCGTCGCGCGCAGGTTCTGCAGGAAGATCAGCATCACGAAGAACACCAGCAGGATGGCCTCGATGAGCGTGCGGATCACGTCAGTGATCGATGCGGTGATAAAGGGCGTGGTGTCGTACGGCACGCTCCATGTGACGCCTTCCGGCAGGTCGCGCGCGAGCGTATCCATCGTCGCCTTCACCGCTTTCTCGACCTTCAGCGCATTGGCGCCCGGCAGAAGGAACACGGCAAGGCCGCCGGCTGGCTTGCCGTTGTACATGGGTGCCTGTCCGTAAGTCTGCGAGCCGAACGAGATGCGCGCGACGTCGCTCAGTTTGACCGTGGTGCCATTGCTGTTCGATACGACGATGATGTCGCGGAACTGCTGGAGCGACGAAAAGAGACTGTCGCCGGAAACGGTTGCCGTGAACACCTGGCCCTTCACGGCAGGATCGGCGCCGAGCGAACCCGCCGCGAATTGCGCGTTCTGTCCGCTCACGGCATTGAGTACCTGTGTGGTCGACAGGCCGTAGCTCTGCAGCTTGTCGGGATCGAGCCAGATCCGCACCGCGTATTCCGAGCCGAGCAGCGTCGTGTTGCCGACGCCCGTCACGCGCCCGATCACAGGCTGGATCTGCGACGCCAGAATGTCGGAGAGCCGCCCCGCATCGATCGAAGCATTGTTCGACTGCAGCGCGATGAACAGCAGAATGTCCGGGCTCGACTTCGCGACGATCACGCCCTGCTGCGTCACCTGCGACGGCAACAGCGGCTCGGCGAGCGTGACCTTGTTCTGGACCTGCACCTGCGCAATATCCGGATTGGTGCCCGTCGCGAACGTGAGGATGATCTGCGTCTGGCCATTCGAGCTCGACGTCGAGCTGAAGTACAGCAGATTGTCGATGCCCGTGAGCTGTTGCTCGATCACCTGCGTCACGGTCGATTCCATCGTCTGCGAGCTCGCGCCCGGGTATTGCGCCGTGACGGTCACTTGCGGCGGCGCGATGTCCGGATACGAATCGATCCCCATGCCGCGCACAGCGATGATGCCGAACAGGCAAATGAGGATCGCGATGACCCACGCGAAAACAGGGCGGTCGATAAAGAAACTCGGCATGAGCGGTCTCCTACTTCGCCATGCCGGCCGAAGCCGCTGCGGCCGATGATGCCGCCGCGCCCGGAGAAGAAGCCGCCGCACCCGATGAAGCCGCCGACGCGGCAGCCGGTGGCTGCCACGCGACAGTCTTCACAGGCGCCCCTTCATGCGCAAACTGCACGCCCGTCACGATGACCTCGTCGCCATCGTTCAGGCCGTGCGTCACGATCCAGTTGTTGCCGAGGCTATTCGTCGTCTCGACGTCCCTGCGCGCCACCTTGCCATCGCCGCCGACCAGCAGCATATAGCCGCCCGTCGTATCGCGCAGCAAGGCCTGCTGCGGGACCAGGAACACATTGTTCTGCCGGCCGAAATCGACCGTCAGCGAGACGAACATGCCGGGCAGAAGACGCCGCTGCGGATTCGCGACCAGCGCGCGCAGATTGACGGCCCCCGTCGACGCGTTCACCGTCACGTCGGAGAAATCGAGCGTGCCCGCGCTGCCGTACGGCGCGCCATTGGGCAACGCGATGCGCACCGAGACCTGATTCTGCTGCGAAAGGTCGACGGTGCCGCCCGTTTGCGATTGCTGCAGCGTCGCGAGATCGGCGGAGCTGATCGTGAAGTTCACGTACATCGGGTCGATCTGCTGGATCGTCGTCAACAACGTGCCGTTGCCACCCGAGTCGGTCGTGCTGCTGCCGACCACCGCGCCCGCCGTGACCTGTTGCTGGCCAGCGATGCCGCCGATCGGTGCGGTCACGCGCGTGTAATCGAGCAAGATGCGTGCGCTCTGCACGGTCGCCTCGTCGGCCTTCACCTTGGCGGCCGCGCTGCGCTCGGCGGCGTCGGAGTTGTCGACGGTTTGCTGCGAGATCGAACCGGCGGGCAGCAGCTTCCGGTTGCGCTCGGCGGTGATGTGATCGTTGATGTAGGTGGCGCGATCCTCGGCCAGGATCGCGAGATCGTTGTCGAGCTGCGCGCGATAGAACGTCGGATCGATCTCGAACAGCAACTGTCCCGCGCGCACCTGTGAGCCTTCCGCGTAATTGCGCTTGAGCAGCACGCCCGACACGCGCGCCGTGACGTTCGCGCTGTAGTAAGGCGAAAGCCGCCCGACGAAGCGGCGTTCTAGCGGCACCGACTGCGCTTGCACCTTCACCGTCGAGACCTGCGGCGGCGGTGGCGGCGGCGCCTTTTTCGAGCACGCGGCGAGCACGATCAGACACAGACATAACAACGACACGCGTTCCAAACGTGACTTCATGAGAACTCCGTTGTTGCGTGACACTGGCACGCGCGGGCTGCATGTCTGCATGCGGGCGCTCCCGTGTCGGGTGAATCGTTGTGAACTGCGTGTGCGTCAAACGTGTTCAGTCGGCAGAGCTCGTGGATTGCTGCGCGACAGGTCGACCCGCGCTTCCCGAAGCCGGCGATGCAGCGTCGGCGTCATCGCGCTGCCAGCCGCCGCCGAGATTTTTCACGAGCAGCACGTGATTCTGCGCGAGCAAGGCCTGCGTATCGCGCAGACTCTGTTGCGCCTGGATCAATGTCAGCCGCTGATTCAACACGTTTTGCTGGCTGACTGCGCCGGCATTGAACTGCGCCTCTTCGCTCGCGAACAATCGCGCGTTGCTATCGAGCACATGCGCGAACGCGCTTTCCTGCGCCCGCAGATGATTCATCGACGACAGGCTGTCTTCCACGCTCTGGAATGCCGTGAGCACCGTATTGCGGTAGTTGGCCACGTCTTCGTCATACGTGGCGCGCGCCTGGTGCACGGCAGCCGTGCGCGCGCCGCCGTCGAAAATGGTTTGCGCAAGATCCGGCCCGAGCGTCCAGAAGCGGTTCGGCACCGTGAACAGATGAGCGAGCGTGCTGTGCGCGAAGCCGCCTTCAGCCGATAGCGTCAAGGTCGGAAAGAACGCGGCTTCGGCCACGCCGATACTCGCATTCGCGGCTGCCGCCGTGCGTTCGGCGCTGACCACGTCGTAGCGCCGCTCGAGCAGTTGCGAAGGCAGCGACGTCGGCACGGCGGGCGCCATGAAGTGATAGTCGGGATCGGGCGGGATGCTGAACGACTCAGGCGGCACGCCCGCCAGCACGGCAAGTGCGTGTTCGTCATGTTCGCGGTTGATTTCCGTCGTCTGCAGATCGGCGATCACCGTCTCCAGATCTTCTTGCGCGACCAGCACGTCGTCGTTGGAGGCGCCGCCCTGGGCGTAGGCCGTCTGCACAATTGCGAGGATGCGCCCGTACGCGTCCAGCTGTTCCTTCAGCGCGCGGATGTCGTAGTCGGCTTGACGCAACTGGAAGTAATCGGTCGCGACGCTGGCCGCAATGGAAATGCGCTCGCCGGCGAGTTGCGCGTCGGACGCCTGCGCGTTGGCCTTCGCTTCCTCGATCTGACGCCGTATCTGGCCCCACAGGTCCAGTTCCCAAGTGACGGCCCCGAGCGCGACGATGCTGTTGCCCGCTCCGCCCGCCGCCGAGGTCGACGTCGACGCCCCGGACCCGCGGCTCGCGCTTAGCCCGGTGACGTTGCCGCCCGAACGCGCGCCGGACAGACCCGCCGTCACGGTCGGGAACAGGCCCGCACGGTTCGCCTCGACCGTCGCGAGCGCGAGGCGATAGGCGGCCTCCGCCGCGGCGATCGACTGGTTCGCCCGCAACGCCTGATCGACGAGGTCGTTGAGCTTGTCGTCGCCGTACATCCGCCACCACGTACTGTCGATCGCGGCTTGCGGGTTCGCATCGGCGCGCTGCCAGTCGACGCCTTCCTTGAACCCTTCAGGAATCTGCGCTTCGGGCCTGCGATAGTCCGGGCCCATCATGCAAGCGGCCAGCGACATAACAACGACGAGCACGACGCCGCCCAGCGCCGCGAAACGCCATTGCGTTCTTCCACACCCTGCGCGCACAACATTCGACGCACGCGAAGCTGTTTTCATGCATGTGCCTCCATTGACTGGATCGGCATTCCGACAAAAGCGATTTACTTCGTATGACTAATTTATTTGAATGAAAACCGACAATGTTTTGAAAGTTTTGTTTCACCGGGTCAAGCACCCTGCGGTGAAAATCCTGACCGCCTGCTTCGCGATCAATTGACGTCTCGCTGCGCTCGGGCGCCGCGCACCCATGAGCAGCATTCTGGCGCGCACACCGCCTAGCACCAGATGCACGAACTGCTCGGTGGCGAGTTCGACGTCGTCGAATTCGAGCTCACCGTTTTCGACCGCTGCGCGCAGATAGCCTTCGAGCGGTTCGATACCGATCAGCCGCCCACGCTCCTGATACAGCCCGGCCGAGAGCGCGGGAAAGCGGCGTGTCTCGACCAGCAGCACCCAGTAAAGCTGGGTCATTTCATCGCGAGTGCCGATGTCGAGCAGGTGCAGCGCCGCTCTTTCGAGCACGTCGACCGGTTCACCGCCGCTCGTGACGATGTGCCGGAGTTGCTCCTGCCAGGTCCGCCCCAGCGTTTCCAGAATCGCGCTAAACAACTGCTCTTTGCTGCCGAAATGACAATAAAGCGTCTTCTTCGCCACGCCCGCATCGCGAGCAATGTCGTCTAGACTGGTCTCCCGGAAGCCAACCGTCAGGAAGCGTTTTTTGGCGCTCGCGACCACTGCGCGAAGTCGAGCCTGCGACTCGCATCGCGTCAAGCGTCCACCCGGCCCGTGCTTGCGATCTGGATTCATGGCGTCCGAAAACGGGCCGTATGGAAACTCTACTGGCGAGTTTCCACTCCGTGTCTTCAATATAGGGACGTGCCATGCGCACGCGCCGACGACCACAGCCTCACGCAGTATAGTCAATGAATTCCGCTTGGGGCATTCGACAAATAACTATTGTTGTTCGTGCAATTGAATCATTAATCGTCACTTCTCGCGACAGAGGTGCACGGAAATCATTCATTTGATCGACTGTTATTGGATAGACAGTTTTCGCATGAGCGATTTTTCTTTTTCGTCACCGACGTGATAGCCGTCAGTCACGCTGCTTTTTTTCTTCGTAGCGCGGGTGTTCCGGCGGGGCAAGCGCTGCTTGTCGAACGGATGTTCGCTGCGCTCGAATCGGCAGAGCGGTATGTCAGTGACGAACCGTATATGGCAGGAATGACATTTTCGATCGCGGACATCGCGGCCTTCACGATCACGCAGTCGGTCATGTCGCAACTGCCCTGGGCGCAACTGCCCAATTTACGCCGCTGGTATGCGCAGGTCGAGGCGAGGCCCGCACTCGCGCGCGGTCTCACGGTGTTCGATCCGCGTTGATCGATGCGAAGCCGCCAGATGGAAGAGGCAGTCTGCGGATATCGGCCGTTCCAAAGAACGCGTGCAACTCAAAGCTCGAACCGATCCCGCGTCGTCACGTAATCGCTCGCACCGAACCGACCTACGGGAAAATAATGCTGCAACCTGACGCGCCAGGCGTCACGGTCGATCAATTCGTCCCGCGCGTGCAGCACCAGCACCTTGCCGATAAATATATGACGGCTCGCCGTTTCAAGCGTCTCCCAAAGCTCGCATTCGAACGCAACAGGCGCCTGCGCGATGCGCGGCGGCTTGACCCGCGTCGACGTCAGCGCGGTGAAACCCACTTCGTCCAGTTCGCTGACATTCGACGCAAAGCGCTCGCCGCAGCGATGCATCTGCTGCGCAATCGCTTCATCGGCAAGATGCACGACGAATTCTTTTTCGCGCGGAATGTTCACTGCTGTGTCCTTCAACGTGCCGTCCGTCAGCCGGTTGATGCTGATCATCACGATAGGCGGTTCCTCGCCCAGCATGTTGAACATCGAGAACGGCGCGGCGTTCACTGTGCCATCGGCGCCGAGCGTCGTCACGAGCGCGATGGGACGCGGGACAATCAGGCTCGCCATCAGTTTGTAGCGCTGGTACTCGGTGATCGCTTCGAAGTCGATTTCCATGTTATTCCATCGCGGTTTGTCGATCGGGTTCGATACCAAGCATTTGCGCAAGCCGCTTCTTGCCAGGCATGCGTGACGTTTCGATGCGCGCCTCCAGACTCTGGAGATGCGCCGTCATATGCGCAATCGCGCCCTCGGCATCGCGGGCTTCCAGGCAATCGAGGATAGCGGTGTGCTCGTCGTGCTCGCACGGCGCGTTGCCGACCGGCTCGTAAGCACCGACGATCAGCGAGCAGCGGGAAATCAGTTCGGTGAGGTAGCGTTCGAGCGTCGCGTTGCCCGCCAGCGCCGCGATACGCAGATGAAACTCGCTTGCAAGCCGCGCCCATGAAGGCTGATCGAAGCGATGCATCGCCTCGTGCTCGTCCGCAAGCTGTTTGCGCAGCGCGCCGATATCGTCGACGCTCGCGCGTCGCGCCGCGAGTTCGACCAGCGCGCGTTCCACCGCGCAGCGGGCCTCGAAAATTTCGCGTGTTTCTTCGCGCGTCGGTTGCGCAATAACGGCGCCCTTGTTCGGACGCAACACGACGATACCGTCGTGCGCCAGCTTCTCCAGCGCGCGCCGCACCACCGCGCGCCCGACGCCGAACAGTGCGCACAGTTCCGGCTCGGGCAGCTTCGTGCCCGGCGTCAGCCTGCGATTCAACACGCCTTCGAAGATCGTTTGATAGATGCGCCCATCCGCATCCGCCCGGTCGCGCTTCTCGTGTTTCGCGGGCCTCATGCCCGCCTGCACGGCACTCATGCGGCTTGCGCCGCAACGGGCACGGCTTCTTCTGCGTGGCGCGCGATGGCGCCGGGTGTCGTGAGCCAGATGTCGTCGCGCGCATTGCCGATATGCGCGAGCGCGCGCCGCAAGTGCCGCAACCGGTAAGGCTGTCCAACGATGTACGGATGCAGCGCGATGCCCATGACGAGCGGCTGCGCAGTACGCGCGCGCTGTGTTTGCTCGAGCATCTCGTCGAACTGGTCGACGATCATGTCCGCGAAATCACGCATGTCCATCTGCCGCGCCATGATCATCGGCAGATCGTTCAGCTCTTGCGGATACGGAATCGACCACAGCGGCCTGCCCTTCGTTTGCATACGCACAGGCCGGTCGTCGTGACACCAGTTGAGCGTGTAGCGATAACCCGTCTCGGCGAGCAGGTCCGGCGTGCGGTGCGATTCGGAGATCCACGGCGACAGCCATCCCGCCGGTTCCGCGCCGGACTGTTCGATCATGCGTGCGCGGCAATGGGCCAGCAGCGCGCGTTCGCCGTCCTCGTCCAGATCGCTTTGGCGCTGCGCGTTCGTGTGGCCGTGCGCGATCAGTTCGTCGCCGCGCGCGGCACAGGCTTCGATGAGTTCCGGACAGTGATCGTAAAGCGACGTGTTGATGAGCGTGCCCGCCGGCATGTCGAGCGAATCGAACAATTCGATGCAGCGCCACGCGCCGACGCGATTGCCGTACTCGCGCCAGCTGTAGTTCAGCACATCGGGCTGCGGCGACAGCGGCCCCAGCGCCGCGCCCAGACCCTCGCCGAACGCGAAGTGCTCCAGGTTGAAGCCGAGATAGACGGCAAGCCGCGCGCCGTTCGGCCAGTGGTAAGCATCGCCCTCATGAATCGGCTGATAGCCGAAGCGGCCATGTGTTTTCAGTGCATCAAATGAACCGGACGGCTCGCGCTTGAAGTCGTTCATTGTCGGGTGTGAATGATCCGGTTTGGTTAGGTTGTGCCCCAATCCGAACGAAACCTGCACTGCGATTGCACACGCAACCAACTCGCAAGTGCTGACGATCGAGGTCCGCAATCGTGTGCAATATGCGCGCCAACCTGTCGACACGCGTTGTCAGCGGGCGTTGCGGCACACGTGCGAGTACGTGCTGACGGCGCACAAGATCGCGAATGGCATATGACTTGCAGAAGCTCCCGGCTGCATGCTTCGTGCGCCGTATTCCATTCGCGTCATCTGACAGGACACACCTTCATGGTTCAGCCGGCATCTACCGTGGTTCATGTAAGCCCCGCCGACATCGAGCTGGTACACGTTTCGAAGCGTTATGGCGACTCGCTCGCCGTCGATGCGATCGACCTGCGCATTCCCGGCGGCGCGTACTGCTGCCTGCTCGGCCCGTCGGGATGCGGCAAGACTTCGACGCTGCGCATGATTGCGGGTCACGAGTGGGTCTCCGAAGGCGACGTGCTGATCGGCGGGCGCAACGTGACGCATGAGCAGCCTGCCGCGCGGGGCACGGCGATGGTGTTTCAGAGCTATGCGCTGTTCCCGCATCTGTCCGCGCTCGATAACGTCGCGTTCAGCCTCAAGATGCGGGGCGTCGCCAAAGACGCGCGCCGAAAGCGCGCGGGCGAACTACTCGAACTCGTCGCGATGTCGGCCCACGCGAACCGCCGGCCCGCCCAGCTTTCGGGCGGCCAGCAGCAGCGTGTCGCGCTCGCGCGCGCGTTGCTCAACGAACCGCGCTGCCTGCTTCTCGACGAACCGCTATCCGCGCTCGATCCGTTCCTGCGCGTACAGATGCGCGCCGAACTCAAGCGTTGGCAAAAGGAACTCGGGATCACCTTCGTCCACGTCACCCATTCACAGGAAGAAGCGATGGCGCTCGCCGATCTCGTCGTGGTGATGAGTCACGGCCAGATCGAGCAGACGGGTACGCCGTTCGAAGTCTTCAACCGGCCGCGCACGGAATTCGTCGCGCGCTTTCTCGGCGGCCATAACGTGCTTGGCGCGAAGGGCGGTCTCTTTACCGTGCGCGCCGACCGCTTGCGCATCGCGCCGCAAGGCGTCACGCCGGGCACGAGCGCGGGAGAAAGCGGCTTGAGCCGCATCGGCGGCCTCGCCTGCACGGTGCGCGAAGCCGAGTATCAAGGCACGCACTTGCGCATCACGCTCGACCCGCAGGATGGCTCGTCCGCGCTCGTGTCCCTGATGAGCGACGCCGACTACGATCCGCAACGTCTCGGGCCAAATGCGCGCGTGACGGTCTGGTGGGACGAGCAGAACGCTCATCCGCTCGCGGCCTGACAAGTGCACTGACAACGACAACGCAACGGCAATTTCTTTAGAGGAGAGAAGCAATGAACGACGACAAGGTGGCCGCAAACGTGCAACAGGCTGGAGAAGAGACTGTAGGCAAAGGAATATCGCGCCGCACGTTCATCAAGGGTGCGGTCGCGGCTGCGGGCATCGCCGGTTTCCCATATGTGCACGCACAAGAGAAGCTCACGCTGCGTTACCTCGGCACGGCCGTCAACCAGAGCGCGGACATTGCGAAGAAGTTCAAGGAAGACACGGGCATCGAGATTCAATACATTCCCGTGACCACCGATGACGTGACCAAACGCATCATCACGCAGCCCAATTCGTTCGATATCGTCGACACCGAGTACTTCTCGCTCAAGAAGCTCATTCCGGCGGGTACGCTCGCGGGTATGGACGCGAAGCGTATCAAGCTCGCCGACAAGATCACGCCCGTCCTGACGAAGGGCGAAGTGGACGGCAAGAAGATCGGCGATCAAGGCACGGCGCCGAAAAAAGTGATGTTCCTCAAGGGCGCGCGCTCGACCGAATTCTCCGCGACGCCGACCGAGTGGATGACGCTGATCCCCACCACGTACAACGCCGACACGCTCGGCATTCGGCCCGACCTGATCCCACGGCCCGTGACGACGTGGGCGGACCTGCTCAATCCGCAATTCAAGGGCAAGGCGGCGCTTCTGAACATTCCCGCCATCGGCATCATGGATGCGGCGATGGCGATCGAAGCGATGGGCCACGTGAAATACGGCGACAAGGGCAACATGACCAAGGCCGAGATCGATCAGACCATCAAGATCCTGATCGAAGCGAAGCGCGCTGGCCAGTTCCGCGCGTTCTGGCGTGATTTCAACGAGAGCGTGAACCTGATGGCTTCGGGTGAAGTCGTGATCCAGTCGATGTGGTCGCCCGCCGTCACGAAGGTCCGCACGATGGGCATCGCCTGCAAGTTCCAGCCTTTGAAGGAAGGCTATCGCTCATGGGCGTCGGGTTTCGGCTTTCCGCGCTCGCTGCAAGGCAAGAAGCTCGATGCCGCGTATGAATTCGTCAACTGGTTTCAGGACGGCTGGGCAGGCGCTTATCTGATGCGTCAGGGTTATTACCCCGGCGTCACGGAAACGGCGCGCACGCATATGCAAGCCTACGAATGGGACTACTGGATGGAAGGCAAGCTCGCGGCGCAGGACATCAAGGCGCCCGACGGCCAGCTGCTCGAAAAAGCGGGCGCCGTGCGCGACGGCGGTTCGTACAACCAGCGCATGGGTGCGATTGCGTGCTGGAACGCCGTGATGGACGAGAACATCTACATGGTGCAGAAGTGGAACGAATTCATCGCGGCATGAGAATGCACAAAAATACGCGCGGAGTGTGAAGATGGCCTCGGTCGAGTATCTCCAGCAGGCGAAGCCAACGGCCGTGCGCCATCGGCGTGTGAGCGCGTGGCTGCAAGCCACGCCGCTCACGGTCACGTTCGCGCTGTTTTTTATCGTGCCGCTGGTGATCACGTTGATCGTCAGCTTCTGGGACTTCAACGAGTATCAGATCATCCCGGCGTTCACACTGAAGAACTACGCGGCGATCTTCGACGGTTGCACGTCGCTCACGGACGTTTGCGTCACGGTCAAGACGTATTGGTCCACGCTCAAGTTCTGCGCGATGGTCTGGGCGGTGACGCTCGTGCTCGGTTTCACGATCGCGTATTTCCTCGCGTTCCATGTGCGCACGACGGCGATGCAAACCGTGCTGTTTCTCGTCTGCACGATTCCGTTCTGGACGTCCAACGTGATCCGCATGATCTCGTGGATTCCGCTGCTCGGCCGCAACGGGCTCGTCAATCAGGCGCTGATGTCCGCGCATCTTGTGGACCAGCCGCTCGAATGGCTGCTGTATTCGAACTTCTCCGTCGTGCTGGCGTTCGTGCATCTCTATACGTTCTTCATGATCGTCCCCATCTTCAACGCGATGATGCGTATCGACCGGTCGCTGCTCGAAGCGGCGCGCGATGGCGGCGCAAGCGGCTGGCAGATGATCCGCGACGTCGTGTTGCCGTTGTCGAAAACGGGCATCGTGATCGGCTCGATCTTCGTCGTCACGATCGTGATGGGCGATTTCCTCACGGTGGGCGTGATGGGCGGGCAGCAGATCGCGTCGGTCGGAAAGATCATCCAGGTGCAAACGGGCTATCTGCAATTTCCCGCCGCTGCCGCAAACGCGATCATTCTGCTCGCGGTGGTGCTCATGATCGTGTGGGCGCTAACGCGTGCCGTCGACATCAGAAAGGAACTCTGACATGAGTGTTTCGCTCAGGCATCGCGAGCGCCGCCCCGCGAGCTTCTACTGGCTCGCGCTGATCTTCGGCCTCTTTGTGCTGTTTCTGTATGGCCCAGTGATCACGATTTTTATTCTGTCCTTTCAGGGTCCGGAAGGCGGCCTGACTTTTCCGATGCGAGGCCTCTCGCTGCACTGGTTCGAGGTCTTGCGCAACGGTGTCGGCGATGTCGATATCTGGGCTGCGTTCGGGCGCTCCGTCAAACTCGCGATTGCGGTAACGGTGTTGACGGTGCTGTTCTCGGTGAGCGCGGGCCTCGCGTTCAGGCGGCGTTTTCGTGGCGATACGGCCGTGTTCTACGTATCGGTCGCGAGTCTCATCATGCCGTCGATCATCGTATCGCTCGGCATCGGGCTGACTTTTCGTCTGCTCGATACGCTCATCAAGTATCTGGCCAACGCGTCGGGCTTTCAGTCGTTCGCGGATAGCTGGACCACGTCGATGGGCCTCTACACGTCGGCGCTCGGCGCGCATCTCACGTGGACGTTGCCGTTCGGTCTGCTCGTGATGTTCGCCGTTTTCAATCGCTTCAATCCCGCGTTCGAGGAAGCAGCGCGCGATCTGGGCGCCTCGCCGTGGCAGTCGTTCCGCCATGTCGTGCTGCCTATCATCGGGCCTTCCGTGATCGGCGTCGCGATGTTCGGCTTTACGCTTTCGTGGGATGAGATCGCGCGCACGTCGCAGGCGATCGGCGATCAGAACACGCTGCCGCTCGAATTGCAGGGTTTGACCACCTCGGTGACCACGCCCGTCATCTACGCGCTCGGCACAATGACGACGTTGATCTCGCTTGCGGTGATGGTGGGCGGATTACTCATCGCGAGATCGCTCGCGCGAAAGCGGGCGACTGCGGGTTGATGCGCCGCGCGGCGTTGCGCGGCGCCCTATCGGCAATTGAAGAAGTGCGCCGCCAGTTCCGGCACACGCGCTCCCGTCAGAAACGCGCGCACGAGTTCGTGTGCCTGTGCCTTGTGCGCGGCCTGCCATCCAGGCGCGAGCATTTCCGTGTCGAACATGCGTGAGAGCGTGTACGCATTGGACTTGTGAAAATACGCGAGGCTCACGAGCGTCACGTACATATGCAGCGGATCGATCCCCTCGCGCAACTCGCCAGCGGCCTCGCCGCGTTCGATCAGGGTGCGCAGCTTGTCGAGCACGGGCGACGACATCGCGGGAATGACCTTCGAGCGTTTCAGGTAGCGCGCCCGATTCAGGTTTTCCCACGAAAGCAGGCACAGCAACTCGGGGTGCGCTGAAAAGTGCGCTTCTGTGAAATCGTAAAGCTGCAAGATGCCTGCCGCGGGGTCGACGGTCTTTTCATCCAGTTCAACGGCCAGCTCCGCTTCGCGCAGCTTCGCCAACACATGCTCCAGCACTTCGACATACAGCATTTCCTTGCCGCCGAAGTAGTGGTAGATCATGCGGATATTGACCTTCGCGCGACTCGCGATCCCTTCCACGCGCGCACCGCTGAAGCCTTTGTCCGCGAACTCCTTGATGGCGATCCGGAAGATGCGCTCGCGCGTCTTTGCTGCAAGTTGCTGGCGACGCGTGGGCTCGTCCTTCGCCGTTCGGGCGGGTGTGCTGGGTGCAGAGGCGTTGCGTGGCATGGTGTCGATGAATGATTGAAGAATGGCGCGGCTAATCGTTATGGTACTCCGCCGCGCCCCCGGCGCTCGCGCGCTCAACGCCTGAACGGCTGGGTGAGCGCAGGCGGCGCGGACTGCCTGCCAATCAATCCTGCCACGGCCACGAGTGCGAGCAGATACGGCAGCATGATGAGCAATGCCGTCGGCACATGCAGGCCGAACATCGGCAGTTGAAACTGCATCGCCGTCGCTGCCCCGAACAGCAGGCACGCGAGCGCCGTGCGGCCGACCTTCCAGTTGCCGAAGATGATTGCGGCAATCGCCAGATAGCCTGCGCCGTTGGTCATGCCTTCCGTAAAAGTGTGAATGTCGCCGATCGAGATGAAGCACCCCGCTGCCGCCGACATCACGCCCGAGAACACCACCGCGCCGTAGCGAATCCGCGCGACACCGAGGCCCGACTGATCGACCGCGCGAGGCGCGACACCCGTCGCGTGCAGCGCGACGCCCAACGCGGTGTAGCGCATCATCACGTAGGTTCCGATCAGCACCGCAAGCCCCGCATACAGCAGCCACACTTGCCCGAATATCGGTTCGCCGATGACAGGCAGCGTGCCGAGCACGGGCGGCGACCAGTGCGCAAGGCCCGGAATCACCGCGCTCGAACGCTCGCCGAAGATTCCGCGGTAAGCGAGCGTCGTGCCGCCGAGCGCCAGAATGTTGATGCCGATGCCCGTCACGATCTGGTTCGCGCGCATCGTCACGCTCAGGAATGCCTGCAGCAGCGCGAGGGGAATCACGCCGAGCATGCCGCACAGCAAACCAATCGACGGATTGCCCGTCAACCATGAAAACGTCGCGCCGAGAAACGCGCCCGTCAGCATCATGCCTTCGACGCTCATGTTGAGCACGCCCGCGCGCTCGCTCACGATCTCGCCCGTGGACGCGAGCATCATCGGCGCGGCGAGGCGGATCGACGCGCCCGCGAAGACTGCGAGAAGTTCGAGATTCATTGACGTGCGTCTCCCTTGTCGAGCCACATCGCGCCGCCCGCGAGCGCGATGGTGACGATGCCCTGCACGATCAGCACGAGCGCGGAAGGCACCTGCGCGACCATTTCCATGTTGATGCCGCCCGAGCGCAGAAAGCCGAACAGCAGCGCCGCCGCGAATACGCCCGTGATCGAGCCGCGCGCGAGCAGGCCGACCACCAGGCCGTCGAAGCCATAACCCGACGAGAAGCCCGCTTTCAACGAGTATTGATCGCCTTGCAGCATCAACGCGCCAGCAAGCCCGCTGAAGGCGCCAGCAAGCGCCAGTGCGCCGACGATGGACGAAGTGATCGGAAGACCCGCGCGCCTCGCCGCGATCGCGTTCAGGCCCGCCGCGCGCAGCGAAAGGCCGAAGCGCGTGCGCGTGAGCATGAAGGCAGAACCGATCGCCAGCGCAATCGTGATGGGCAGCCCGATATTGAGGTTCATGCCGCTCGCGGCGAGGATTGCGGGAAGCTTTGTGAGATCGGGAATTTCGAGCGATTCGGGAAAGGTCGCGCCGTTCGTCATCGGCTGGCGCAGCAGCGCTTCGCTCTGCACGCACCAATAGAGCAGCCACACGGCGATGAACGACAGCAGCAACGTGCTGATCACTTCATTGGTGCCCGCCTTCGCTTTCAGCACGCCGGGCACGCCGCCCCACAGCGCGCCCGCAGCGGCGGCGCCGAGCATCGGCACGATGAACGACAGGCCGAACGGCAAGTGCGCGCATCCGCCGTAAAGACTCAGCGCCGTCGCGACGATGCCGCCGATCGCAAGCTGCCCTTCACCGCCCACGTTGGTAAGCTTCGCGCGGTTCGCGATCACGAAGCCTGTGCCAACGAGCGCGAATGCGAGGCTGCGATTGATCGACGCGCCGATCGCATACGGCGAGCCCCATGCGCCGTCGGCGAAGGCCGCGCGCGCATCGCTAACGGGCACGCCCATTAGCGCGATCAACGCGAGCGCCGCCAGCATCGCGAATACGACGGCCCCGGCGATCACGCACGCGACACGCACATGCGGCAAACGCGCACGCCAACCGTGCGAGTCATGCGTCGAACCGAACAGGGTTTGCACCTTCATCTGCGGATTCATGCAGGTTCTCCCGCGCCCGCCATCCACCCGCCGATGCGGCCGCGATTGCTCGCCTCGGGCGTGCAGGTGCCCATGACGCGCCCGCGATACAGCACGACGATGCGATCGGCGACGCTCATCAGTTCGTCGAGTTCGGAGGAAATCAGCAACACGCCCACACCACGATCGCGTGCGGCGCGAATGTGCGAGTACACGGCGGCGACCGCGCCGACGTCGAGGCCGCGCGTCGGTTGCGCGGCGAGCAGGAACAGCAGCGGATCGAGCGTCAGTTCTCGCGCCAGCACGGCCTTTTGCTGATTACCGCCCGACAGGCCGCCGAACAGCGCGTCAGGGCCGCTCGCGCGCACGTCGAAGCGCTGCATCAGGTCGAGCGCGGCGGCGCGCATTGCGCGGCGGCGCAGAAAGCCAGCGCGCGTGTAGCGGTCGAGATGGTTGAGCAGCAGATTGTCGGCGACGCTCATCCCCGTGACACAACCCACAGCGTGCCGATCTTCCGGCACGATGCCGACGCCTGCTTGCGTCAGTTCGCGCGGCGTCGCATTCGTCATGTCGCGCCCGGCGATAAAAAAACGTCCCGCCGACGCGCTCGTCATACCCGCGAGCACCGCGCCGAGTTCGCTCTGTCCATTGCCTTCGACACCCGCAATGCCGACGATCTCGCCGCGATTCACGACGAGCGTGCAATCTTCGAGACGCGTGACGCCTTCGGCATCGCGTGCGCTCAGGCCGTCGATCTGCAATACCTCTTCAGCGAGCGGACGCGAGTATGGCGAGCGCGTGTTGACGAGCGACAGACGGCTCGCCAGATCGGCGTCGTCCTCATCACCGTCCTTACCCGGGCGATGAATCATCGCATGCACGAGCCTGTCGATATCGCTCGAAGGCGCCGCCGAACGCGCCACCACGCGCCCCGTTTGCAGCACCGTCGCATGCGTGGCGATCCGGCAAATTTCCTTCAGCTTGTGCGTGACCAGCACCACTGCGCAGCCGCGCGCAGCGACGCGCTCGCAGGTGTCGAGCAACGCATCGATCTCGGCGGGCAACAGCACGGCAGTCGGCTCGTCGAGCAGCAAAAGACGCGGCTCGCGCATCAGGCATTTGACGATCTCCACGCGCTGCCGCTCGCCCACCGACAGATCAGCCACCTTCGCATCGAGCGCCAGTTCCAGCCCGACACTCGCCAGCACTTCCCGCAATCGCGCCGCTTCGCGCTGCCGGTTCAGCCAGCCGCGCGCCTGGCCAAGCAGCAGATTGTCGAGCACGCTGGCGTCGTCGACGAGGCTGAAGTGCTGATGCACCATCGCGATGCCGCGCGCCAATGCCTCACGCGGATTGCGCGGACGATACGGCGCGCCGTTCACCTGCATCGCGCCCGCATCGGGCTGGTGAACGCCGAAAATCACGTTGCACAGCGACGATTTGCCCGCGCCGTTCTCACCGAGCAGGCAGTGCACGTCACCCGGCATCAGATCGAGCGACACGCCTTCGAGCGCCGTGAACGCGCCAAAATGCTTGCCGATGTTCGTCAGCGACAGAATCGGCTCGGCACGCGCGACGGGAGAAGCGAGCGTGCTCATCCCTCGGATACCTTGATCTTGCCGCTCAGGATGTCGTCTTCGATCTGCTTGAGTTTCGCGTCCATCGCGGGTGTCGATTTGCAGATCACCATGCTCGACGCCTTCGGCCCCATCGCGAGACCAAACGCTTTGTAACCCGGCTGCCACTGGCCCTTTTCGAGTTGCTCGATCGCGTACTGCGCCTGGTAGCCGACGCCCGTGATGCTGTACGCCACATACAGCGGATCGCTGCCACAACGGTCCGTATAGCTGCCGATGATGTGCGTGTTCTTTTCCTTCGCCGCCTGCTCCAGTCCGCGCAACCCGAGGTTCAGGATGTGATAGTGGACGTCGGCGCCTTGCGCGATGGCGGCAGCCGTCGCTTCGCGAGCCTTGGCGACGTTGTCGAAGTCGCCCGTATAGCTCTCGAAGTACTTCACCTTCGGGTTGATATAGCGCGCGCCGTTGCCGAATTCCTTGCCCGCGTTGACGATGGACGGAATCTCCATGCCGCCCACGTAGCTCACCGCGCCGCTCTTCGACATCATCGCGGCCGCCGCGCCCGCGACGAATGCGATCTCGGCCTGCTTCACGTCGTAGCCTGCGACATTGGGCGGCATGTTCTCCCCCTTGTTGCCGCCGACAACCGAGAACTTCACGTTGGGAAAGCGCCTGGCGATCTTCAGCACGGCCGCCTGCGTCTGTCCGCCGATGCCGATCACCAGCTGATTCTTCGACGCGAGATTGGTGAGCGCCTGCTCCATGTCCGCGTAGTTGATGTTCTCGATGATCTGCGTCTTCAGTTTCGGGCCGAATTCCTTCTGCGCGGCGACCACGCCGTCGTAGCCCGACTCCATCCAGCCCTTGTCCGTCTTCGAGCCGGGAATCAGCACGCCGACGCGCATCGCGTCATCGGCGGCGTGCGCGGCGGGAATGAAGAACGAAGGCGCGGCGAGCGCGACGATTCCCGCCACGACGAGCGCGCGAGCCACGAGCCGGCGGCTCAGTTTTCCGTGCGATGCCTGTTGCGAACCGATCATCATTGGCACTCCTTTTGCGTTGGATTTGGGTAAGTAGGTTATTCATGACTGAAATGCACGTTGCAACTTCGATGCCAATGCGCGTTCGATCCCGCCGGAATGCTCCCGCGTTTCCGCTTCCGCAGGCGACACGGGCGACGTGCAGATCGCCGTTTCAGGAACCCTCGGACATCACACGCTCAACGCTCTGGAGAACCCCGTGAACGACAACTCGAACCCAGACCTGGCAATGCCTGGCGGCACGCTCGGCGCTTTCGCGCAGACGCGCTGGACGGCCACCGGAACGCTCGTCGACATGGCCGCGCCGACGCCTGCGCCGCGCATCGCCACCCTCGATTCCGAGCCGCAAAACGTGCGCTTCGATATCGAAAAATCGGCCCTCGTGATCATCGACATGCAGAACGACTTCTGCACCAAAGGCGGGTGGGTGGACCACATTGGGGGCGATTACAGTGCGGACCGCGCGCCGATTGCACCACTGCAGCGCCTGCTGCCCGTGGTGCGCGATAGCGGCGTTCCCGTCATCTGGGTGAACTGGGGCAACCGGCCGGATCTCGCGAACATGCCGCCCAATCAGATCCATCTGTACAAGCCGAAGGGGACGGGCATCGGTCTCGGCGAGCCGTTGCCGGAGCATGGCGCGCGCGTGCTGGAGAAAGATTCGTGGGCTGCCGCCGTGGTCGACGAACTGAAGATCGAGCGGCAGGATATCTGCGTGGACAAGTACCGGATCAGCGGCTTCTGGGACACGCCGCTCGACAGCATCCTGCGCAACCTCGGCACGCGCACGGTGTTCTTCGCGGGCGTCAACACCGATCAGTGCGTGCTGCACACGCTCACCGACGCGAACTTTCTCGGCTACGGCTGCGTGATGCTGACCGATTGCTGCGCGACGTCGTCGCCTGCGTTCTGCACAGAGGCCAGCATCTGGAATGTGAAGAAGTGCTTTGGCTTTGTCGCGGATTCGCTGCAATTCGCTGCCGCGCTAAAGGAGGCCGCAGCATGAGCGCGTTCATCCCAGGCCCACGCGTCCAGGTCAGCGCGAACGCACACGGTTCCCTTGATGGCTTGCGCTTCGCGGTCAAGGATCTGATCGACGTGGCGAGCACGACGACGGGCGGCGGCAATCCCGATTGGCTGGCAACCCACAGTCCCGCCGCGCGCCATGCGCCTTGCGTCGCCAGATTGCTCGACGCGGGCGCATCCGTGGACGGCAAAACGATTACTGATGAACTCGCCTACAGTCTGGAAGGCGTGAACGCTCACTACGGCACGCCGCTCAATCCGCGCTGGCCGTTTGCACTGCCGGGCGGATCGTCGAGCGGATCGGCGTCCGCCGTGGCGAGCGGCGAAGTGGACTTCGCGCTCGGCACCGATACGGGCGGCTCGGTGCGCGTGCCTGCCGCGTTCTGCGGATTGTGGGGGATTCGTCCGACACACGATGCGGTGTCGCTGGAAGGCGTCCTGCCGTTTGCGCCGTGCTTCGATACGGTTGGCTGGTTTGCGCCCACGGGCGCGATGCTCGCCCGCGTCGCCGACGTGTTGCTGGACGGCGTGACTGCCGTCGATACGCCCTCGGCCCTCGTGCGCTGCAAGGAAGCATTCGATGCACGCGCATCGAACGAACCTGGCGACGCGCAGCGCTTGCGCGAATTGTCCGCTACGCACGACGAGATCGAAGTCATCGCGGATGACCGCGAGCGCTGGCTGCATGTGTATCAGCAGTTGCAGGACGATGCGATCGGCGCGTCGCTGGGTGCGTGGATCGATGCGACCCAGCCGCGCTTCGGCGCGGATATCGCCGCACGCTTCGAGCGCCTCAAAACACACGATGCCGACGAAGTCGAACGGTGCCGCGTCATGCGCGAGACGTTCGCGCGACGCATCGACGGCATCGTAGGCGACGCGCTGATCGTGCTGCCGACCACGCCGCGCTCGTTGCTGAACAAGCACGAAACACCCGAACGCACCGATGCGTTCTATCGCGACGCGCTGACCATGAATGCGATTGCCGCATTCGGCGGCTTGCCGCAAGTCACCGTGCCCGTCGCGAATGAAAGCGAGCGACCGCTCGCGCTGTCGATCATCGGCCCGCGCGGCAGCGATCGTGCGTTGATTGCACGGGCGCGCCAACTGTTCCCCACTCTTCTGTGAACCTGACACCCATGTCAACTCCGCTCGATACCACCCTCGACACTTATGTCGACGCCGCGCTCGCGCTGCACTTCCCGGCGCTTCCCCCCGAAGCCGCCGCGCGCGTGAAAGCGCAATTCGCCCGCGTTGCGCAGCTTGCAGCGCCCGTGCTGGCCTATCCCGTCGACACGAACGACGAACCCGCGACGGTGTATCGCCCATGACGACATTCAGCAGCGTTTCCGGCAGTGCGCTGTCTATCGCGCGCGCGTATGCCGATGGCGCATTCAGCGCCCGTGAATTGATAGAAGCAACGCTCGCGCGGATCGACGCACACGACACGCAGATCAACGCGTTCACGGCCATCACGCGCGAACGCGCGCTCGCCGAAGCCGATGCACTCGACGCACGCCGCGCGAGCGGTGAGACATTGCCGCCGCTCGCGGGCGTTCCGTTTGCGGCGAAGAATCTGTTCGATATAGCGGGCGTCACGACGGTAGCGGGCTCTCGCGTACTCGCCGACATGTCACCCGCTACGGCGGATGCAACGCTCGTACGACGCCTTTGCGAGCAAGGCGCAATCATGGTCGGCGCGCTCAACATGGACGAGTTTGCCTATGGATTCACGACCGAGAACCATCACGCGGGACCGTGCCGCAATCCGCACGATTTGACGCGCACGGCGGGCGGATCGTCGGGCGGCAGCGCGGCGGCCGTCGCGGCGGGCTTCGTGCCCATTACGCTCGGCACCGATACCAACGGCTCCGTGCGCGTGCCTGCTTCGCTGTGCGGCGTGTTCGGCGTGAAGCCGACTTATGGACGCCTGTCGCGGCATGGCACCTGGCCGTTCGTCGCGAGCCTCGATCATATGGGCGCTTTCGCGCGAAACGTGGACGATCTCGCTGCCGTCTACGACGCGTTGCAATGCACCGATCCGTTCGATCCCTCATGCGCGCAGCGTGGCTTCGAATCCGCGAATGCGAGGCCGGGTGTGTTGCGCGTGGCGCGGCTTGGCGGCTATTTCGACGAACACGCGAATGACGACGCGCGTGAAGCCTCGCACGTCGCCGCTGAAGCGTTGTCGGCGACGCATACAGTTGAATATCCCGATGCCGATGCGGCGCGCGGCGCGGCGTTTCTGATTACGGCTGCCGAGGGCGGTCAACTGCATATGGCAAATCTGCACGCGCGCTATGACGAGCGTGAGCCTTTGTCGCGTGATCGGCTGATTGCGGGTGCGTTGCTGCCCGCTGCGTGGATCGTGCAGGCGCAGCGCGTGCGGGCTGCATTGCGGCGCCGCGTGCTGGAACTGTTCTCGCACTACGATGTGCTGATTGCACCGGCTACGCCTGTCGTCGCACCGCACATTGGCGATGAGTTCATGGACGTCAACGGTGAGCGGCTTGCTGTGCGGCCCAATCTCGGTTTGTTAACGCAGCCGGTTTCCTGTCTTGGGCTGCCTGTCGTCGTCGCGCCGATGCGTACGCGCGATGGCTTGCCGATCGGCGTTCAGTTGATCGCGCCGCCGTGGCGTGAGGAACTGGCGTTCGAAGCGGCGCGGCGTCTCGAAGCTGCGGAGGTCGCGTATTGTCCTCCACCGGCGTTCGATGCGGGAGCACAGTGATGATCGAGATCAATCGGCCCGATGTGCTCGCTGAAATCAACGCAGCATTCGATGCTTACGAACAGGCGCTCGTGAGCAATGACGTCGCTGTGCTCGATGCGCTCTTCTTCGATTCGCCGCATACGCTGCGGTATGGCGCGACGGAAAATCTGTACGGATACGACGCGATTCGTGAGTTTCGTGCTTCACGGCCCGGCAAGGGACTTGAGCGTACAGTGACGGCGCGCGTCGTTACGACATATGGCGACGCGTTCGCCGTCGCCAATATCGAGTTTCGGCGCGATAACGAGCCACGAGTCGGCAGGCAAAGTCAGACGTGGGTGAAGATGCCCGAAGGCTGGCGAGTGGTGAGCGCGCATGTGAGCTGGATGGGCTTGGCCTCAGGTTCGTGATGGTTTTTTTCGCTGGCATCCGCGTCATGATGCTGATGTCCGAGACCGGACAGCCGCAGCACATTCGCGGTAAGGGAAAATCGCTTTCAGACCTTGCGCGCGCCCGGTGTTTTGCCAGATATCGGCGAGCGTGGATTCCGACAATGCTATGAGATCGGCAACGCCCCGTCACACGGTTATACCGTCGTGCAGCGCACGCAATTTCCAGCGCGACCTCGGCTATAATCCCAGCCATGAAATTTCTCCGGACATTGCTCCTTCTGCTGCTTTGCGCTGTGCTGCCCATCAGTGGGCTGGCAGCGAGCGGCTTGACGGGTGAATGTCCAATGCAGATGAGCATGAGTTCCGACGAAGGCAGTGCGATGGTGTCGGACATGCCCGGCTGCGAGATGATACAATCGTCTCAGCCAGGAAAAGCCAAAGGGTTCTTCTGCAAGGCAACCGCGCAATGCCAGCTTGGCAGCCTGTATCACCCGGCCTCGCGCGTCGAAGTCACCCGCCCTGCGGGACCGTCCAGCCCCGTCGTTTTCCACTACGCGCAGTCGCTCATCGTCCGTGAACCGGGCGGTCTCTGGCGACCTCCTCGCACCATCTAATCCCTTGCTGACAGGTTCGCCGCATTAGCGGCGATGTCGTCCTGCGTCCAGGACGTGGATTCCCTATGGGAATCCGCCGTTGGGGTTAGACCATGCCTTTGACCATTGGCACGCCGTCATGCCGGCGTGCGCCACTGCGCGCGCGTTCACTTTTTGCCGCGCTGATTCTCACGAGCGTCGCTGCGTACGCTCAGGAAACACCCGTCACGCTCGATGCGGCGCTTCAGGCCGCTACGGACCACTCCGCCGCGATGGGGGCCGCACAGGCCTCCGTGCGCGCCAGTTCGGAAGCGGCCGTCCGGGCCGGTCAGTTGCCCGACCCGACGCTCAAGGCCGGTGTCGACAATCTGCCGGTGACCGGGCAGCAGAAATACACAATCGGCCAGGACTTCATGACGATGCGCCGTATCGGCATCGAGCAGGAATGGGTGTCGGGTGACAAGCGCCGGCTCCGGTCCGAACTGGCGAACGATCTGGTGGACCGCGAACGGGCTGGCTACCTTGGCCAACTTGCGAATACCCGCCAGCAAACGGCCATAGCGTGGCTCAGCGCGGTCTACGCGAAGAAGGGCGTTTCGCTGCAACGGCAGCTCGTCGACCATATGACCCACGAACTGGATGCGACGAAAGCGTCTTATCGTGGAGCAAAAGCGACCGCCGCCGATGTAACCCAGGCCCAGGCGATGCTCGCGCAGACGCAGGACCAGTTGCTCAAGGCACAGCAGACATTGCAGACCGCGCTCATCGGCCTGTCCCGCTGGACGGCAACGCCCGTTCCCGACGTGACGGGCGAACCGCCGGCGCCGCAGTCCTATGTGTCATCGCTGCCGCCGGAAGAACTCCGTGAGGTGCAGCCAGTGCTCGTCGCGGCCTCGCGGGACATCGCGGTCGCCGATGCCGATACCGCCGTCGCGAACAGCAACCGTAGCCCCAACTGGACGTGGGAGGTCGCCTACCAGCAACGGGGTGGCGCGTATTCGAACATGGTGTCGGTTGGCGTCAGCATTCCGCTGCCCATCAATCGCAAGAATCGCCAGGACCGGGATGCTAGCGAGAAGGCGGAACTCGCCACCCGCGCGCGGCTGATGTACGAAGACGCCCAACGTCAGGTGGAAGCGGACATCCGCGCACAGTCCGCCACCCTCGCTAGCGGCCGCGAACGCATTGCCAGTCTGTCCAACTCCCTGCTTCCGGCTGCCGGCCAGCGCGTGCAACTTGCGGCTGCCGCGTACCGGGCAGGCACCGGCTCGCTCGCCGATACCTTTGCTGCCCGGCGTGCGCAACTCGAGGCGGAACTTCAGGTGCTGGACCTGCAGCGCGAGGTGTCGCAAACCTGGGCACAGCTCGAATACCAGGTCGTGCCGGCGTCGATGTCCGTGAGTCAGTAAGGAGAACAACATGCAAAAGAAACAACTGACACGCGTGGCCCTGATGGCGTTTGCCGCGGCGGCCCTGCTCGGTGCCGGCTATGTCGCGGGCACGCATCGTCCGGCATCAGATGGAGCGGGTGCTGTTGCCACCACCACCACGCGCGGCGACAAGGTCGACCCGAAGACAGGTCGCAAGGTGCTGTATTGGCACGACCCGATGGTCCCGGCCCAGCACTTCGACAAGCCGGGCAAGTCTCCCTTCATGGAGATGCAACTGGAACCCGTCTACGCGGACGAAGGAGGCGGCTCGACGGGCATCCGCATCGACCCGGGCCTCCAGCAGAATCTGGGCATCCGCTACGCGACCGCTCGCCGCCAGGAGACGTCGGAGGGTTTCGACGCCGTCGGCACCACCCAGTTCGACGAGTCCCAGGCGGACGTCGTGCAGTCACGCGTCACGGGATACATCGACCATTTGTACGCCAGTGCGCCTATGCAGCGAATACGCAAGGGAGCGCCGATAGCGTCCCTGTTCGTGCCCGACTGGCTCGCCCCGCAGGAAGAATATCTGTCGCTCAGGCGCGGCGGCATGGACATGAGCCTGCTGGAAGCGTCGCGCGCGCGCATGCGTGCGCTGTCGATTCCGGACGGCGTCGTCGCCGCCCTCGACCGGACTGGAAAGGTTCAGACACATGTCGTTCTGTCGTCGCCAGAAACCGGCGTGGTGAGCGAACTGAACGTGCGAGACGGCGCACAGGTGACGCCTGGCCAGACGCTTGCCAAGGTCGCCGGTCTCTCGAAGCTGTGGCTCATCGTTGAAATTCCGGAGTCACTTGCGTTGAGCGTTCAACCCGGCATGAGCGTCGATGCCACGTTTTCCGGCGACCCTGCGCAACACTTCAACGGACAGATCCGCGAAATCCTACCGGGCATTAGCGCCAGCAGCCGCACGCTGCAGGCACGCCTCGAAATCGACAATACCGCGCTGAAGCTCACGCCCGGCATGTTGATGCGCGTGCGCGTCGGCGGACAGAAGAGCGTCTCGCGTCTGCTCGTTCCGTCCGAGGCAGTCATCACGACGGGCAAGCGTTCTGTCGTCATCGCGAGAAACAAGGATGGCCGCCTGCAGCCCGTTGCGGTCACGGTTGGCAACGACGTCGGCAGCGAAACCGAGGTGCTGAGCGGATTGAGCGACGGCGAACAGGTCGTCGCCTCCGGCCAGTTCCTGATTGATTCGGAAGCCAGCCTGAAATCGGTCCTGCCACGGCTGGAAGGCGGCGCGGGGGTGAGTCCGGGCGTTTCAGCGCCGGCATCCGCTTCGGCGGCGGCGCAAACGTACGAGACTACCGGCAAGGTCGAAAAGGTCACGCCGCAAGACATCACATTTTCGCATCAGCCAGTTCCGGCTCTGAACTGGCCGGCAATGACGATGTCTTTCAGCAAGCCGGCACCCACTGCATTTCCGGATGTCAAGGCAGGCCAGACGGTGCATTTCGTCTTCAGCCAGTCCGGTGATGGTTACCAGTTGGAGAAGGTCGAACCCGCCGGAGGTGCCCAATGATTGCGCGCCTCATTCGCTGGTCCATTCACAACCGGTTCCTGGTTCTGCTCGCGACGGTGCTCGTGACGGCGTGGGGCACCTATTCGGTGACCCAGACGCCGCTCGATGCGCTGCCCGACCTGTCCGATACGCAGGTCATCATCAAGGCCTCGTACCCGGGCAAGGCGCCGCAGGTCATCGAGGATCAGGTGACCTACCCGCTCACCACGACATTGCTCGGCGTGCCCGGTGCAAAAGCCATCCGCGCCTATTCGGCGTTCGGCGATGCGTTCGTCTACGTGCTGTTCGACGACAAGACGGACCAGTATTGGGCACGCTCGCGCGTGCTCGAGTATCTGAACCAGGTGCAAAGCCGTTTGCCGCCGGGGGCAACCGTTTCGCTTGGCCCGGATGCAACCGGCGTGGGCTGGGTGTACGAGTATGCCCTCGTCGACCGGACCGCGAGGCATGACCTCGGGCAACTGCGCGCGCTGAACGACTGGTTCCTGAAGTTCGAACTGAAGTCGGTGCCGGACGTGTCCGAAGTGGCGTCGATAGGCGGCATGGTGCGCCAGTACCAGGTGGTGCTCGATCCTGACAAGCTGCGCGCATACGGCATCACGCAAACGATGGTGGCCGACTCGCTGCGCAAGGCCAACCAGGAATCAGGTGGCTCCGTCGTCGAACTCGCCGAGTCCGAATATGTGGTGCGCTCTTCAGGCTACCTTCATTCACTGGATGACTTCCGCCACGTCGTGCTGCGCACCAACGATGCGGGGACGCCCGTGCTGCTCGGCGACGTGGCGCGCATCCAGATTGGACCCGAGACGCGCCGTGGCATCGCCGAACTGAATGGGCAGGGCGAGGTCGCGGGCGGCGTCATCGTCATGCGTTCGGGCAAGAACGCGTTGACGACCATCGAGGCGGTGAAAGCAAAGCTCGCTGACCTGAAGCGTTCGCTGCCGCCTGGCGTCGAGGTTGTCACGACTTACGACCGCTCGCAACTCATCGACCGCGCGGTGGACAACCTCAAGGACAAGCTCATCGAGGAGTTCATTGTCGTCGCGCTGGTCTGCGCGGTCTTCCTGTTTCATCTGCGCAGCGCGTTCGTGGCCATCCTGTCGCTGCCACTCGGTGTGCTGGCCGCGTTCATCGTCATGCGCTATCAGGGCATCAATGCGAACCTGATGTCGCTTGGCGGCATTGCGATTGCTATTGGCGCGATGATCGACGCGGCCATTGTGATGATAGAGAACGCGCACAAACACCTGGAGGCGTTCGAGCACGCGCATCCGGACACGTCGATAACCGCCGCGCAGCGCTGGGAACTGATTGCGACATCCGCTGCCGAGGTCGGGCCCGCGCTGTTCTTCTCGCTGCTCATCATCACGCTGTCCTTTATTCCCGTGTTTTCGCTGGAAGGACAGGAAGGCAAGCTCGTCTCGCCGCTGGCGTACACGAAGACGTACACGATTGCGGCCGCAGCCGGCCTCTCCGTGACGCTCGTGCCTGTGCTGATGGGCTATCTCATACGAGGCCGCATTCCGCATGAAAATGCCAACCCCATCAACCGCGTACTGATTCGACTGTACAGACCGCTGCTCGAGGCAACGCTTCGACGCCCATGGCTTGCGATCGGTGTCGCCGTGGTCGCACTGGCTGCGACCATCGTGCCGGTTTCACGTCTTGGCGGAGAGTTCCTGCCGCCACTCGACGAAGGCGACCTGCTGTACATGCCGACCGCGCTGCCAAGCATTTCGACCGAGAAAGCGAGTGAACTGCTGCAGCAGACCGACCGGCTCATCAAGACCGTGCCGGAGGTGGCGACCGTGTTCGGCAAATCGGGACGCGCCGACACCGCCACGGACCCTGCGCCGGGTCTCGAGATGTTCGAAACGACGATTCAGTTCAAGCCCCGTAGCGAGTGGCGCCCCGGCATGACGCCGGAGAAGCTGGTCGATGAACTGGACCGGACGGTGAAGGTGCCGGGTCTGTCGAATGTATGGGTTCCGCCTATCCGCAACCGGATCGACATGCTGTCGACGGGCATCAAGACGCCTGTCGGCGTCAAGATTTCGGGCCCCGACCTGACGCAGATCGACCGCGTCGCGGCGCAGGTCGAAGCGGCGGTGAAGAATGTGCCGGGCGTGACTTCTGCGCTCGCCGAGCGGCTGAATGGCGGCCGGTACATCGACGTCGATATCGACCGGCTTGCGGCTGCGCGGTATGGCCTTTCGGTGGCGGACATCCAGTCGGTCGTCTCGTCGGCGGTGGGTGGAGAAAACGTCGGCGAGGTGATTGACGGCCGTGAGCGCTTTCCCATCAACATCCGCTATCCGCGCGAAGTCCGGGACTCGCTTGAGAAGTTGCGGCAACTGCCCGTTGTCACGGACCGGGGCGCGCAGATCCAGCTCGGCGATGTGGCGCATATCGCCATTGCCGACGGCCCGCCGTCGATTCGCAGTGAGAATGCGCGGCTTTCCGGCTTTGTCTATGTCGACATTCGCGATACGGATCTGCAGTCGGCCGTGAAGGCGATGCAACGCGCCGTCGCGGAAAAGGTTGTGTTGCCGCCGGGGTATTCGATTGCGTGGTCGGGTCAGTTCGAGTACCTGGAGCGCGCGGCGGCGAAGTTGCGCACGGTCATTCCGGTGACGCTCGTCGTCATCTTCGTGCTGCTGTTCCTGACTTTCAACTCGGCGGCCGATGCGTTGCTGTTGATGTCGACGGTGCCGTTTGCGCTGGTCGGCGGGTTTTGGCTTATCTGGGTGCTGGGGCATGCGGTATCGGTTGCCACGTCGGTCGGCTTCATTGCTCTCGCGGGCGTCGCGGCCGAATTCGGTGTCGTGATGCTGCTGTACCTGAAAGGCGCGCTTAACCGCCGGCTGGAAGATGGCGAACCGTTCACTGAAGCTTTGCTACTCGATGCGATTCGCGAAGGCGCGGTGCTACGTGTCCGGCCCAAAGCGATGACGGTCGCGGTGGTGCTTGCGGGTCTCATCCCCATCATGATTGGACATGGTGCCGGGTCGGAGGTGATGCAGCGCATTGCTGCGCCGATGGTGGGCGGCATGGTCACTGCACCGCTGCTGTCGATGTTCGTTATTCCCGCAGCCTGGTATCTGTTGCAGCGCCGTCGCGCGAGACATGTGAGTCATGAGCGGTTCCCCGAAGTAGTCCCTTCTGGCACGAGCGTGCCTTGTACCGAAACTGGAGAAATTCGATGAAAAAACTGATTGTTGCGTCTGCTGTGCTTGCAGCTGTCTTGGTTGCTCCGGCCTTTGCCGGTGACGATATGGCTGGCATGAATATGTCCGCGCCGTCCGCCTCGACAAAGGCCGCACTCACCGATGCGGAGGTCAAGAAGGTGGATGCGGAGACTGGCATGGTGACGCTGAAGCACGGTGCGCTGGAAAACGTCGGCATGCCGGCGATGACGATGGCATTCAAGGCCAAGGACGCTGCGATGGTCAAGCAGGTGCACGAGGGCGATAAGGTCAAGGTTCGGATCGAAAGCGTCAATGGTATGTTGACCATCGTGAAGATGGAGAAGCGGTCTTGAGCCGGTGAGCGCCGGTCCTGGCGCGATACGCTTGCAGTACTTGCCTGCGAGTTGAGTGCTGGAATTCGTGATGCGGTGGTTGCTGCGCAAGCGGTTTGGTTTGGTTTGGTTTGGTTTGCTTGTGTTTGCGCTGGCATCCGCGGTTTGTTAGCTTGCTGCACGCGTCGCCCCTGTGCGGGGCGGCACCTACTTTTCTTTGCCGCCGCAAAGAAAAGTAGGCAAAAGAAAGCGGCTAACACCGCCAACATTTCTTCTTGCCTGAGGGCCCCCAACCGGTCTTACGCCTCACACGGCAACGTCCTTGTTAGCGCGTGTTGCCAACGCGCTGAATGACCGCCTCACCCACTTCAAACACCCGCACAAGGGCTCGCGACAGCGAATGGTTTGCGCCGCCCAGGTGGCAAACTGTGTGTAGGTTGTCGCGGCGTATAGCCTGGTGCTCTTACAGGGTGGAACGCCTGCGCTATCGGACCGAAGTGAGGCGTGTGCAGTGCTACGGCCTACACACAGTTTGCCACCTGGGCGGCAGTGGATTATCTGGCGCGGCATGTGGTGACGCGGGCGCGTGGAGCGGGTGATGCGTCAAATCAGAGCGTTGGCAACAAGCATGAATAACGTGATTGCCGTGTGAAGCGTAGGAACCTTTGGGGGCCCTCAGGCAGGAACTAGAACTGGCGGTGTTAGCCGCTTTCTTTTGCCTACTTTTCTTTGCGGCGGCAAAGAAAAGTAGGTGCCGCCCCGCACAGGGGCGACGCTTGACGCACGCTGACGAATCGCGGATGCCAGCCCAAGAGCAAAAGACCCAAACGCTGCGCAGCACCTCCTACCCGACCTGCTCCCGGACCATGAACTCGGCATACCAGTCAGCCCAGTTCTCATCATGCTGACCGGTCTTTTTCTCATGTTCGCCATGCGCGGCGGCAGCACGGCGAAGCGCACCCGCAAGTTCCTTCGACGAACCGAATGTCGTGTCGCCCGCCTCCACCCGGCCGGGGAGTCGCGTCGTCACTTCCTGGAAAACCCAGCCATTTCCGTCGGGGTCGCTGAACGAAGCGAACGAACCATAGGTCGCGCGCGACGGATGCGGGCCGCCCAAACGCCCTTCTTCACCAGCGTGATGGAATACGCCGCCGATGTCGTGAAAAACCTCGCTCACCTCGACGCCCCGCTCCACGAGTTCCGCGCGCGCCGCCTCCACGTCCGACACGATGAGGTGAAGTCCCTGCACAGAACCGGGCTCTTCCGTCGTCACGCCGTTGCCAAACAGGATCGAACAATGCGAGCCTGGCGGCGTGAAATGCACGACCCGAAACTGATCGCCTTTCGCGAGATCGACGTCGAGCCTCCAACCCAACTGCGTGTAAAACTGCTTCGCGCGGTCGACGTCCGCCACGGGAATGACAACGACTTCCAGTTTCATGTCGACCGTTCTCTGTCCATTGCTCATGTCCGGCTCCTCACGATTGGCCAACCCAAGGGGCAAATGCAAACAGGCACGCTACAGCGGGAAACAGACGGTCGGATCGAGTGGACGGGATAGCGGTCGCGTGCTGGCTCAGGGCTGCGGCGGCTTGTGCCCCTGATTAGCGAGCAGCGCCAGCACCGATTGACCGACCGAATCTTCGTACAAGCGCGATCGCCACGGATCGCTGCGCCTCACGCAACGCGTGGAAAGATATCCGGATTCGTCAAGAGAATTTCCGGGGAAACCGTCCGCTATTAAGCAACACATTCATGCTTCCGCAGCTTAAACATATCGTCATTCGCGCAATCGTGCAGACAAGCGCCTTCCCGCCTCTCGCCGCCGCAACCCTCCTTCCATCGAAAGCCGGGTCGCAACGAGTCTACAGCCAGTCCGTCTCAAAGCCGCATGATGTGAGTGGCTCGCAACCGTGATCCGTGAGCACGACTTGCTGTTCGAGTTTCACGCCCTCGCTGCCGCCATCCGCGCCGATATAACTCTCGACGCAGAGCGTCATGCCTGCTTCGAACTGGCCGTCGTAGCCACCGCTTTCCCAATCGACCTGATGCGCAATGGACGGATATTCGTCCACCATGCCAATACCATGCGCAATGCAGCTATATCGGTTCTTCAGATACGCATCTGGAATTTTCCATGCTTTCTCCGAGAACTCGCGGAATGTCATCCCCGCACGCAGCAGACCCATGTTGAAATGAACCTGCGAATAGGCTGTTTCATAGAGCCTGCGCTGCTCGTCTGTCGGTCGAGTATGGCCGACTGTCCACGTCCGGGAGATATCCGCGCAGTAGCCATTCGGCCCGACCATGTCGGTGTCGAAGGCCAGCAATTCCCCATGCTGCAGAACGCGCGCAGAACATTCCTGCATCCACGGATTGGTCCGGTCGCCCGAAGACAGAAGGCGCGTTTCAATCCACTCGCCTCCGTGGCGGATATTTTCGTAGTGAAGATGCGCCCAAAGATCCTGCTCGGTGATGCCCGGCCGAAGCTCGCGATGCATGCGCTCGATGCCCTTCTCGCACGCACGTATCGACTCGCGCATCAGCACCCGTTCATCCGGCGACTTGATGCTTCGCGCCAGCTCCATCATCGCCTGCCCGTCCAGCAGCGTCACGCCGCTTTCGGCAAGGCAAGCCGCACCGAATGGATCGAGCCGATCGACCGCAAGACGCGATTCGTTCGGCGCATGTGTGCTCAACACATCGACGATTTCCGCACTCCATGTCTTCGCGCGGCGCTCGGCGTCGTGCCCGGCGTTGAAGAACGTCCAACTGATCGCATGACGCAACTCGACGTTCAGGTTCAGCCCTTTCCACACATGCTCACAGCTATGAAACTCCCAACCGATGACGCGGCCATCAGCGAATACCATCACATACCGCGACGGGTTGCGTCCCGTCCATATCTGCATGTTCGACGTATCCGTGGCGTAGCGGATATTCACCGGATCATAGAGCAATATGGCGGGACAGTTGGCCTTTCTCAGCTGCTCCTGCACGCGCGCCAGGCGGTACGCCCTGACATCGTGCAGCGTGCTATCCCTTCTCGTCGAATCGACAGCCGCGTCGATGACCTCGCATTCAGCCATGCGCTCGCTCCAAACGTGTGTCAAAGCTCCAGCACCAGATCGGACGTCGGACGGCTGCAACATAGAAGCCTGAAGCCCTTGACGACTTCACGGTCACGAATCCCGCCGTTGTGTTGCATATCGACCGAACCTTCAAGGAGCTTCGTCTTGCAGGTTCCGCATACGCCCTGGCTGCACGACGATGGAATCGGCACGCCCGCCTTTTTCGCTGCGGCGAGCACCGTTTCCGTCGCGGTCATCGTGAACGACCTCGCCGAGCGTGACAGCCTGACGGTGTACGTTTCCTGACTCACAGCGCTCTCGGACGAACGCGGCGCCGGCACCTGCACGACGATATCGGCCGCGATGTCGAAACTTTCCTGGTGGTAGCGCGCCGGATCGTGATCGCCTTCGCGAAGAATCTCTCTCACCGCGCCCATATAGCCTGCCGGTCCGCAAGTGAATACCTCGCGTTCCGCATAGTCGGGAATCCACTTTGCAAGAAGCGCGAGACTGAGCCTGCCTGTCTCTCCCGTCCAGTCGGTCTCATCGCCGACACCTTCGCATACGAAGAACAGCCGAAGACGCGGCGACAGCTTCGCGAGCCTGCGCAACTCGTTGCGAAAGACGATATCGGCGGGCGTTCTCGCGCTGTGCACGAACGCGATATCGCGGTCGAGGCCAAGGTCGATGCTGGCGCGCGTCATCGACATCAACGGCGTTACGCCCGAACCCGCCGACAGATACAGCGACTTCGTCACGCCAGTACCCGTCGGCGTGAAGGTGCCCGACGGCCCGTACGCCTGCAACTGATTTCCCGGCCTCATGTTGTCGTGAAGCCAGTTGGACATGACGCCGCCCGGCACCCGCTTGACCGTGATGGACAGCAGCCAGGGACGCGTCGGCGGCGACGAGATTGTGTAGCACCGCTCGACGGATTGCCCCTTCACATTCGCCGACACCGTCAGGAATTGCCCCGGCTCGAAGCGCACGGGCAAGCCATCGCCCGCGCGGAACTCGAAACTTTTCACATCATGCGTTTCGTCCACCACGCGGCAGCACGTCAGCACTCGCCGCTCGTTGCTCGGCCAGAGCCTGCCGCCGGACTCCCACGTGCTGGCATCAGTGAACCGGTCCGCTGCATCGGGCGCCGGGTCGAATACCCTTTCGACAGAATTCATCACTGTGACCTTGCTCAGATGCCGTGCGCGCTCAAACGCGCTGCATACCAGCGCGAGAACTGGTCCACGTAGGTTTCGGTGAACGGCGAGAACATGCCCGGCGTGTAGGCCGGGTCCTGCGTGCCTTCATGCGTGATTTCGACGAGGTGTTTGTCTTGCGTGTTGGTCGCGATCCACACTTCCGTGAGGTCCGACACCTTGTAATCGACGCCTTCCACTGCATCGGCATGGACGAGCCATTTCGACCGCACCAGCGTCTTGTCCGGCGCCAGCGGAATGATGTAGCTGATCACCGCATGGTCGCTCATCACATGGGTCCACGAGTTGTGCGTCCAGAGGTGCATATCGCCGAGGTCGCGGCGCTGCAGATTGCCTAACAGCCGGGTGCTCGCCACTTTGGTGCTGAGCGTTTGCGATTCGCCGTTGCCCGCAATGACCAGTTGCTGCGTTCTGAACTGCGTGACGGCGTCCTCGTCGAGCCGCTCGACGGCGGCACTGATAAAACCGTCGCGCTCCCAGCTTGCCTGACATGCCGCATTGCGCGACCTGTATTCGTCCAGCGCGCGCAGCGATTCTTCGTTCAGATTGTCCGGGCAAAAGCCGAAATCTTCGGGAAGAAACGAAGCCGTCAGTTCGGGATGCGTGGCCGCACAGTGATAACACTCGCGGTTGTTTTCCATCACGAGTTTCCAGTTACCTTCTTCGATGATCTCCTGCTCGAAAGCAATCTTCGTATTCCGCAGGTCATACGGCGCGAAACGCGGCACCATGGTTTCTTCGAGTTTCGCGATGTCTTCGGGCGGTTCCGCGGCGAGGCACACGAAGATATGCGTACCGACGATTTTCGTATGCACCGGGATCAGGCTGCGGCAAGTGGCATCGAAGTCCTTGCCCATGTGCGAGGCGTGGCGCAGGCTGCCATCGAGGTCATAGGTCCACTGGTGGTAAGGACAGACCAGCATGCCCACCGTCGACTTTCCCGCCTCCTTCAGACGCGCGCCGCGATGGCGGCAGACGTTCCGGTAGGTGCGGACGTTTTCATCGTCATCCCGCACGATCATGATCGACGCCTTGCCGATATCGACGACGGAAACGTCGCCCGGTTCGGGAACATCCGCCGTCACGCCGACGAGAATCCAGTGCTTGTGAAAGAAGACCTCGACGTCCGTCTCGAACACGTCCTGACGGCCGAACAACTCGCCGGGCATGCCGTGACCGGACTGACGGCTGCGGATCAATTCGCCATGAGTTTTGAATGACACTTCGGACATCGTCTTCTCCAACGTTCAGGGGATGTGGGAACGTCGAACGTTCCCGCGATGAACCCAGTATTGGATTGACGAAAAAGAGCGTCAATGCGCTTTATTTTCGGTCTGGCATTACTTTGGATTATGCGAGCGAATCCTGCCGCAGCCAGTCGATCAGGCCGTCCGTGGCGGCCGTGATGGTGCGCCCATGCGGCACGACGATGAAGTATGCGTCGCTCGACTTGAGCGACGCGACGGGCAGCCTCACCAGTTCGCCGGCTTCGACGAGATCGTGAACGAGCCTTCCCCACCCAAGCGCGATGCCTTCGCCATAACGCGCGGCCTGGATTGCGTCAGTGTACAGGCTGCAGCGCAGCGCGAAGTTCAGACGCAGCGGCTGCAGGCCCACGGCGTTGAACCACGCTTCCCATCCCATCCAGCCTTCCGACGTCGAATCCGATTCGATCAGAGCCGCGTTCGCGACGTCCTGCAGCGTTTGCGGCATGCCGCGCGACTCCACCCACTTCGGCGAGCACACGGGAAAGACTTCCTCGTCGAACAGCAAGGTTGCCGTGCCGTCGCTCCATCGTCCGTTGCCGAAGCGCACTGCGACGTCGATCTCGTTGTGCCGCAGGTCTGCCGTGAACATCTGCGTGGAAAGGCGTAGCTGAAGATTCGGCTGCGCTTTCTTCAGCGAGGCGAGACGCGGCAACAGGCGAAAGTGCGAGAACGCCGACGTCGCCGCGAGCACCAGTTCCTGTTGCACCGGGCCGCTGGAAAGCCGGTCGAACACGCCGGCAATTTTCTGCATCGACTCGGCGACCACGAGATACAGCGCCTCGCCTTCTTCGGTAAGCGCGATCGAACGATGCAGGCGGTGGAAGAGCCGCACGCCGAGCGTGTCTTCGAGGAATTTGACCTGTCGGCTGACGGCCGCCTGCGTGACGCCGAGTTCGTTCGCCGCAACAGTGAAGCTGCTCAGACGCGCGACCGATTCGAACTCGACGAGGGCCGTCATCGACGGAATGAGGCGCCGGTATCCTTTGGTCCCTGCAACAGCCGTTTTCATTCTGAACTCATTCGGCACTTATGGTCGTCACAGCCACCCATTTCCCGTTCTTCACCTGATACAGCGTCGACGTCGGATGCTTGAGGTCGCCGTACGCATCGAACTCGATCTTCCCGGTGATTCCGTCGTACTGCGTGGTGCGCAACGTTGGCATGAACACCTCGGGCTTTGCCGAGTTTGCCTGTTTCATCGCGTTGATCGCCACCCATGCGCAGTCATAGGCGAATGGCGCATAAGTCAGTGTGTCCGCGCCAAAGCGCTTCTTGAATTTTTCCGCGAACGCCTTGCCTTGCGGCAGCGACTCGACAGGCCGCCCGTACTCCCACGCCATCGCGCCTTCGGCCGCACTGCCCGCGACACTGAGGAAGATGCTGTCGGCAATGCCGCCGCTGCCGACGAACTGCGCGCGCATGCCAAGCTGTCTCATGCGCTTGGTCAGCAACGCGGCCTGATTGTCGAGCCCAGCGAAGTACAGCAGATCGGCATTGGCCGACTTGATGTTCGTGAGTTGCGCGTTGAATTCGACGGCTTTCTCCTGCGTGTATTCCGACGCGACAATCTGGCCGCCCGCCGCCGTGACGGCCTTCTTGAATTCGTCTGCTGCGCCCTGGCCGAATGCCGTGCGGTCGTCCATCACGGCGATCCGTTGCGCTTTGGTGACGGTGACCGCGTACTTGCCTGCATTGCCGGAGTTTTGCGCATCGGTGGCGATGATGCGGAACACGTTCTTCAGGCCTTGTCGCGTGATCGCGGGATTGGTCGCGGCGGGGTCGATCAACGGGATGCCCGCCTTGGCGAAGATCGGCGATGAGGGTAGTGCGACACCCGAGTTGTAGTAACCGACCACGGCCACCACGCCGTCGTCGACCAGTTTCTGCGCCACCTGCACGCCAACGCGCGGGTCGCCCTGGTCATCCACGGAGTCCATCTCGAAGCGCACGTCCTGTCCGCCCAGCTTGATGTGCTGCGCGTTGGCTTCTTCGATGGCAAGCCGGACACCGTTTTCGATGTCCTTCCCGTTGGCTGCTCCGACGCCCGTCAACGGCGCCGACACGCCAATCTTGACGACCTGCTGTGCAGCGCATGGGTGACTTGCAAGCGTCATCGTGATGGCAGCCAGCGAGGCGAGAAGAAATCTTCTTGAAGTATTGACCATCGGTTCACCTCCGATTGCGGACACATGAAGCGCAAGACCCACTGAGCTAGCTTCGTGCTCAGCCTTGCGCGCGAGAAACGATCGTCGAGCCGGTATGGGCGACCACCAGCACCGTGCAGCCCCCTTCCGACGATGTGCTATGCCGCGAACCCGCCGCGTAGCACACCGTCTGTCCGGGAAGAAAATCGGTGCCGTCGTCGTCCGTGAACACACCGTCGAGAATCATGAGCAGCTCGGTTGAATCGTGCTGATGCTCGAAAGAGCGCGCGCCCGGTTGCAAACGCATCCAGTAACTGCTCCACGCGCCGCGTTCGTCTTCGGCAACGGGAATCCAGAAGAAACCAGGCAGCACCGTGTCGCCGATCTTCATCGCGCGCCAGTCGCGCTCGTCGATCGAATACCAACGGCGCGCGTCTTTCACGTTCAGGCCGAAGAGAACCAGTTCATCACGCAGTTGCGCGGTCGTCATGTCGTGTCGTTCCTTTTGCCGGGTTGTACGTGCTCACTGCACCTGTCAGCTTGCGGCCAACGCGGGTGAGTGGCTTTGCGGCCTCGCCACGCGATACGCGTTTGGCGATTCGCCGAATTCTTTCCGGAACTCGCGGCCAAGATGCGAAGCGTCGGAAAAGCCACACGACGCGGCGATATCGGCAACCGTGCGGTCCGAACTCGTCAGCAGCCACGACGCCATGCGTATGCGAATCTGCCGTCCATACGCATGCGGCGACTTGCCCGTTTCGCTTGCGAACAGCCGCTCCAGTTGCCTGACCGACATGTCCAGCCGTCGGGCCAGTTCCGCGAGACTCAACGGCTGCCCGATATGCTGCTCCATCAACAGGATCGCGCGCCGCACCTTCGGATGCGTTGCCGGTTCGAGCCCCGGCGGATGCGGCTGCGGCGCGTTGCCCTTCTGCGCATCGTCGACCAGCATGATGCGCAACGCCTTCTGTACGATCGTCGCCTCGACATGCCGCAGCAGGATCGCGGCCGCGACATCGATCGATGCGCGCCCGCCCGAACAGGTAATACGCCGCCCATCGATCACGAACAACCGGTCCGCAACCAGATTGCGCTCGTCGACGCCCGGAAAGCGTTCGACGAAATCCCAGTAGTGGAACCAGCTCACGCAGAGGCGATAGCCGTCCATCACTTCGGCTCGCATCAGCGCGAACACGCCTGTGCAGATGCCGACCAATGTCGCGGATGTTTTCGCGGCGTCCTGAATGAACTGCAGCGTGGCCTTGCTGGCGGACGGCCCCGAATGCAACAGGCCGCCGACGACCACGACGTAATCGAACGCGCCTGCTTCATCGAACGTGATCCACGGCGCGACCTGGATGCCGCAACTCGCCCTGACGGGCACGAGCGATTCTCCGACGATGGTCCACGAACAGCGCACGGGCCGGCTCATGTCGCCTTCATCGCTTGCCAGCCTCAGCAGGTCGACGAAACCCGAAAACGCCGTCAACGTGAAATTCGGCAACAGCACGATCCCGAAGCGCAAGGGTCGGGACGTTCTGCTTTCGGCGTGAAGGGTGTCGCTCAACATGGCACTGCCTGCGTCGACGGGACGGATATCGGTCAATCTATTTCGCTGCTTCGGTTTCGACGCTTCGCCATTCGCGCATCATCGCGCCGACTTCTTCGCCGAGCCATTCGCGGAACTGCACGTATTCGGGCCGCAGCTTCGCGTTCTTGTGCGTGATCACATAGTGATGACGGTCATGGAATTCGAGCGCGTCCTGCACCGGACGCAACAGACGGCCCTGCTCGACCTGACGATGCACGAGATGATGCCAGCCGAGCAGCGTGCCCTCGCCCGCCTCGGCCTGCGCCACCAGCAGCCGGTAGTCGTTGCTCTCCAGATGCTCGTTGTCGACCAGCCGGTCCGAACCGTCGCCTTGCTGGAACCAGTTGCGCCACACGCGCCAGTCGACATGCTCGCAAACCTGCGCGCGTCCCAGCAGCGACAGATTCAATGTGGGATGCGACAGCAGATCCAGTGGCTTCAACGATCTGCCGTGAAAATGCCGTTCATGAAACGACGGGCTGCACACGGGATACACCACGTCGTGAAAGAGTGGCTCGATTTCGTATTCCGGCTCGCGCGGCGGGTTCTTCGTAATGATGACGTCGGGCTCCATGAGGTCGTCCAGCTCCATGAAGTGCTCGGTGACCATCACGTGCAAACGGATATCCGGAAAGCGCTTGCGAAACGACGGCAGCCTGAACGACAGCCACAGCGCCGAGAAGGTGTGCGAGACGCAGACCGTCAGCGCATGCCGGTCGGTGCGGCGCACGGCTTCGGCCGCTTCGGCGATATTCATGATCGACAGATAGGACGCGTTGTACAGAATGCGCCCGGCATCCGTCAGCGCGATATGTCTGCCCGTCCGCTCGAACAGGGCCACCTCCAGCGAGTCCTCCAGTTCCTTGATCTGCCGACTGATGGCGGCTTGCGTGACGCACAGCACTTCGGCGGCTTGCGTGAAGCTCTCGTATCGGGCGGCCGTGACGAAGCATCTCAGCGCCCGCAGAGAAGGCATCTGCGCGAGCAGCCGGTCGGCGAACAACTGTTTCTTTTGCATGGCTTTCACCTGTGAAGCGGATGCGCAATGCGGCGACGGCGCGTCGAGCGGACAGCTCCCGCAGAAAAATAGTGTGCGATTCTTCCTTGCAACTGGCAATGGCGGGCAACCCGAGGATGCAGCCGCATCCGCTGCGCCCGCGCCGCCGTCCCGTATTCGCCTGCATCTGACGATTATCCGCTGCCGCCGCGCTCGCCGCGCATTCGCGCGCCGGCCGCTAAGCGCGGCCCCTGATACGCCGCAGCACGCCGTCGAGCGCTTCGCCGTAGCAAGCGTAGGCCCCACGCCGGGAAAGCTCGGTGTGTAGCTGTTCGTTGATGCCGCCCGGTGTCATGCAATGCATGACCATGGCTGAAAACGGTTGCGCCGTCCGGGTCGTGTCGTGGGCAAGTCCGACACAATAGCCGGACAAAAATGCCCGCGCGTCGACGTAGTCGATGCCCTGCTTCGCCAGCCACGACGCCTGGGTTTCGAGCACGGCGTAGAAGCTCGCCATCGTCGCTGTCGCGGCGGAGAGCGCATCGAACTTCTCTTCGCCATCGACTTCGACGGCTTCACCGAGCGCCGCAAAGATCGCTTTGGCGACTTCGTCGGCGGGGCAGATCGCGGTGCTGCCCTTGCCCTCGGCGACGGCTGGCAGCGGCACGGCGCGCGCGATCTTGCCGCTCGTGCGGACAAGGCCGCGCAACTGATCGAGAGAAATGCCCGCCATGAAGCTGATGACGTGGTGACGCGAACCGAATTCGAGTTCGCCCAGCACCTCGGCCGCGATTTGCGGCACAACCGCAAGACAGACGACATCCGAGTCATCCAGCACTTGCTGGTTGCTTTCGCAGACTTGGATACGCCCGTCGAGCGCGGCAAGTTCCGCCGCCGTTCGCGCGTTACGCGGCGACAGCGATATCCGCTCGAACGGCACGCCGAATCTGAGCATGCCTGTCACGACCGCTTGTGTGATCGTGCCCGTTCCGATGAATCCAGCTCGCATTTGGCCTCGCGTGAGTGTGATGCGGACCCAGCCTGCATGGCTGGGTTATCCGTTGTGTCGAACCGTCTTAGTCGAGCTTCAGCCAGGTGGTCTTCAACTCGCAGTACTGGTCGTGCGCATAGACGGATTTGTCGCGGCCACCGAAGCCCGATTGCTTGAACCCGCCGAACGGCGTGGACAGATCGCCCTCGCCGAAGCAGTTCACCGTCACCGTGCCCGCGCGAATCCGAGCCGCGATCTTGTGCGAGTGGTTTACGTTGTCGGTCCACAGCGAGGCGGCGAGGCCGTAGCAGGTGTCGTTGGCAATCTGCACGGCTTCGTCGATATCCGCATATTCGATGAAGCACACCACCGGGCCGAACACTTCTTCCCGCGCGATGCTCATTTGCGGCGTCACGTTGTCGAAGATCGTCGGCTCGACGAACCAGCCGCCCGAGTCGGTACGCGTGGCCTTGCCGCCGCATACGACGCGCGCACCTTCCGCCTTCGCTTTTTCAATGTGACTGAGCACCTTTTCGTAATGCTTCTGCTCGATCAGCGAACCGAGCTTGACGTCGGGGTCGAGCGGGTCGCCCGTTTTCCATCCTTCCAGAACCGCTTGCATTTTCTCCAGCAATCTCGCCTTCAGCGACGACGGAACCAGAATACGCGAGCCTGCGCTGCAGTTCTCGCCCATATTCCAGAACGCGGCGGCGACGGCTTGCTCCGCGACGGCATCGAGATTCGCGACATCGGGCAGCACGACCTGCGGGTTCTTGCCGCCGCATTCGAGCACGACGCGCTTCAGGTTCGTATCCGCCGAGTAGTGCAGAAACCGCTTGCCCGTTTCCGTCGAACCGGTGAACGCCACCAGATCGACGTCCGCGTGACGGCCCAATGCCTGGCCCGCGCTTTCGCCGAGGCCGGTCACGACGCTCAAGACGCCTGCGGGCACGCCCGCTTCCAGCGCGAGATCGGCGATGCGCAGCGTGGACAGCGATGTCTGCTCGGCGGGCTTCACGATCACGCTATTGCCGACCGACAGCGCCGGACCGATTTTCCATGCGAGCATGAGCGCCGGGAAATTCCACGGCAGCACCGCGCCCACGACGCCAATCGGCTCGCGCGTAATCATGCTGACGACGCTCGCGCCCGATGGCGACAGCGCGTCGTATCGCTTGTCCGTGACTTCCGCGTGCCAGCGGATGCACGCCGCCGACTCGGGAATGTCCAGTCCCATGCATTCGCTGATCGGCTTGCCTGCCTCCAGCGCTTCGAGCAGCGCCAGTTCTTCCGCGTTATCGTCGATCAGTTGCGCGAGCCGCAGCAGCACCGCTTTACGTTGCGCGGGCGCGGCCTTCGACCACACGCCGGATTCGAATGCCTCTCGTGCCGCTGCGACCGCGCGGTCGATATCTTTCGCATCGCACTTTGCGATGTCGGCCAGCACTTTACCCGTCGAAGGATTGAGCGTCGCAAACGTCTCATTCGATGCCGCATTTGCGCGTTGCCCCGCGATCAAGGCTCTGCCGTCAAGCGACAAGGCTTCCGCTTTCTGCTTCCATTCCTGATACGTCGTCATGTCCTGTCCTCACAGATTTAAAGCTCGGCCCCCGCCGAAAATTCCTTGACCCAGATCGCCGCCGACACCGCGACGTCCGCAATGGGACGCACGGGCAGCGAACGCGGATGCGGCTGATTCAGAAGCTGACGGACGAGATCGCTGGACTGGCCGAGCGCGTATTCGGCGATCAGCTTGCCTGACGCCGATCCTCTGCTTAAGCCCAGGCCATTGCATCCAACCGCTTCGAACACGCCATCGGCCCTGCGCCCGAACAATGCGCCGTTGTTCGCCGACAGGCACAACGGGCCACCCCATGTGTATTCGAGTTCGACGTCCTTCAACATCGGAAAGCGCCGGTCGAATGAGCGTTGATGCAGGCTCTTCGCTTTCGCCAGATCGGCTGGCGATACTTCGAGGTTCGGCCGGAACGCAAAGTGATTGCGAACGCAGATGCGGTCCGTGATCAGACGGCGTACGGTCGAGCCCATCGGATCGGCGGGAATCAGCGCCCATGAGCGCGTGCCGCCGAGCCGCTTTACTTCTTCCGGGTTCATCACGCGTGTCATCGACGCGAACGTGTACACGGGCAGCAGGCCGTTCGGATGTCCGCCGAACGTGGCCGCATAGGCATTGGTGCAGAGAATCACGCGCTTCGCGACAATCTTGCCGCCCGCGAAGGTCAACACCTTCGAAAGCCCTTGATCGTCTATCCGCTTTACCGCACTGAGCTCGAACACCTGCACGTTCGCGGGCAAGCTCGCGGCGAGGCCGCGCATCAGCGCCGCGGGCTGCACCGTGCTGCATCCCGGCGTAAAAAGCGCGCCCTCGTAGAAGTCCGTGCCCGTGACCTTTGCGATGGCCGCCTGGTCGAGCCACTCGAATGCTTCGTCGATGCGTTCCAGGCCTTCGGCGAAATGCGCCAGCGCCGCATGTCCCTTCCGGTTCACCGAAGCATGAAATTTCCCGTCGTCGCGCCAGTCGCACTCGATGCTGTGCGCCTTCACGATCGAGCGCACATAGTCGATGCCGTGACGCTGGAAGCGGACGTCTGCCTTGTCCGCTTCCACGCTGCGCGAATAGCTCTCGCTGCTGATGTCGTGCGGCAAATCGACGAAGAAGCCGGAATTGCGCCCGGCCGTCGTGCGCCCGATACGATCCGCCTCGACCAGCGCAATCGACGCATCCGGCGCAAGCTCGGCCAGGCGCCGGGCCGCGCACAAGCCCGTAATGCCGCCGCCGACCACGACCCAGTCGTAGCGGCACTCAGACGACACCGCGACCGCGGGTGCAGCCGGCGGCAGGCTTTCCCACCATCCGTTCACACCGTCGGGGGCGGGAAACCGCGCGAATTCCAGTTTCGAGGTCATGCACGTTACTGAGCGTTAGGCAACATCGGGCGTACGAGCTTGGCGAAGCCGCTGCGTTCGTTTTCATCAAGCGTGCCGAGCGGCGCGCGTGCGGCACCGACAGGCATGCCCGCCAGCTCGCAGCCGTATCGAACGTATTGAATGAACTTGCCGCTGCGTTCGAGCAGTTCCAGCACGGGCAGCAATTGCGCCATCAGCTTGCGGCCGGTTGTGAAGTCGCCTTGCTTCACGCAGGCATCGAAGAGCGCCGTATGTGCTTCCGGCAGGAAGTTGGACGCGCCGCCCACCCAGCTCTTTGCGCCCCAGACGAAGAATTCGAGCGCCTGGTCGTCCATCCCGCAGCTCAGCACCAGCCGCTCCTTGAAGTGCGTGGCGAGATGATGCAGATGCGAGATATCGCCCGTGCTCTCCTTCATCGCGATGAAGTTGGGCCGTTCGAGCAGCTTCGACAGTACGTCGTCGCTGATGTCCGTGCCCGTGCGCGCCGGAAAGTTGTACAGCATGACGGGCATATCGAGGCTGTCGTCCACCTTCAGCAGGTGGGTCAGCAGTTCGTCCTGGGTCGGCTGCGCGTAGTACGGCGCGGCAAGCAGCAGCGCATTCAGGCCCGCGCGCTTCGCTTCCTGGCCGAGACGGATCACTTCTTTCGTGGTCGTGGCGTTGATGCCCGCCGTCAGCCAGGTCTTGCCACCCGCCGCTTCGGCGACGGTGTTGAACGTCTCCACGCGTTCGTCGAAACTCAACGCGTAGTATTCGCCCGTCGTTCCGCCGACGCCGAGGCCCGCGACACGGCCCGCGAGATTCGCGGCGTGCTTGCCGAGCAACGTGTGATCGATTTCGCCATCCGCCTTGAACGGGGTGACGAGCGGTGTATGTACGCCCTCGAAGCTCATTTCGATTCTCTCTTGAGTAGTTGATCAGCGAATCGCTTTAGACAAGCGCTTCAGCATGCGAGTAAATGGGGAACTGGCTGCACAGGTCTCTCACGCGGCTACGGACCGCGCGCTCCACCTGTTCGTCGCCCGCCGGTTCGTGTTCCAGCGCGGACAATACTTCCAGAATCATCTGGCCGATCTGCTCGAATTGCGCAGTGCCAAAACCGCGCGTCGTGCCTGCCGGCGTGCCGAGGCGAATGCCCGACGTGACTGTCGGGTTCTGCGTGTCGAACGGAATGCCGTTCTTGTTGCAGGTGATACCGGCCCGCTCCAGCGCCTTCTCCGCCTGCGTACCCGTCAGACCCTTCGAGCGCAGATCGACGAGCAGCAAATGGTTGTCGGTGCCGTCCGTCACGAGGCTCAGCCCGCCCGACTTGAGCACATTGCCGAGCGCCTGGGCGTTACGCAGCACATGGTCGATATACGCGGTGAACTCCGGCCGCAGCGCTTCACCGAACGCGACCGCCTTGCCCGCGATGACATGCATCAGCGGTCCGCCCTGCAAGCCGGGGAAAACGGCCGAGTTGATCTTCTTCGCGATGTCGCCGTTGTTGGTCAGGATGAAGCCGCCACGCGGTCCGCGCAGCGTCTTGTGCGTCGTGGACGTCACGACATCGGCAAACCGGACCGGGTTCTCGTGCCGCCCCGCTGCAACGATACCGGCAATGTGCGCCATGTCGACCATCAACAGCGCGCCCACGCTATCGGCGATTTCGCGGAATGCGGCGAAGTCCAGCGCGCGCGGATAAGCCGAATAGCCCGCGATGATGAGCTTCGGCCGATTCTCTTCAGCCAGCCGGCGCACCTGCTCATAGTCGATGCGATACGTTTGCGGATTCACACCGTACTGGACCGCGTTGAACCACTTGCCCGACAGCGCGGGACGCGCGCCGTGCGTCAGGTGCCCGCCCGCATCGAGCGACATGCCCATCACGGTCTCGCCCGGCTTGACGAGCGCTAGCATCACCGCGCCGTTAGCCTGCGCGCCCGAGTGCGGCTGCACGTTGGCGAACTCGGCTTCGAACAGCGCTTTCACGCGGTCGATGGCGAGCGCCTCGATGCGGTCCACATGCTCGCAGCCGCCGTAGTAACGCTTCGACGGATAGCCTTCCGCGTACTTGTTGGTCAGCACGGTGCCTTGCGCTTCCATCACTGCCGCCGAGACGATGTTCTCGGAAGCAATCAGTTCGATCTGCGTTTGCTGGCGGCGCAACTCCAGCGCAATCTCCGATGCGATGACAGGGTCGCGGCTCTGGAGCGGTTCTGCAAAAAAGCGCGAGTTCTCGTTCACGTGGTTACTCCGGGAAAAATCGTGAAGCATGTAGTGCAAGACGGCGACAACCGGTTGATGCCATATGGAGTGCTGTGCGGCTTATTGCTGCAACCAGGCCTTCAGCTTTTCCGGATGGGCATCGACGAATTTCTTCGCAGCCGTTGCATAGTCGTTCGTGCTGTTGCCTTCGAATTCAATCGACTCGACGTCGGCGAGGCTCAGCTTGAAGTGCTTGAAGAACACGTCAGCACGGGGGAATTTCGTTGCGAACTGCTTCGACGCGAACGCATGTACCTGCTCTTCGCCGCCCAGCGTGCCTTTCGGGTCCTTCAGGTAGCGCATCTGCCACTTCTGGAACAGCCAGTGCGGGCTCCAGACCGTCGCGACGATCCATTGCTTCGACTGATAGGCGCGCGACACGCCCGCGAGCATGCCCGCCTCGCTCGACGATTGGAGGTTGTAGCCGTTCAGGTCGTACGCCTTGAGGGCCTTTTCGGATGCCTGCATCAGACCGCCGCCGGGTTCGATACCTTGAATGGTGCCGTTCAGCTTGCTCTTCACCTCCGGCTTTTCGAGGTCGGAGATCGTCGCAACCTGCGACTCGGGAATGTAGGCGGGCACCGCCCAACCGTTCTTGCCGCCCGTATAGATTACGCCGACGTCTTCCATATCGTTCTTGTACTTCGCGTAGTAGGCGCCGTGCGTCACGGGCAGCCATCCGCCGACCATGATGTCGAGATCGCCGCGTGCAACGCCCTGATACTGGATGCCGATATCCGCCTGCACGAACTGGACGGGTTGCTTGAGACTGGTCTCGAGCGCGTACTTGGCGACGTTGGCGACGGCCAGCACGTCCGCCCAGTTCGTCACCGCCATCTTGATGGGGTCGGCCGCTACAGCGTGGCCAGCGCTCATTGCAACCACCGTCGATACAGTCAGCTTCGCAACCAGCGACTTGAACAGATTGATCTTCATACAGTACTCCTACGCGATTATGGAAATTTTAGAAAAATGGACAAACTTAGCGTTGTGGTGTGTTGTTTCTTTACTGCGAGATAACGGCGTGCGCTTGCGTCAGGTGCGCACCGCCGCGTTCGTGCCGGGCTTTGCGGTTCGTACGGTGCGCTTCGCCTTCTTCGCCTTCACGCCGAAGCTCTCCGTGAGGCGGTCGAGCACGATGGCAAGCAGCACGACGCCCAGCCCGCCCTCGAAGCCGATGCCGATATCGAGCCGCTGGATGCCGCTCAACACGTACTCGCCGAGACCGCCCGCGCCGATCATCGATGCGACCACGACCATCGAAAGCGCCATCATGATGGTCTGATTCACACCGGCCATGATCGACGGCAGCGCATTCGGCAGCTGGATTTTCCAGAGCAGTTGCGAATCCGTGCTGCCGAACGAGCGACCCGCTTCCAGTAGTTCCTCGCGAACCTGGCGAATGCCCAATGTGGTGAGGCGTACGACGGGCGGCATCGAGAACACGATGGTGGCGATCACGGCGGGCACCCGGCCCAGACCGAACAGAATGACGGCAGGAATCAGATAGACGAATGCCGGCATCGTCTGCATGAAATCGAGCAGCGAGCGCAGGACCATTTCGACGCGTTTGTTACGCGCGCCCCAGATGCCCAGCGGCACACCGATCACAAGACTGAAGACCGTCGCCGCCATCACCAGCGCCAACGTGGATACCGTCTGCGCCCAAAGTCCCATGTAGTGGATCGCCAGCAGCGCAATGCCGACGAACACCGAGAACACGACGCCCCGGCGCCACAATGCAAACGCGACGAGAAGCACGAGCATCGCAACGAACGGAACGGCAGCGAGTCCGTCTTCCAGCAGCTTGATGACAGCGCCCAACGCGGCAGAGAAAGCGTCGAAGCCGCCGCGGAAATGCTGAAAGAGAAAGTTGACAGCGTTTTCCGCAAACTTCCCGATGACTGACGAGTTCATGCTGCTCTCCGTTCCATGACCTGCTTGAGAATCGTCCGGCAGGACACGACGCCTGCGAGCCTGCCGGCTGTGTCGGTGACGGGTACATCGTGTTGCTGGCTCAATGCGATCGTGGCCAGTTGATGCAGATCCGTATCCAGCGGGACAGCGTTCACGTCGTTCACGAACGCCTCCCTGATGGAATGGGCGCCCATCTTGTGCAGCGAAGCCGGCGTGACGCAGCCCTGATATCGACCTGCTTCGTCGCATACGTAGCCGCATTCGACGCCGCTATCGATAAGCTGATTCAGGTAGCGCTGCGAAGGCGCGGCAACGTCGCAGGAAATCAGCCCGCGTTCCACTTTCGTCATCAGGCTCGATGCCTTCAGGAAGCGCGAAACGTCGACATTGCGGAAGAAGTCGCGCACGTAGGCATCGGCGGGCGACTGGATCAGCTCGGCCGGCGTGCCGACCTGAATCAGACAGCCATCCTTCATGATGCCGATGCGGCCGCCGATCTTGATCGCTTCTTCGATATCGTGCGAAATGAACACGATGGTGCGCTGCTCTTCTTTCTGAAGCCTCAGCAGCTCGCTTTGCATTTCGAATCGGATCAGTGGATCGAGTGCCGAGAAGGCTTCGTCCATCAAGAGCACGGAGGGATTCACGGCGAGCGCGCGAGCGAGGCCGACGCGTTGCTGCATGCCGCCGGAGAGTTCGCCCGGCAGCAGCTTTTCATACGAACCGAGGCCGACCCGCGTCAGCGCGGCGCGCGCAATGTCGTATCGCTCGGCCTTCTTGAGGCCCGCGACTTCCAGCCCATAGGCGATGTTGTCGAGCACCGTGCGGTTCGGCAGCAGCGCGAATGACTGGAACACCATCGCCATCTTCTTGCGGCGCACGTCGCGCAGTTCCGGCGTCGACATCGGTGCGATGTCGCGGCCTTCGAGAATGACCTGGCCGGACGTCGGCTCGATCAGCCGGTTGAGCAGGCGCACCAGCGTCGACTTGCCCGAACCGGACAGGCCCATGACGACGAAAATTTCGCCCGCCTTGACGCTGAGGCTCACATCGTTGACGGCAACCATGTTGCCCGTTTGCTCGAAGATTTCGTTGCGGCCGAGACCTTGCCTGATCAGTTCAGCGGCACGCTCGGGCTTCGGTCCGAAGATCTTCGACAGGTTCTTGACCGTGAGAATATCGGTCCCGGAGATAGCGACGGGTTTCGCCGCTGCGGATACGTCGTCCGCTCCGAAGGTACCCGGATGGACCATGCTGTCCGGCGCGAATGTCAGGTTTGGCGTCATTCTGTCATCCCAACTGGCGAGTTCAGGAAATCGGCGCCGCGCATTGCGTTTGCTTGAACTGCGGCAGCACTCGATTGCGAACCCGGGTTTCTCCGCACAATATGCCGCTCAACCTCTGACTAGCAGAAGATTCGTGCGTCACATCCGGTGAACCGCGGGCTTAATGCATGAACTGCAGCGTATCAAGCCAATTTGCTTCATCCAGCTACATTTTCTGCGCTCTTTCCCATACCTCAGGTAATGCATGGTTTCCGTGCATTGGGTGCGAGAGCGTGCATTCGACGTTGCAACGACTCGCGCTGCGAGATGGGGCGGGGGTTTGCGGGCGAATGACGCGACCGGCGGCGGGGGAGTGGATGGCGCAAGGCCAGCGCTCTTCTGGCGGCTTTGTAGGGAATGTACCAGGGCGGGCAGTTATATAGGGCAATTGCCCCGTGGGACGTCGCTCACAGCCGGCCGCGAGCGTGAAGCTTGCAAATCACTTCCGGCCGGCGGCGCCGCGAAGGACTCACCGATCCGGACCATCAGTCCAGCCTTCTCGAAGACACGCAGACTCAACAATGTCTCGCGTGTCATTTCCATTTGTGGATTAAACACGAATCCGGCAAGTGACCGTTCCCGCCAACGCCCTTATTCTCTTCGGCTTCGCCCAATAGACTGGTACCAACGTTGACGCACATTCGTTCAACGAACTTTCGATCCCTAACCGATTCTGGAGGTACCAGCCATGAAAACCAAACTTGTCGCCGCCGCTCTTCTCGCCGCAACGGCTTTCGCATCCGCTCCCGTCTTCGCAAGCGGATTCGGTCCGGCTCCTTACTACAACCCGATCGCCGGCGCACCCGCATCGGAACGCGGCCCGGCTGCGACGACGGCAGAAGGTGGCGATACAGGTTCAACGTCGTATGGCGGCGTTGCTTCGGGCACTTCGCAAGCCGGCTCGCGTGGGCTGTTCCACAAGCACGGCACGGGCGCCAATTCGTGCGTCGGCCCGGCCAGCTACTGCAACATCTACTTCGGCAGCTGATCGTCCATGCGCGGTCTCGCGTTGGACATGATCGGCTCTTTAACCAGCGGCCCGCTTCGCTTCGAAGCCGCCGCTGATGTGCGTCCTTTCTCTTCTCTTCGCCAAACTGCTGACTGCAGCTGATTAACGCGTTCAGCGAATCGCGAAGTCCTGTTCCGCGCCTTCGCCTGCTCGCGTGCGGTCCACACTTCCGCCTTTTACGCATTCCCGAACACACGGCTGATCCCTCAGCTTTCCCCATTCACCGCTTCGTCGAGCGGCAAGATGAATTGCATCGTCGTGCCCTCGCCTTCCTGCGATTCGGCCCAGGTGCGCCCGCCATGCGCTTCGATGATCGAACGGCAGATCGACAGCCCGTGCCCGAGTCTTCGACGCTCAATTGCGCATGTCCGTCATCGACCTTGTGCGTGACGATCTTCAGCTTGCAAGGCGTGGCGGAAGCAGACTTTCGTTCAATTGCGACATAATCGAATGCCAAACCCCACGGAGGATGAGATGGACTATGTGAAGCTGGGCCGCACCGGACTCGATATCTCCCCGCTCTGCCTGGGTTGCATGACGTACGGCGTACCCGAGCGGGGCCCGCACCCGTGGACGCTGAACGAGGACGCAAGCCGCCCGCTGATCCGCCAGGCGCTGGAAGCCGGCATCAATTTCTTCGACACCGCGAACACGTATTCGGACGGCACATCGGAAGAAATTGTCGGCCGCGCGTTGAAGGAATTCGCACGGCGCGACGAAATCGTGCTCGCGACCAAAGTGTTCTTTCCGATGGGCAATCGCGCCGACGCGAAGAAGCCGAATGGATCGGGCCTGTCGCGTAAGGCAATTTTCCAGTCGATCGACGCGAGCCTGTTGCGGCTTGGCACCGACTACGTGGACCTGTATCAGATTCACCGCTGGGACTACGCAACGCCGATCGAAGAAACGCTGGAGGCGCTGCATGATGTCGTGAAGGCGGGCAAGGCGCGCTATATCGGCGCGTCGTCGATGTTCGCGTGGCAGTTCGCGAAAGCGCTGCACGTGGCCGAGCGAAACGGCTGGACGCGCTTCGTGACGATGCAGAATCACCTGAACCTGCTGTATCGCGAGGAAGAGCGCGAGATGCTGCCGCTGTGCGCGGACGAAGGGATCGGCGTGATTCCGTGGAGCCCGCTCGCGCGCGGCCGTCTGACGCGCGACTGGGACGAGACCACGGAACGCCAGCAAACTGACTCGTTCGGCAACAGCCTGTACGACAAGACGGCGGACGCGGATCGTCGCGTGATTGAAGCAGTTGCGAAGATCGCGCAGGCGCGCGGCATTCCACGTGCGCAAGTGGCGTTGGCGTGGGTGATCGGCAAGGCGGGGGTGAGCGCGCCGATCATCGGCGCGTCGAAGCCGCAGCATCTGGACGATGCGATCGCGGCGCTCGGTGTGAAGCTCACTGCGGATGAACTGGCGTCGCTCGAAGCGCCGTATGTGCCGCACGACGTGGTGGGCTTTCAGTAGGCGTCTTCTCGCTCGCGGAACGGCGGCATGCGCCGCTGCTCCGCGAACGAGTTCGAGAAATGCTTACTGGTGGTAGCTCATGCCCGCGAAGACCTGGCGTCTAGTGTCAGCGTGGCGCGCCTGATCTCGCTAAGTCGCGGGGGCCTGGATCATTTTCCAGCCGTTGCCGGCTGGATCGCGGAAACCCGCATCGACGCTGCCGAAGCGTTCTACCGGCTCCTGAATAAACTCGACGCCGCGGGCTTTCAGTTGCGCATAACTCGCGCGGCAGTCCGCCACCGACAGCACGAGGGGCGGCATGGCGCCCTTTGCGACCATCGCGCGCAAAGTCTGAGCCGTGGCCTCGTCATGCACGGGCGGGCCGGGCGTGAACAGGCCGAGTTGAAACGAAGGCTGTTCCGGATGCTGCACGGTGAGCCACCGATACGCGCCGTTGCGCACGTCCGTGTGGACGCGAAATCCGAGCTTGTCGACATAGAACGCGAGCGCTTCGTCCTGATCGTCGACATACAGTCCCACTACGTTGATTCCCTGGTTCATCACGACACCTCCTCGATTGGTAGCCGAAATGTACCTTTGGCCTTGCGGCGACGCTTCTCCAAAACTGCTGTGGTGAGGTCGGGCCGCTCTGCGGCCTTCAGAACGCACGCCGGCACGCGAGCAAGCTGATCCCCATTGGCGCGCGCCTCGACGCGCATCGCGCTGGGGCTTCGGCCCGTCACGTCGCGAAACGTGCGGCCAAACGTGCCGAGGCTCTCCCAGCCGGTGGCGAACGCAATGTCCGTGATGGCGAGCTCCGTGTCGCGCAGCAGCGTCGTGGCCTGCTCGATGCGCCGTGTCAGCAGGTATCGGTGCGGCGGAACGCCGAAGGCGCGCTTGAAGCAGCGCGCGAAATGGGCTGTGGAGACACCGCTGATCCCGGCGAGGCGCTCGACAGGCCATGCCTCGTGCGAGGCTGCATCCATGTGGTCTTTGGCGCGCAGCAAGCGGCGCAGCAGAGCCGGGTCTTGCAATGGGTCATCGACCGGTTCGGCCGACGAGTGCGCATCGTGGTCGTGGCAAGCAGGCATGGGTTCGGGAACGGGGAACGAGAGGCTAGTTTAGGCCGAACGCCAGCACGCGCAAAGCGGCGCTTGCTTCGCGGAATGCCGCTGCCGTTCGCGTCGGTGCGGCTGGCATCGCTTCGAATCGAAGACCATCCAGTCAAGGCAGCACGTCGCTGTCACTTTGGAAAGAGAGATCGGCATGTTCAAGAGTCGAATCACAGAAGCGGGACATCAGGCATCGCTTCCCGCAACGCATACCGGCACGAAGGACGATAAAGCGGCTCGCGACAATCAGACTCGACGGTCCGCTCCACCGTCGCAATTCAGTCCGTTGCTCGCACGCAGAGGCAGCAGCAGTTCAATCTCGTCCGAAGGTTCATCGTCGAGCGATACCGAATCGTCAGGCGACGAGTCCGATTCCTGCAGTTCGGCATCGTTTCGCCGCACGAGCTTCTCGACATCGGATTCGCGCGCAAGCTCGCCGAAAGGGCGATATTTCGATAGCCAGACGTCATTGAGCGACTTCGTCAGCGAGGACTTCGACGAAAGGCATCTCGCCACGAGCGACGAAGAAGCGAAGGCAAAAGCGAAACAGCGGCTCGCCGAAAACCCCCGTTTGACGAATAGCACGGTTGCGGTTCTTTCCGACAAAGACAAAGCCACCCTGCGCGACGAGTTGAAGTTTCGCAACGAAACCGGCCACTTCGATACGTTGCCGTCAGGCACGATCGAAGGCGTGGATCATCGGCTCGTCGCCACCGACCACAATCCGCCCAGCAAGCCTGGCAAGCCGGTCAAGAGCGGGCCAGTCGAGAACTTCACGTATCGAACCAATCATCCTTATCGCTTCTACAACATGAAAAAAGGCGATAGTGAACCGATGGAAGACAGCGGTCATCTGCTCTACAACGTGACCGAAAACGGGCATACGCGTATCGCTTCGCATCTGACGGGAATCGATCCTGTCAATCTCGATGAAAACGGAAACGCGACCCAAAAGCCCGGTTATGAGCAGTACACGACTACGCTCAAGCGCATGGATGATAAGAAGTAGGCGAACGGTTGAAAGACAGCGCGCCGCCCATCACAGCACCGGCAGCATCAACCGGATGTGCTCCGCAAACGCCGCCGTCAACAGCGACGGACGCGCCCTCGCGAACTTCAGCGAAACACCGATAGCAGGCAACGGCGGAAGCCCGGCATCCGCACTGAGCACGCTCAGATCCGCGGGAACGGCCGTCTGCGTCATGACGGCGAACGCCTGCCCCAAGCGAACCAGCGCAGTGAGACCCGCAAGACTGCTGCTCGCATACGCGATGCGGTAAGCCCTGCCCGCGCGTTGCAGCGCTTCGCGGGCCGCGATGTGATCGAGCGTGTCCGGGTCGGAGAGCGCCAGCGGCAACGGATCGAAATCCGCCGAATCCAGCCCCGGATAACCAATCCATACGAGTTGCTCGCGACGGATGATGTCGTCGTGTGCGCCGCCTTCGGGCAATGAGATCATCGCGAGGTCTACCTCGCGCTTTTCCAGTCGTTCCACTAGCCGTGGCGTAGGCCCGCACACCACTTCGACCAACGCATGCGGATGCTGACTGGAAAACTGCCGCAGCAACGGCGGCAAAAACACGGCGGCATAATCGTCCGGACAGCCGAAGCGGATCGTTCCCGACAGCCCCTTGCCGGATAGATCGGCCATCGCCTCGTCATGCAGCCGCAAGATGCGTTGCGCGTGAATCAGCAGACGCTCGCCGGGATTCGTCAGCACCACGCCACGGCCAGTGCGCTGAAAGAGCGGCTGATCGACGATTTCTTCGAGCCGCTTCATCTGCTGGCTCAACGCCGACTGCGTTCGGCCGACGCGGCTGGCCGCGCGGCTGAGCGCCCGCACCTCGGCGATCACGGCAAACGACCGCAACAGATCGATCTCAAGAGAAAGGCTCAAGGTATTAGATCCTCTTCTATCTCACATTAGAACTATTCGATTCTATAAAACCAGAGAGCCGCCTAGACTGCAAGCTATTCCCACCATTGGCGAGGAGAAGCACGGTGTCCAACAACAACGACGCAGCCTTCTGGCATAACGCCCGGCAGCATCTGATCCGCTACGGCGGCACATTCGAACCGATGATCATCGAGCGCGCGCAGGGCAGTTTCGTCTACGACGCGGATGGCCGCGCAATTCTTGATTTCACGTCGGGACAGATGAGCGCAGTGTTGGGGCACAGCCACCCCGAGATCGTGTCGGTGATCAGCGAGTACGCCGGCAAGCTGGACCACCTGTTCAGCGGCATGCTCTCGCGCCCGGTCGTCGATCTGGCAACCCGGCTGGCCGACATCACACCCGACGGACTCGACCGCGCGCTGTTGCTCAGCACGGGTGCGGAATCGAACGAAGCGGCCATTCGTATGGCAAAGCTCGTCACCGGAAAATATGAATTTGTCGGCTTTGCGCAGTCGTGGCACGGCATGACGGGCGCCGCCGCGTCCGCCACCTATAGCGCGGGCCGCAAGGGCGTCGGTCCCGCTGCCGTCGGCTCGTTCGCGATCCCCGCGCCGTTTCTGTACCGGCCGCGTTTCGAGCGCGACGGTCATTACGATTACCTCGCTGAACTCGACTATGCGTTCGATCTCATCGATCGTCAGTCGAGCGGCAACCTCGCGGCCTTTATCGCCGAGCCGATCCTCAGTTCGGGCGGCATCATCGAGCTTCCCGAAGGCTACATGGCGGCGCTTAAGCGCAAATGCGAAGAGCGCGGCATGCTGCTGATTCTCGACGAAGCGCAAACGGGCGTCGGCCGCACGGGCACGATGTTCGCCTGCCAGCGCGATGGCGTGACGCCCGACATCCTCACGCTGTCGAAGACGCTCGGAGCCGGTTTGCCGCTCGCGGCCATCGTGACGTCCGCGCAAATCGAAGAGCGCGCGCACGAACTCGGCTATCTGTTCTACACGACGCACGTGTCCGATCCGCTGCCCGCCGCGGTCGGTCTGCGGGTGCTCGACGTGGTTCAGCGCGAAGGACTGGTTGCGCGGGCCAATGTTATTGGGGACCGGCTCAGACGTGGGCTGCTGGATCTGATGGAGCGCTTCGAGTGCATCGGCGATGTGCGCGGGCGCGGCTTGCTGCTGGGCATGGAGATCGTCAAGGACCGCCGCACGAAAGAACCCGCCGATGGACTCGGCGCGAAGATCACGCGCGAGTGCATGAATCTGGGACTCAGCATGAACATCGTGCAGTTGCCCGGCATGGGCGGCGTGTTCCGGATCGCGCCGCCGTTGACGGTGCGCGAGGAAGAGATCGATCTGGGTCTGGAGTTGCTGGGGGAGGCGATTATGCGGTCGGTGTAGTCGTGCGGAACTTCAATATGCCGTACCCGATGCCTTGTCGTTATCACCGCCCTCCCGTTCGAGCCATGCGCAAAACGTGAGAACCAATTCATCCGTCGACTTCGCATCTGGAACGTAGGTGCAATAGCTGCGCGACGGCAGACGCGGATGATCGAACGGCATGACGAGCCGGCCCGCTGCGAGATCGTCGGCGATCAGCGCAGTCGGGCCGATTGCAACACCGATGCCGTCGACGGCAGCCTGCAGCGCGAGAATAGCGCAGAGGATTGCTCTCCGCCCACGTCCAGATCGACTACTCTTCTCTGGCGAGATCGTGCCTGCGGACTTGCCTTTTTGTCATTGGTCTAACGGTTGAAGATTGGCCCGGCACATCACCCGCGAAAGAAATCTTGCACACGCAACTGCATCCGGACGTCCCATCTACGCAGGGGGAGCGCCAACATGCACATCGCAAGTCTGATATTGCCGATCTTCGCGATCATCCTGACGGGCTGGCTCGCCCGCATATCGGGCTATCTGCCGCACACGGTCGCCGGGCCGCTGATGCAGTTCGCCTACTACGTCGCGATGCCGGCGCTCGTCTTTCTGACCGTCGCCAAAGAACCGCTCGAATCGCTTCTGGAGTGGCGCTTCCTCGCCGCGTTCGGCGCGGGCTCGCTGATCTGCTTCGCGGCCGCGCTCGTCGTCGCGCGCACCATGCTGCACGCGAGTCTCGGGAAAAGCGCCATGCTCGGTGCGATCGTTTCGATGACGAACACGGGCTTCGTCGCGCTACCGATACTCAGAGCGCTGCAAGGTCAGCATGGCGTGCTCGCCGCAGCCGTCGCGACGGTGTTTGTCGGCGCAATCATGTTTCCCGCCCTCGTCGTGCTGCTCGAAATCGATCAGCAGACGGGTACGCGCAAGATGCGCGGCGGTGCGCTCGCGAAGCAGATCGGCACGAACCCGGTGATTCTTGCCACGATTCTCGGTTTGTTGTGGTCGGTCGGCGGCCTCACGTTGCCCGCGCCCGCTGTCACCTACCTCGGCATCCTCGGCGAAGCGCTGACGCCATGCGCGCTGTTCGCCATCGGCCTCGACCTGTCGATCGACGAACTGCGCGGCCATCTGAGCCGCTATGCGTTGCTCGCGGCACTCAAACTGATTGCGATGCCGCTCGTCGTGTCTGGCCTTTGCGCCGCGGTCGGACTGAACAGAACGACGACGCTTGCGGCAGTCATCTGCGCCGCCGTGCCGACGGCCAAGAGCGCCTATGTCCTCGCAGTCGAGTACGACGTCGAGAAGACATCGACGGGCGCCGCCATTTCGACGACGACGCTGTTTTCCATCGTGACGCTGCTGGCGTGGCTCTATTGGCTTTAGATCCCGCTGCTATGCGGCAAGCGATTCGAGCGCCCGCGTGACCTGCCCGGCCGTTGCATAACCCGAAGTGAGTCGGCCAATCTTTCCATCGACTTCAACGAACAACGACGGAAAGCCTTGCACGCCGAGACGGCGCGTCAGAGCGAAATCCTGCTGCGCGGCATCGATTGCCTCGTCCGAACTGAACACTTCGAAGAATGCATCGGCTGTCACTGCGATGCCTTGCTCCGCGATCGCCTTCGCGCCGATTTCCGCGAGCACATTGCCATCCGTCGTATCGAGTCCGTCGACGTAAAACGCGCGTTGAAACGCACGGAAGACCTTCAGCAGATCGACGCCGGGCGCAACCATCCGCGCCGCCACGACAGCCCGGCAAACCGGCTCCGTATCGTAGACAAAGTCCTTGCGCGCCATCAGCGCTTCACGGTTGAACTCCGCGCCGCTCATCTGCTCGACGCGCGCCCAATGTGTGAGCCTGAACTGTTTCGCTGCATCATCGAGCACCTGGGTCGATCCCGCCGCCATGCCGCCCACGACAACCTGCACGTCGAGATCAGGCATGCTTTGCGCAATCGCGCTCATTTCCTTGCCGAAGCCATAGCACCACGAGCACATCGGATCGCCGACAAAAATCAGTTTCATACGCTGTTCCATCCTCATCTGATCAGGCGCGGCCCGGCGGGCCACGCGTATCAGTCGGCTACGCATCGCCGACGCACGGGCCGACTATACGTTCGACGCACGAAGACATGAACGGCGTACGACTCACATCACTCTTTACACGGTGTAAGTACGCGGGCTCAGAAAAACGAAATGTCGTACCCGAAGCGCGATGCGGCGCTCACGATATGCCGCCCCATGAGTTCGCGCGCCGCAGCGGCATCCTTGTCGATGAACGCCTGAATCAGGGTCTCGTGCTCCGCACGCGCCGTATTGGGAATCTTGCCGAACATCGGCCCTTGCCGCGCGAAGTTCGCCGCGATCAGCGGGCGCATCGGTTCGAGCACGATGCGAATCATCGCGGCGAGATAGTCGTTGCCCGACGCAGCCGCCACCGCACGATGGAAGTCGAGGTCCGCGTTGACGGTGTCCGATGTCGGCGCGCCTTCGTAGCGCATCCGTTCGACGGCCGCCTGAATCGGCTTGAGCCTGCGCGGCGTCATGTGTAGGGCTGCGAGCGCGGCGGCCTGGCTCTCCAGCACGGCCCGCACTTCGAACATGTTGCGGATCGTGTCGTCGCCTTCCAGCAGTTGCGAACTCACCGACTGTAGCGGTTCGGACGGCTGGCGCGCCGCCGCGACGAACGCGCCGACTCCCTGGCGCGACTCGATCAGCCCTTGCGCGCGCAGGCTCGCGATCGCCTCCCGAACCACATTGCGGCTGACGCCGAAGTTCTCGGAAAGAAAGTGCTCGGTAGGCAGACGGTCGCCGGGCTTCAGCCGCCCGGACGCGATCTCGTCGCCCAGCGAGCGTGTGATGTGCTCCGCGAGATGGGGCCGCCGTTCGACGCGCCGCACGTTGAGTTCGCTCATGGTCGTGTAAGGGCTGTTCCTTGTCTTCTTATTCTACATCCTGACGCGAACACAGCCCTTCCCGGCGCGCAGAGCTTTACCTATCGACACGCGCAAAGCTCTATCAACAAGCCCTCTGTTGCACGCCACGCTCAAGTGATTTGCACAAAAGGAACAATTTGTTCACTTGAAGGACAACAGGATGTCTCATACCATGCAAAACATACGGCGGGCTTTCGTCGCTCCGCTCCGCAACCCGATCGAGGTACGTCCAGATGAAAATTGCCAGCATCGAAACCATTCCCCTGCGCATTCCCTTTACGACGGGCGGACCGTCGGCGGGCGGCGTGTGGGGACCCAAAGACCTGCAAGTCGTCGATTCGCTCGTCGTCAAGGTCACCACGGACGACGGCACGGTCGGCTGGGGCGAAACCTTCGGCTTCACCGCGATCCCCGCCGTGAAGCTCGTTATCGACGGGATGCTTGCGCCTGAACTGATTGGCCGCGACGTCGCGCTGCGCGAGAAGTCGATGTCCGAGTTGCAGAAGAAATTCCACGTGTTCGGCCGCAGCGGCGCGTTTATCTATGGCCTGTCAGCGATCGATATCGCGCTGTGGGACATCGCGGGCAAGGTCGCAAACCAGCCGGTTTATCAGCTTCTCGGCGGCGCCGAGGCGACGTCGCTGGCGTGTTACGCGAGCCTGATCCGTTACGCCGACCCGGAACTGGTCGCGCGCAATGTGCGGCGCGCGGTGGAAAGCGGCTACCGGCATCTGAAGCTTCATGAAGTCACCGTCGAAACCGTGCGCGCCGCACGCGAAGCGGCCGGCCCCGATATCGAAATCACGCTCGACGTCAATTGCCCGTGGACAGTTCGCGAAGCGCTCGACATGACCGAGCGATTCCGCCCGTTCAATCTGCGCTGGATCGAAGAGCCCGTGTGGCCGCCCGAAAACTACGCGGGTCTCGCTACCGTGCGCAAGCAAGGCGGCATCCCTGTCGCGGCGGGCGAAAACGCGTCGACGCTGATGGACTTTCAGCATCTGCTCGAAGCCGGTTCCGTCGATTTCATCCAGCCCAGCCCCGCGAAGATGGGCGGCATCACGGAACTGCAAAAGGTCTTCGCACTGGCGAACGCGCACAACGTGACCGTCATGGTTCACACGTTCTACGACGGCCCCGGCCTGCTCGCGAGCGTGCATGCCAGCGCAGCGCTCGGTGGCCCGAAGTCGCTGATCGAATGGCGCTACTTCGATCTCGAAGCGCAGCTCTATGGCGACGCCATCATTCCGCGCAATGGACGTATCGACGTGCCGCAAGGCCCCGGACTCGGCATCGAGCCGAACCCCGATGTGATCCGCGACTATCGCATCGACCTTTAAACGAACACCGCTAAGGCATCGCATAACAAAACCTGGAGTCAGGAGATGTTAGACAGGATTGTTGGTCCGCTTTTACCCGTCGCGTTTGTGATCGTGCTTGGCTTTATCGCCGGCAAGCGCAAACGCCTGAATCATTCGGACAGTCTGCTGATCAGCAGGCTCGTGCTCGGCTGGATTTTCCCGGCGCTGCTGCTGGTCGGCATGGCAAGCACGCCACGCTCGCAGCTGTTCGACTTCAAGCTGATTCTTGCGACGTTCATCGGCATCATGGGGATGTACACGGTTGCGCTGCTGCTCGGCTGGTGGCGCTATCGCGAACTGAAGGCGGCGACGCTCAAAGGCTTCGTCAACGGCTATCCCGATGCCGCGTTCATGGGCATTCCAATCCTTCAGGCGATGTTCGGTCCCGGCAGCATTTATTCGGTGCTCATTCTCAATCTGATCGCCAGCCTCGTGATGATTCCGCTGACCACCATGCTGCTGACCGTCGCGAGCGGAGAAGGAAGCGGCACGCAGGCGTTTCTGTCGAGCATCAAGAGCGCGGTGCGCCGTCCGTTGATGTGGGCGCCGGCGCTCGGCATCGTCTGCTCTCTTCTGCAGATCAAGTTTCCGCCCGTGCTCGCCGAAGCCTTCAATCTGCTCGGCAAGGCAACGCCAGGTGTTTCGCTGCTTTGCCTCGGGTTGATCATGTCGTCGGTCAAGCTGAAGCTGTCGAGCGAAGTCTGGGCCAACCTCGGGCTCAAGCTGCTGATTCACCCGCTGTTGATGTTCGCGGCAACGGTCCTGCTCGGCGTACACGGTCTCTACGCGCAACAGATGATCCTGCTTTGCGCACTGCCATCCGCGACCATTCCCGCGATGTTTGCCAACGAAGCGGGCGCGTATCAAAGCGAAGCCGCGACGTCGATTCTCATCAGCACGGTACTGTCGATCGTCACGTTCTCGGCGGCTATTTATCTCGTCGATGGTGGCCTCGCCGCTGCATAAAGACGCGTAGCGAAGCGCCCGTTTCGCTACGACATCACATCACGCGCAATAGCATTCAGTGTGGCAGCCGGTTCGCCACTTTGGCGACACCCGCAGCCGCACACACTTCATCCTTGTCTCCGCCAGGCGCCCCGCCGATTCCCAGCGCGCCCACCATCTCGCCGCCCACCTTGAACGCCACAGCACCTGGCAGTGCCATCACGTTGTGAACCGTTGCGAGTTGCGGTGCGTAAGGACTGGTTTTGACCAGTTCGAAGAATCCGCTCGAACGGTCGAAGCCGAATTCAGGTCCCAGCGTGACGACCGTAAAAGCTTTTCTGAAACTCGATTCGCCCGTGTGCACGGTCGCGTGATCGCCGCGTATGACGACTTGCGGCACGCCGTCCATATCGACCACCGTCGCAGTCACCCAGTATTGCTTCTCTTCACACACGCGAATGGCTTCTTGCGCCGCCTCGACGGCAAGACTGGTCGGCAACGTGTAGTGATATCCGAGTTGAGGTTTCTGTTGCGCATGCACTGGCATACACGTGATCGACAAGCCGCAAAATAACGCGAACGACAAGGGGAATTTCATATCAACCTCCAACACCGGTCAGAAGAACACAACGGAACCGGCCGACGACAGTCGCGCAAGCAGGCTGCGCCGACTGCGAAGCCGCGCGTCCGCTCGACGGCTGTATTGAGCGCAAGAATATTGGTCTGAAACGCAATGCTATCGATGATGCCGACGCGAATAGAGACAGTCTCATTCTTTTCCAACCTCTTCAAATGCCGTTCAGAATTTATTTCAACGGAGTGCAAACTTATATTGACCCGTTTACGGCATTTGTAGACGCGAATTTGACGAAAGAGATGAAACTGTCTTTTGAACAGATGGAATAGGTGTTGGCACAACGAGCACGAACAGCGTAAAGCGCGAAGCGCCGCGAATCAGTTCGAACTCGTCTGCCGTTGATCGATGCTAAGTGCTTCCGCTTTTCGAACGAGGTCGGGAAGCGAGCGCGAAGCCATTTTCTTCATCACCTGCCCGCGATGAATCTTCACGGTGATTTCGCTCAGATGCAGCTCATAGGCGATCTGTTTGTTCAGCATGCCGGCCACCACGAACTTCATCACCTCGCGCTCGCGTTGCGTCAGCGATCCATACGACTCTTGCAGCGTCGCCAATGCGTGTTCCGACTCGCGGCGCTCGGCGTCGCGCTTGAGCGCGTGAGCGATCGCGTCGAGCATGTCCTGATCGCGGAATGGCTTGGCGAAGAAATCCAGCGCGCCCGCCTTCATCGCCTTGACCGTCATCTCGATGTCGCCATGCGCCGTGATGAACAGGATCGGCATACGCACGCCGCAGCGATGCGCCTCCTGCTGGAACGCAAGACCGCTCTCGCCTCGCAACCTGACATCGAGAATCAGGCAACTGGGTGCGTCGTACTTGGGAAACGCGAGGAAATCCTTGGGTGACTCGAATGTCTCCACATGCAGACCTACCGAGCGCACCAGCCCATTCAATACAAACCGGATCGATTCATCGTCGTCGATGACATACACGACTGACGGCTTGCCTTCGCCATTTCTTGTGATCGAAGTCGAACTCGGTCCTGGGACCATTTCGCCTCCTTATTAACGAGTGAGGAATCCTTTTCGCAGACCGCGGATTGTCTGATGCAGATACAGCAACACACTACATTGTTGTCCCAAACGACGACGAGCGCAAAGCAAAGTCGCGCGTGGATTGCTGTGTGAATGACTAAAGTGAGGGGGACGTCAAACAAGCGACGATTGGATGCTATCGCGACGCGCGCAGCGATTGCAGCAGCAACGGCATGCAACGCTAAACCTGTATTTCGCTTATTGGTTTTTGGCTGCAAGAAATCCGCGTATGAGCCCTTCAAAGGGCAAACACACGATCAAGGCAGCGACCCAGCCTCGGACCGCGCGACATCGAGAAACGCACGCATCGCGTTCGACAGATAAGCGTCGCGGCGCCGAACGAAAAGGGTCTCCATGCGCGCCGCGTCGGACGCGAGCGCGTGGACCGCGACGTGATTCTTCTGCTCCGCATTCGACACGAGCCCTCGCGGCAACAACGTAATGCCAATGCCCGCCGCGACACACGACAGGATCGCGTCGATCGAGCCGAATGCGAGCGCCGCGACTGAAAGAATCCCCATTTCAGCGAGCAGCAAATCGAGTCGCTCGCGATACGAACAGCCCTGACTGAATACGATCGTCTTCAGATCTCCAACGCTTCCCACTTCGTTCAACGAGCGCATTGCCGCCGGTGTCACGAGCACGAGTTCCTCGCGGAAGACCGTCTCGACATCCAGGCCGGGATCGTCTTGCGGGCCTGCAACGAATGCGCCATCCAGACGGCACTCGGCGACAGCATCCGTCAGCCCATCGCTCGTGCCCGTCGTCAACGACAAGCCGACTTGCGGATACAAGCTCGCGAAGTGACTCAGCGCGCGGCTTAGCTGCAGCGCACCCGTGGTCCATAACGCACCAATTGCGAGCGTGCCGCACGGCGGACCATCGTCGAGTGCGGCAAGGCGCGCGTCGGCGACCAGCCGGGCCGCTCGCGCCGCGTAGGGAAGCATCCGCTGCCCGGCGGGCGTCATCGTCACGCCGCGCACGTGCCGCTCGAACAGCGCGACGCCCACCTCGCCTTCGAGGGACCGGATTCGTCCCGTGACATTCGACTGCACCGTATGCAACTCCAGCGCTGCGCGGCTCATGCTTCCGAGGCGAGCGACAGCGTCGAATACCTTCAGATCCGCCACGTCCATGATGTGCACCCCGATGAATCGCCATCGAGAGTAAAAGCTCGCGTCGACGTCTTTCGTGTTAGCTGACTTCCCTTGATCCAACAGGAATAGCCTAACGAGGGCGCGACGGGCGCACCAGCCTACTATTGCTTGCACTTTGACCCACCATCGCATGACGTGCTCATACCGTCGTATGTGACGGGCAGGCACGATAAACGCATGCGACTTCAGCTAGCGGCATCGCCGCATGGAAGCGTGAAATGGAAACGCGCGCCGCCGTGCATCGAGAGGTTATCGGCGGCGATGCGCCCGCCGTGCGCTTCGATGATCGTGCGGCAGATCGGCAGGCCCATTCCCATGCCGTTTTCCTTGGTCGTGTAGAAGCTCTGGAACAGCCGGTTGAGGTCTTCCGGCGCGATGCCAGGTCCGCTGTCTTCTGTCGCGCAATAGACCGTCGCGTCCTCGCGCGTCTCCGTGCGGATCGTGATCTTGCGCTCGGAACTGCCCGCCTGCTCCATCGCCTGCATCGCATTGACGAGAAGATTGACGATTACCTGCTGCAACTGAATGCGATCGGCGAACACCATCGGCAGAACGGCGGCACGCTGGCGCAACACGATGACGCCGCGCGACTGCACTTCATGCTGCAGAAATATGAGGGCTTCGTCGATCAGTTCGTCGAGTTGCGCGACCGCGCGCTTCGGGCCGCGCCGAAGCGCCATGCCCCGGATGCGATCGACGATGTCCACCGCGCGCCGCGCATCGGCGCCGATCCGCACGTTGATCTGCCGCGCCTCCGCGACATCGGGCACGGCACGATCGAGCCAGCGGTTGCCGATCGCGCTGTTCATCGCGATCGCGGAAAGCGGCTGGTTCAGTTCGTGCGCGACGGAGGCCGTCAGCTCGCCGAGCATCGAAATGCGCGCGGCGTGCGCGAAGTCGGCCTGGAGCCGTTGCAGCATGTCCTGCGCGCGCACGCGCTCAGTCAGATCGACGAGACTGATGAGCGCGATGCCCAGATCTTCGGCCGAACTCGGACGCGCGATCGTAAAGAGAACGTCGATAATCCGCCCATCCAGCGTGGGCAGCTTGGTCGTTTCCTGAAAAATCGCCTTGCCGCCATAACGGCTTTCGAGCGCACGCCGAAACGTCCCGGGGCTTTCCCGCCAGACCCACGGCAGCGGACCGAGCAACGCGCTCCTGTCCTTCGCGCCGAACATCTGTGCCGCGTGGTGATTGACCTCTTCGACGATCAGCATTTCCATCGCGCGGTCCAGCCAGCCGGGATGGCCGTCGATATACGCGGACAGATCGTCGACGCCTTGCGCGCGCAACTCCGTGAGCAGCGCCATCAAGGGCTGCGCCTCGATCTGCCAGAGTCCCACGGGCATATCGAAGAACAGGCTGCGATAGCGGTGCTCGCTGCGTTCGAGCGCCGCATGCGCCTGCTTGCGCACTGTGATGTCCTTGAGTGCGCCGAGCACGCGCAAGCTGCTCTCGGCGTCGACCACGACGCGCGCCACCACCTGCAGATGCCGGATCGACCCGTCGGGCATCAGCAGCCGGTGTTCGACGTCGAACGGCTGGCGGTCGTGCGTCGCGCGGTCGAACGCGAGGCGCACGAAGGTGATGTCGTCGGGATGCACGCGGCCAAACATCATGTCGACGGTCGGCGCGGCGCCAGCGTCGAAGCCGAAGATCCGGAAGCTCTCTTTCGACCAGATCAGCTCGCCGCTCGACACATGCCAGTCGAAGCTGCCCGTATGGCTCAATTGCTGCGCGTCGGCCAGCAGCGCTTCCGCATCCTGCAGATCGGCGTAGAGGCGCGCCGTTTCGAGCGACAGCGCGGCCTGCGACGCCAGCAGCCGCAGCACCGCCGTGCGGGCGGGCGTGAAGGCGTCGGAGGTCAGGTTGTTTTCGAGGTAGAGCACGCCGATCAGCCGCGTCTGCTTGACGAGCGGCAGGCACAGAATCGAGCGGCACTCGTGACGGCGCACGTACTCGTCCGACGAAAACGGACTGCGCGCCGACGCATCGTCGAGCAGGACGCTGTCCCCCGTGCGGATCACGTAGCGCAGTACCGATTCGGGAAGCGCCGTGCCCGTCGCGCGAATTTTCGGCAGGCGCACGTCCACGCCGTCATGCACCGTCGATGCTTCCGCTTCGATTCGCAACTCGTTACCGCGCTTGAAGATCAGCAGGCCGCGATTCGCGCCCGCGTGCTCGAGCGCGAGCACCATCAGCGTGTGAATCAGTTCGTTCAGGTCGATGCCGCTGAAGATCGCGCGCGACACGTTGACCACGGTCGCGAGATCGAGTTGTTCGTTCGACGTCGCGATCGTGCCGTCGAGACTCGCCGGGTCATGCCGCAACTGAGCGTACGTTCGTGCCAGTTGATGAACCTTGCCTTTGGCGCCCCAGCGTTCGTAGCAGGAACGCGCATTGAACAGATAGGTGTCGGCGATGGTTTCGAGGCCGCGCGCCGCATGAAACTGCGCGGCCAGTTCATGGGCGAGCGCCTGATACTGGATGAAGCCGTGCTCCCGTGCCGCGCGTATCGCTTCCTCGTAGAAATGCATCGCATCGGAATCACGGCCTTCGATACGCGCAATCTCCGCGGCGAGCAGCGCATGACGGTGACGAAAATTCTCGGGACAGTGCGTGCTCCACGATTCGAACTTCGCCAGCTTTTCCGCGAGCCGGCCACGCCACGCCTGTTGCTCTTCCACGCTGGCAGTGGGATAACGCGCCGCCAGCGTCAGTGCGTCGAAGAAGTGAAACGTCGGCTCGATGGGCAGCGCCATCGCCGCATTCAGCATCGGCGCAGCTTCACGCGCGGCCTTCGACGCATCGTCGTACCGGCCGTCGTGAAACGCGAGGATCAGCTTCATGATGTGATAGAAGACGATCCCGCAGCCGAAATTCGCCTTCTCGATCGCGCTGAAACAGGCTGCGTCGTCGAACATCGCGTCGCTCAGCTTGAGCGGATCAGTCGTGACGCCGCGCAGGCTCGCGACAAATTGCTGTTCGAGCCGGATCGTTTCGAGCACGGCGTCGTTGTGACTTTGCCGCGCAAACGCGGCGTGCTTCTCCGATAGCGGCTGAACCTCGTCGAGCACGGCGCATTTCTCGATGGTTTGCCATACCGTCGTGAACGCAAGGTATCCGGCGAACACCAGGTCGCCCACTTCGAGGCACGCGACGCTCGCGCGCTCCAGGATCGGCAGATCGGTCACGATATGCCTCCGCCAGAAGTTGATGTGATTGCCATGCAGGTGCAACAGCTTTCCGTAGAAGCGCCGGTTGTCGAACTTCTCGTTCAGGCGCAGCGACATGTCGGAAAACTGCACGGCAGAGGAAATGTCGCCGATGCTCGACACCAGCATCAGCGCGTAATTGCCGTAGGCAAAACTCGAGTTGTCGGTGTTGCCGTACTGCAGCGACAGGATGACGGCCTTCAGCGTGATGAGCGGATAGTACGCAGGCCGCGCGATAAAGGCGCATGGCATCGCTTCGACCAGCAGATCGACCACCGCGCGTATGGCGGGGTCTTGCGCGACGGGCGCATCGACGAGTTCGCTGATCGCCCGTCCCGCGAGATACGACGGAATCTGCTGCAACACGGCAGCGACGGCGGGCTCGACATCGTGTTCGACGTCGGGAAGCAGCACGCCGAAATCGCGCAGCGCAAGCCGCGCGACATCGAAGCTCTCGTCGAATCGCCCGGCCACCTGGTAGGCCGACATGCGCAAGCCGAAAACCTTCGCACGGTCCAGATTCGAGCGCGCGCGCTCCAGCAGCATGTCGAACAGCGCATCGGCATCGGTGAAATCGCCGGCGAGGTATTCGCATTCGGAGTAGGCCAGGTACAGATCGAACGTGCTTTCGTAGCGTTGCGTCCAGGCATCTTGCGACAGCAACGCGACGCCTTGCGCCAGATAACGGCACGCCGATGCATATGCGGTCGATCGCATCGCCCGCCTGCCCGCCATCAGGTTCAGCGCGACAGTGCGCTCGCGCTCTTCGCCCGTCTCGATCAACGCGGCGCCGCGATTGAGCTGATTGACGATATCGAAGATCGATTCTTCGAGCGCTTCGGGCGCCGTCCGCGACGCGAGCGCCCGGCCGATCCGCACATGCGTCGCCGCGCGCTTCTCTATCGGAATGAGCGCGTAGGCCGCCTCCTGCACGCGGTCGTGCGTGAACACGTAAGAACCGTCAAGACGAAAGATGAGGCCCGCTCGCACGGCCAGCCATAGCTTGGCATGTATCGACGCCTCCGGTTCGCCGTGCACGAGCGTCAGCGTCGCGAAGTCAGCGGCGTTGCCGAGGCTCGCAAGCTGCCCTAATGCTTCGCGCGTCGCATCGGGCAGACGCGTCAGCTTTGCCGCCATCAGGTCCGCGACGTTTTCGGTGAAGCCCTTCGCGCGGATACGCGGCAAGTCCCAGGTCCACCGCGAAGCGTCGTGGTCGAAAGCAAGCAGCGATTCGTCTGCGAGCGTGGTCAGGAACTGGATCGCGAAGAACGGATTGCCGCCCGTCTTCTCGTGCACCAGTTGCGCGAGCGGGGCGGCCGTCGCGTTCGGGCAGTGCAACGCATCGGCGACGAGTTGCGCGACACTGTCGGGCGCAAGCGGCGCAAGCTCGATCCGGTGCACGTTGCCGCCAGCGCGAGCGATCGCACCCAGCGTGCGCGCGAGCGGGTGCGCCGCGTCGACTTCGTTGTCGCGATAGGCGCCGACCAGCAGCACGTGCTTCACATCAGGGTGCGTAACGAGATGTTCGAGCAGATCGAGGGTCGCGGTATCGAGCCATTGCAGATCGTCGATAAAGAGCGCGAGCGGATGCTCGTGCCGCGCGAACACACCGAGAAAGCGGCGAAACACCATCTGAAAGCGGTTCTGCGTCTCTTGCGGCGGCAACGCCGGAACGGGCGACTGCTCGCCGATGATGAGCGCAAGTTCAGGGATCAGATTGACGATCACCTGGCCGTTCGGCGCGAGCGCATCCAGCAGCGCGCGCCGCCACGGTTCGATCTCCGCGTCGCTCTTGCTCAGCAGATCGCGCACGAGCGACTGGAAGGCCTGCGCGAGCGGCACATAGGGAATATCGCGCTTGTACTGATCGAACTTGCCGGATGCGAACAGACCGCGCGGCGGCACCAGCACCTTGTGCAACTCGTTGACGACCGACGACTTGCCGATGCCTGAATAGCCGGAGATCAGCACGAGCCCGCTCGGGCCGCCCGCGACGATCCCGTTGAACGCCGCCACGATCTCGTCGATCTGCGCCTCGCGCCCATACAGCTTTTCGGGAATCAGCAGCCGGTCGGACGCATCGCGCGTGCCGAGCGCGAATGGCACGATGCCCGTGTCCGTCTCGCAAGCAGCGAGGCACGCGCGAAGATCCGCCTCAACGCCAGCCGCCGTCTGATAGCGGTTTTCCGCCGTCTTCGCGAGCAGCTTGAGCACGATCTGCGCGACAGGCGCCGGAAGGTCAATCACGCGTTCTTCCGGCGGCACGGGCCTGCGTGCGATGTGGCAATGAATCCACTCCATCGCATCGGCAGCCGCGAAAGGCAGCGCACCCGTGAGCATCTCGTAGAGCGTGACGCCGAGCGAGTACAGATCGCTGCGTGCATCGATCGATCGGTTCATGCGGCCCGTCTGCTCCGGCGCCATGTAAGCAAACGTGCCCGCAATGATTTCAGGCGACGCCGGCGGCTGATGCTCGACCAGCAATTGCGACGCTATACCGAAGCCGGTGAGCCGAACGCTGTCGTCGCCGTCGACAAGCACGTTTGCAGGCTTGATGTCCTTATGAATGAGGCCGCGTCCATGCACCTGGCCGATCGCATGCGCGAGATTGGCGGCGATGCGCAGGCATCGGGCAAGTTCGAGCGGCTGGCCGAGCAGGCGCACGAGCGGGTCGCCGCCGTCGTCGTCGAGAAGCAGCATCGGCGGCACTCTGCCGAGATCGAGCGCAATCGGCTGCGCGGCCCAGCGCGTATCGAGCAGCGAGGCCAGTTCGTATTCGTGTTCGAGGCGCGTGACGCTTTGCGATGCCGGGCGCGTGGCGATCAGTGCGAGCAGCGAGACAGGGGTGTCGGGCCGTGAGGCGCGACATAACGATAGATCGCCGTCGTCGTGAAGCAGCTCCAGCTGAAACCCAGTGAAGTCCATGACGAAGCTCCCGGTTTCGCCTCACGTAACGAATCGGGAATAGCCTAACATGCAAGAATGCGATCGCGCCCCCAAGGGCCGCGTTGCAGGAAACGACGGTTGCGGCCACAACGGGCGCGTGCAACCGTCGTCGGAGAAACGCGTCGTCTTGCAGGGCTAGCGCCCCAGCGTGCCCGTGTAATAGCCGAGCCGCGCTTCCACATCGTGGTTCTTCTGCAGCCCGAGCTGCATCAGCTGCGCGATCCGTTCCTGCGCCTGCGGACGGCCAACCGACGCGATGAAAGCGTCCCATTCGGGCGCGACGTCCTTGTCGGGCGGCAAGGTCACGGCATTCACCTGACGCTTGATCGCAACGAGCGCCTCTCTATCGAACGACGCGATTCTCGATGCGAGCCCATCCACGAATGCGTCGAGCTCGCTGTCCGCGAATGCGCGGTTCACATAGCCGTAGCGCTCCGCCAGTTCGCCGTCGATATCGTTGCCGCTCAACAGCACTTCCAGCGCGCGCCCGCGCCCGATCAGACGCGACAGGCGATTCATCGGCCCGCCACCCGGCACCAGCGCGGCGCCGACTTCCCACTGCGAAAGCAGCGCTTTCTCGCGGCTCGCAAAGCGCATGTCGCTGGCCAGCGCCAGTTCGCTGCCGACGCCCGTCGCGCGGCCCCTGATCGACGCGATCGATACGACGGGCGCCCGTCCCAACCGCGAGAGCATGTCCGGTAGCGGCGGCATGCCTGTCGGCCCCGGCGGCATGCTCGTGGTCTCCTGCAATGGCGGAATGAAGTCGTAATGCGTGAGGAAGAAATCCGGCACCGCGCTTTCGAACACTACAACCTTGACTTCGGGATCGGTTTCGAGCGCGGTCACGACGGCATTCAACTGCGGCATCGAGTCGGGTCCGAAGATGTTGAAAGGCGGGTTGTCGATGATTACGCGCCAGTAGGCCGGGCTGCGTCGTTCAATCCGAAACTGCTGATGCGAACTGGCGTTGGTCATGTCACTCTCCATCCTTCAGGCGGAAGCGGCCCTTCTTTCTGGGCCGCCAGGTGCAATGAGCGAAACGCTCGTTATTTCGAATGCAGCTGATCGAGCACTTTGAGCAGATCGCGCGCGCCGGCCGTGGAGGAAGCAGGGTTCTGCCCCGTGACGAGGCGGCCATCGACGATCGAGAAGCTCTGCCAGTCGTCGACCTTCTCGAACAGTCCGCCCAGCCGCTTCAGTTCGTCTTCGACGAGAAACGGCACGACCTTTGTGAGTTGCACGGCTTCTTCTTCCGAATTCGTGAACCCGGTCACACGCTTGCCCTTGACGAGCGGCTCGCCATTCACCTTCACATGCCGTAGCACGCCGGGCGCATGACACACGAGCGCGACGGGCTTGCCAGCGTTGTAAAAGTTCTCGATCAGCGCAATGGATTGCGGGTCTTCCGCCAGATCCCACATCGGGCCGTGTCCGCCCGGATAGAACACCGCGTCGTAGTCGTCCGCTTTGACCGTGCTGAGTTTCACCGTGTTGGCGAGCACCTTTTGCGCGGCTGGATCGTTCTTGAAGCGCTCCGTCAGCTCTGTTTTACCTTCTGGCGTATCGCTCTTCGGATCGAGCGGCGGCTGTCCACCCTTAGGTGAGCTGACGGTTATCGTCACGCCAGCATCGAGAAACGTGAAATAGGGAGCCGCGAATTCCTCTAACCAGAAACCTGTCTTCTTCCCGGTGTTACCGAGTTGATCATGGGACGTCAACACCATCAGGATCTTCATTGTCGCACTCGCATGATGAAAGAATGATGTAGCTGCCGATTGAACGGGGCGATCCACGTAAAGTGGCAAGTGCAATATAGTCCTTGCCGGTAGCGCCGACAAACGAAGGTCCTTGCGCTAATACCAAAGTATAGGTGTCGATACGTACGTGCTATCGACTCGCTGGACCACTTGCGGTTTCATCATTCCAGGTGCCGCATCCACCCCGCCGACACACCGTTCGCCTTTGGGACCCTCGCGCGTTCCAAACCGATGCGATTCATTCGAGAAGCAGTTGTCTACTCGTGAGAAACGAACATGAAGGCCAGTAGCATCGACGTCAATCTGTCGACCCGAGAAATCCAGGTACGTGGGACAGCGATCCCGTTGGGCAGCCGAGCATTCGATATTCTTACCGTGCTGATGGCAGCGCACGGCCAGGTCGTATCGCTCGAAGATATTCTTCGTAAGGTGTGGCCCGACACGGTCGTCGAGGAATCGAACATACGCGTGCACGTTTGCGCGTTACGCAAGGCACTGGGCGAAGACCGGCGCCTGATTCAGAACATACCGGGACGCGGCTACCGGTTGACGCCTAAATGCGATATGCCGGCTGCGAGAGCCGGCATGTCGATGGCAAGCGAAGAGCGGTAACCGGGCATTTCGGCCAGTTGACCGCGACAGGCGCGGCGCTGTCCGAACTGGTTGCATCTGCAAGCGAACTGCGTTGCGACGCAGTTCGCGCAGCGGCCAGAGCGCTAAAGCGTCAGAACGATTCGCCGGCCATTTCTTCCGTCTTGCGCCACAGCGCCTCGGCATTCGCAGCGTCGAGCGCGTATTGGCGTACGCCTTCGCTGACGGGCGTAATGACGACGTCGTCGGCAACGACTTCGCTCACGCGGCAGTTCTCGCAGTATCGGCCGCCGACCTCATCCGCCGATGCAACCACAGCCGCCCACACCGAAGTCGCGGCGCCCTGCGGAACGGTCTTGAACTGGAACGGCGGCTTTCCTTCGGACGCAAGCTGACTGTTGATTGTTTCCAGCAGCCCGGCCATTTGCCCTTCGTCCATATGACGGGCGAGTTCCGTCTGAATGCCGCCCGGATGGACGGCTGCCGCGCGCACGCCGCGTGCCTGATGCCGCTGGTCGAAGGCGACCGCGAACAGGATGTTCGCCGTCTTCGCGCGTCCGTAGGCAACGAAGGGATCGTAGGGCGTGCGTTCGAAGTTCGGATCGTCGAGATCGACATTCGCGAAACGATGCCCCGACGATGCCAGTAAGACCACGCGGCTACCCGATCGCAGAAGCGGCGCAAGACGATTCACCAGCACGAAGTGGCCGATATGGTTCGTGCCGAACTGCGTTTCGAATCCATCCGCTGTTTTGCCGAAGGGCGTCGCCATCACGCCCGCATTCGCGATGATCACGTCGAACGGTTTGCCTTCTTGCAGCAGCGTGTCGGCGCACGCGCGCACGCTTTCGAGACTCGCGAGATCGAGCGACACCAGGTCGATGCTGCCTTCACCCGCGGCCGCTTCGCGGCGCGCTGCGGCGATGGCGCGCGTCGCCTTGTCGAGGTCGCGCGCAGCGCCAACGACGCTCGCGCCACGCGCGGCCAGCGAACGCGCCGTCTCCACGCCGAGACCCGCCGACACGCCCGTGACGAGAATCCGCTTGCCACGCAGATCGATGCCCGCAAGCACGTCGTCTGTCGTCGATGTCGCACCCAATTTTTCAGCCATTTCCGCCTCTCTGTTCGCAGTAAGGTTGACGTTTCGCGTCACGAGGGATAAAACGGAGTCTCTCTCCGTTTTTACAGGATAAGCGGAGACAGTCTCCGTTTGCAAGCACTAAAAGGTAAGACAAAGGGTTAAATGAATCACTCGACGCCAAAGGAAAGGAAGCCGCGCGCCGATGCGCTGCGTAATCGCGAGCGCATTCTCGACGAAGCGAAGAAGGCGTTCACGCGCGAAGGCGCCGATATCAGTCTCGAAGACCTCGCCCGTCAGGCGGGCGTCGGGCCTGGCACGCTGTACCGCCACTTTCCGACCCGCGACGCGCTGCTGGAGAGCGTCTACCGCGCCGAAGTCGAAAAGCTCGCGAAGGAAGAGCGCAGGCTGAGCGAGACGATGCCACCCATCGACGCGCTGAAAGCGTGGATGCTGCTGTTCGTCGACTACATCGCGACGAAGAAGATCATCGCGCCCGCGCTGAATTCGCTGGTAGGCGGCCCGTCGAAGGTATTCGAATCGTCGGGCGCGCAGATCGTGGACGCGATTCATTCGCTCGTCACGCGCGCAATCGAAAGCGGCGATATTCGCGCCGATCTCGATCCGCTCGACCTGTTTCGCGCGCTCGTCGGGGTGTCGAATGTCGCGTCGGCGCCGGACTGGCAGCAAAGCGCGCGCAGGCTGGTGGAGATTCTGCTGATCGGGTCTCGACCCGGCGCGTGAGTCCCGCCTGGCGCAAATGACGCCAAAAATGTCATTTACGACAATGGCTCGGACGCGGTTTTCTGATTACATTGGTCCCGTCCGATACTTGCCCGAACTCGGACGACATCCGATCAATCTTCGCAGCTGGAGCAAACATGAGCAGCACGTCGCATCGTTCGACAACAGCCAATCTCGACCGCCCGATCTGGACGGCGCTCACGACGAGCCAGGCGCATCTCGGACTCGGCGATGCGCTCGCGCGCCGCTATCACCCCGACGTGGCGCCGTTCGCGGCGTTGGTGTCGGACACGCCCGCCGCTTATGAATCGCTGCATCAGCTTCTGCAACCCAACGAACAGGTTGCGTTGCTGTCGCTGGCGCCTCTCGCTGGCATCGAAACGCTTCAGGTCGAGCATGTCGGTACGCTCCATCAGATGGTTGCTGCGCGCGACGAAGCAGGGACCGTGGACGATCTGGACGTGATCCGTCTGGGCCACGTCGACGCGAAAGAGATGCTCGACCTCGCGCAAAAAACCAAGCCGGGCCCGTTCGGCACGCGCACTCACGAAATGGGCCACTATATCGGCGTTCGCGATCACGGCCGGCTGGTTGCGATGGCGGGCGAACGGATGTGCCTCGACGGATATGTCGAAATCAGCGCCGTCTGCGTCGATGACGACTGGCGCGGCAAAGGTCTCGCAGGGCGGCTAATCAATATCTTGCGCAAAGAAATCGCGCAGCGCGGCGAGACCCCTTTTCTGCACGTGTTCAGTCACAACACGACGGCGATCCGCCTGTATGAAAAACTCGGCTTCGAGTTGCGCCGCGAGTTCGTTCTCAACCGGATCGGCCATGCCGATGCAAGCGTGAATCCCGCTCGTCACGCCTGATTCGCCGCACTCCGCACACTCACAAACCGCGCCTTCCGCTCTCCGCAACCGTCAAGTTCTCATTCATGTGACCGTTAACAAGGCCGCAGCAACGTCCTGCGGCCTTTGCTCTCGCGCTCGGCTGCGGGGGTGTGGGGCAGCGTCATGTTTTCTTTCAGAATCTACTAGAATCTAGAATCTGTTGTTATGGAAAGGAGACTTGTAAAGATTGGTGAAGCGGCGGCGATGTTGGGCGTCGCAATCTCCACCCTGCGGAAGTGGGAGGAGACTGGCGAACTGGTGCCCGCTCGCAAGACGGCGGGCGGCACACGCTATTACGCTGTCTCCGATCTGTTGGGTCTCGGCAATGAGGATGCACCGACGGTCTGCTACGCGCGAGTCTCGTCGCACGACCAGAAAGCGGATCTCGATCGCCAGCATGCGATGCTGGAGAGCTATTGCGCCGCGAAGGGGTGGCGCTGCGAGGTCATCAAGGATCTCGGTAGCGGCATGAACTATCACAAGAAGGGCCTCAACCGCCTGCTCGAAATGATTCTGCGCAAGCAGATGAAGCGCCTCGTCATCACGCACAAGGATCGGCTCCTGCGCTTCGGCTCCGAATTGGTGTTCGCGATGTGCGCGGCGCAGAACATCGAAATCGTCATCATCCACAAGGGCGATCAGCCCTCGTTCGAGGAAGAACTCGCCAGGGACGTGCTGGAAATCATCACCGTCTTTTCGGCGCGCCTGTACGGCTCGCGCAGCAAGAAGAACAAGCAACTGCTCGACGCGCTCGTGCAAGCCGCCAGATGATCCGCGTCCACAGAATCCGCCTCGACCCGACCGCCACGCAAGGCGTGTATTTCGCACGCGCCTGTGGCGTGTCCCGGTTCGCCTATAACTGGGCGTTGGCGGAATGGAAGCGGCAGTATGAGGCCGGCGGCAAGCCGGATGAGGCGGCGCTCCGCAAACAACTGAACGCGATCAAGGCGGCCGAATTCCCCTGGATGGCTGAGGTGACGAAATGCGCACCTCAGACCGCGATCAAGAACGTCGGACTCGCGTTCGAGCACTTTTTCAGGCGCGTGAAGCTCGGCCAGAAGCCCGGCTACCCGCGCTTCAAGCGTAAGGGCATCCGCGACTCGTTCCGTGCCGACAACGGGCCGGCGGATGCGACGAGCCACGCAGTCGAGGTGACCGGCAAGGCGGTCAAGCTGCCGCGCTGTGGCGTCGTTCGCATGCGCGAGGCGTTGCGCTTCGCGGGCCGTGTCAAGTCGGCGACGGTGAGCCGCATGGCCGATGGTTGGTATGTCGCGCTGGCCGTCGAGACGGAAGACCGCCTGACTGCGAAGCAGGACCGTGGCGCCGTCGGCGTCGATCTCGGCGTTACGACGCTCGCGACCTTCAGTGATGGCACGACCGAGCCTGCGTTGAAGCCGCACCGCGCCGGGCACAAGCGCATCGTGCGCCTGTCGCAATCGCTCGCGCGCAAAAAGAAGGGAAGTGCCAACCGGGCCAAAGCGAAAGCCAAGCTTGCCCGGCTGCACTTGCGTATCGCAAACGTCCGCAAGGATGCTTTGCACAAGCTGACGACGACGCTCGCGACGAACTACCCAACGATCGGCATTGAGGATTTGAACGTGTCGGGAATGCTGCGCAATGGCTCTCTGGCGCGCTCGATCGCCGATGCCGGGTTCTCCGAATTCCGTCGTCAACTGGAATACAAGGCCGTCATGACCGGCGCACAAGTGATCGTGATCGACCGGTTTTATCCGAGCAGCAAGACGTGTTCCGGATGCGGGACGATTCACGAAATCATGCTGCGCGACCGCGTGCTGTCGTGCGGCTGCGGTTTAAAGATGAACCGCGACCTGAACGCGGCCATCAACATTCGGCGCCAAGCTCTGGCGTTGCAGTCTGCGGAGAGGAAGGCTCTGGCTGGCGCCTCGGCATCAGTGAAACCGGTCTCGGTGAAGCAGAAAAAGCGAGATGTGCACAGAAATGTGCAGACAGCTTAGAGCGGGACAACATCGTGGCTCACTGTGAAAACGAAAACTATGAAACTGAAGAATCTGCCCGTGCGGACGGGCTTTATCGCGGTTCTCTCGCTGTTTGGCATACTGGTTCTGGTCACTGCGTTGCTTGGGATCTATTCGCTCACGAAGTACAATGGCTTGTCGGAGCGGATCAGCACCCTCAACGCCGAAACGGTCGATCTCAAAGACGTCTACATCAATAACCTGAAGGCCCGTAGTGCGTTGAGCCGGGCTTTTATCGCGCTGTCCACGAACCTCGCTGACAAGGACGCCGCCGTCGCCGCGGCTCGCACTTATTACGATCTCGCGAAGAAGTCGTTTGCCGCATTCGAAAACATCACGAAGGAAACGACGGCGCAACAGGACGCGGCAAAACGGGTCGCGGAAACGTTCACTGCCCACGCCAACGCAATCGATCTGCTGTTCACGGCAATCGGTTCCGGCGATGTCGCCGCGTATGCTGCAACGAACGAAGGGCCAATGACGCAGACGAGCGCGGCATTCGGCAAGTCGGCGGATGCGTTCTTCAAAGTAGCCGAGGATGAAACGACGCAACTGAAGGATGGGAAAGCACACGCCAAATCGGTGCTGATAGGCGTCGCAATCGGCTTGCTCGTGTTGTCGTGCGCGTTGATTCTGCTCGTGTATTACACGCTCGAGCACACCGTCGTGCTGCCGCTCAAGGAAGCCATGAACGTCCTGCAGCACGTCGCGCGCGGCGACCTCACCGTGCAGATTCGTCACGAATCCACGAACGAAATCGGCCAGCTGTTCGACTCGATGAAGGAAATGAAGCGCGCCCTCGTCGGGATCGTGCATGCCGTGTACGGCGGCACGGACACCATCGCAACGGGCGTGCATCAGATGGCAAGCGGCAACACCGATCTGTCGCAGCGCACCGAAGAACAGGCGGCGGCGTTGCAGGAAACGGCGTCGTCGATGGAACAGTTGACGAGCACGGTGCGCCAGAACGCCGACAACGCGAAGCAGGCCACGCAACTCGTGATGAGCACGGCGATGATCACCGAGCAAGGCAACCGCGCCGCGAAGGAAGTGGTGGCGACGATGCAAGGGCTGTCCGATCTGTCGGGCCGGATCGCCGACATCACGAACGTGATCGAAGGCATCGCGTTTCAGACCAACATTCTTTCGCTGAACGCGGCAGTGGAAGCCGCCCGCGCCGGCGACGAAGGCCGTGGTTTTGCGGTGGTGGCGAGCGAAGTCCGCTCGCTCGCGCAGCGCAGCGCGAGCGCCGCGAAGGAGATCAAGGAGCGCATCACCGATTCGCTCGGCCGCGTCGAAGCGGGTGCGCAACAGGTCGACAAGGCCAGCCAGGTGATGGCCGACATCCTGACCTCAGTGAACCGCGTCAGCGATCTGATGGGCGAGATCGCGGCGGCATCGGAAGAACAATCGGAAGGCATCGAGCAGGTGAACCGCGCGATCACGCAAATGGATCAGGTCACGCAACAGAACGCCGCACTCGTCGAGCAGGCTTCGGCGGCTGCGCTCGCGCTCGAAGAACAGACGGTTGCATTGAAGAGCACGGTGTCGGTGTTCCGCGTCGAGCGCGCGTTGGCTGCCGCGTGAAGTGATCCGAGACGTTTTTCGCGGGCCGTGGCTGACAATCGTTTGACACCACGGTTCAACCGCAAGCGACACGAAAGCACGCGCCGTCAAATCGGCGCGTCGCACGTTAAACGAACGCTGCGTTGTCTTGACATCCAACGCGCATAAGACGAATAATGAAGCGTTCGTTTAACGAAACCATGTTCGATTAGCGAACTTCAGCAACACAAGACGATTCGCACACAAAGCGCGGACGCGCCACGCATCTGTTGCGTCCAGGCCTGAGCCTCACCCCGGAATTCCTGCCCCAACCATCGCCTGACACTCAGGTGACGTCAAGCTTGCCGGCGGTGCATGCGTCATGCACTCCCACGCCGCGTGTCGATTCCGTCCGCGCCGCCCGCAGGCGGACCGACGCCACCCCGAGCGAGAAACATGAAGCGAGACACATCCCCTAACGCCGCCTTCCAGCCTGCCGCGCCGCGCGGCATCGTCGAAGGTCTTGTCTATGTTTTCGAGCGGGTCATGCCTGACCCGTTCGTGCTGTCCATCTGCCTGACGTTCGTCGTGGCCGTGCTGGCGCTGCTGATCGCGCCGACGGGCAACGTGCCGACGCTGCTCGACTCCTGGTACACGGGCACCTTCGGCATTCTGGCGTTCGCGCTGCAGATGATCCTGATTCTCGCGACGGGCTACGCCATCGCCGAGGCGCCCATCGTCCAGCGCGGCTTGCGGGCGCTGGCGACTCACGCGCAAACACCTGCGCGCGCCGCGCTGCTGGTGTTCCCTGTCGTCGCGATCGCCGCGTGGCTCAACTGGGGACTTGGCCTGATCGTCGGCGCGCTGCTGTCGCGCGAAATTGCACGGCGCGTCCATGTCGATTTCGCGTGGCTCGTCGCCGGCAGCTATTCGGCGTGGTCGATCTGCAATAGCGGGCTGTCCAGTTCGATCGCGCTGTCGCAGGCTTCGCATGGCAACGCGCTCAATCTCGTCGAGAAGGCGACCGGCCATGTCGTGCCGCTAGCCGAGACGATCTTCGCTCCATTCGTGTTCATTCCGACGGTGCTGGTGGTCGTCGTGATGACGGCGATCTTCATCAAGATGCATCCGAAATCGGACAACGTAGTCGCGTTTTGTGATGTGGGCGATACCGGCGACGACGCATCCAGCGCCGACCCGCACACGCGCAGCAGCGATGGCACTGCGACCTTTGCTTCGCGCCTCGAACAGTCGATGCTCGGCACGCTGCTTCTTCTCGTGCTCGGCGTCGGCTACCTCGCGATGGAATGGCGCGAGAACAAGTTCGATCTCGACATCAACACGACGATCCTGATCTTCCTGCTAATCGGCCTCGCGCTGCAGCGCACGCCGATCGCGTATGCGAACGCGATCCGGCGCGCCGCGCGGCAGACAGGTTCGATGCTGCTGCAATACCCGGTCTATGGCGGCATCATGGGCATCATGAAGGGCACGGGGCTCGCATCGATGATTGCCAAAGCCTTCGTGACGATTGCCACGCCCGCCACGCTGCCTGTCTGGAGCTATCTGAGCTCGCTGATCATCACGTTGCTGGTGCCGAGCGCGGGTGGACACTGGGCGGTGCAGGGTCCGTTCGTTCTGCCCGCGGCGATCAGCCTGCACGCATCGGTGCCGCGTACCGCGATGGGTGTGGCAATGGCCGAGAACGTATCGAACATGCTGCAGCCGTTCTGGGCCGTGCCGATCGTCGCGATTGCCGGCATCCGCATTCAGCGCGTGATGGGCTATACGGCCGTCACGTTCGCCGTGTCGCTCGTGATCTACGCGGCGGCACTCTGGTTGGTGCACTGAGGCCGTCGAGCCTTCGTCACACCGCAACCTCTTGCGAGACTTCGCCGAGGTTGCGGACCAGCTGACGATATTCGCCGCCACGCGCCGCCAGCTCCGCTTCGCTGATCGATCCGCGTCGGCTCAACGGCCCCACGTTATAAGTGATGAGCGGCTTGCCGTAGTGCATGCCCGCGAGATGCGCGGATTGCTCGAACGGCATCAGCAGCGCGTCGACGATCTGCGTGCCGTGCTGCTCGACGAGTTCCGGCTTCAGATACGGACGCAGCACGTCGTCGGCCCACACGTGGTCGTTCGTCTCCGGAAAATAACGTTCGCGGATACGGCCGATAGTGACGGCCAGTTGCAACGTGCGCCCATCGAGCACCAGAGATTTCTCCGGCGCACTGCCGAACAGCGTGTCGTTGATCACATCGTCCAGCCATTTCTTCAGCAGCGGCGGGCTGCTATACCAGTACAAGGGAAACTGCAGCACGATATGACCGTGCTCGCGGATCAACTGCTGCTCGCGCGCGGCGTCGATGTTGAAGTCGGGATAGAGCTTGTACAACTCGCGGACCGTGACGTCCGGCTCTTGCGCGATTGCATCGCGCAATGCCTTGTTGCCACGCGAGTTCTCGATGTCGGGATGGGCGATGATGACGAGGGTTTTCATGTCGGCTCCTGCAGACAGACGCTAATCGATTCGCTTCCAGGCGGGCGGTGAAGTGCGCCTCGAAGCACTTGCGACGACTATACTGAGTGGCCCCTACGCGATAAACCGGGCACCGTCCAATTCACCTTTCGAGTAACTCAAAAGATGGACCGCATCGATGCGCTGCGCCTGCTGATCGATGTCGCCGAGATCGGCAGCTTTTCTGCCGTGGCGAGACAGCGAACCGTGGCGACGTCTTCCGTGACGCTGGCAGTGAATCAGTTGGAGCAGGAAGTCGGCGCCACGCTGATCACCCGCACGACACGGCGGCTCGTCTTCACGCACGAGGGCCTGGCGCTACTGGAGAGCGCGCGGCGCATCATCGCGGAATGGGATTCGACGCTCGCGAGCCTGAAGGAAGACGGGCCGCTCGCAGGTCCCATTCGCGTGACCGCAACCAACGACTTCGGCCGCGTTCAGTTACGGCCCCTGCTCGACCGCTTCCAGGCGCTTCATCCGGGCATTCACATGAGCTTGTTGCTGAGCGACAGCACCGTCGATCTGATCGACGAGCATATCGATCTGGCGCTGCGCAACGGCCCGCTCGCGGATTCGAATCTGCACGCGCGTCTGCTGGTGCGCGGCGAGCGCGTGGTGTGCGCATCGCCGGATTATTGGCGTCTTCATGGCAGGCCCACGTTGCCCGGCGATCTGGCGAATCACAATTGTCTGATTCTGGCGCGGCCCGGCGCGCCGCTCGCCGCGTGGCGCTTTCGCGTGGCGGGCAAGCAGATCAACGTGAAGGTCTCGGGCGACCGTCAGGCCAGCGACGGCGGCGTGCTGCGCGAGTGGGCGGTGGCGGGTCTGGGCGTGATCATCAAGAACCGCTGGGACATCCGCGCGGAGCTGGCCGAGGGAACGCTCGAAACGGCGCTGGACGATTGCATCGCGGAGCAGGTCGATCTGTACGCGGTCTATCCGGCCGCAACGCCTCACCGTCGCGTGACCGCACTGATTCAGTTTCTATCGGAAGAACTGGCGCGTCCGTGATCGCTTGAATTGCGAATCGGGCCGACGATCAAGCCGCTGCCGAGCGCGCGTCGGCGCGCGCCTCTTCGAGCCGGTTGCCGCCCAGCGATTTCGCGCGATACAACGCCTGGTCGGCGGCGGCGAGCAGAGCGCCCAGGGTGGCGATATCGCTGCCGGCTTGCGCCGCGCCGATGCTGACGGTGGCCTGGATGCCCGCGCCGCTGGCATTGAGCGTGATTGTCTCGCCGAACGATTCGACGAGCGCTTCGCCCGCCTCTTTCGCATGGGACAAATCATGACCGGGCAGCAGGGCCGCGAACTCCTCGCCGCCGATGCGCGCCAGCAGCACGTCGGCGCCCAGCACGCTGCGGGCAATGTCGGCGAACGATGTCAGCACGCGGTCGCCCGTCTCGTGGCCGTAGCGATCGTTGATCTTCTTGAAGTGGTCGAGGTCGATGGCGAGCAGCGAAATGGGCCGCGTCACGCCGCCGTCGCGGATCATGCGCGCGCCCTGCTCGAAGAACCATCGGCGATTGCCGAGGCCCGTCAAAAAATCCGTCTGCGACTGCTGCAGCAGTTGCCCGTGCGATTCGTCGCGCACCAACCGCAGCAAGGTCATGGGGAGAACGACGGAATACAGCACGCCCTCATACATCGTGATCTTGCTCGCGGTCATCAGGAAGTCGAACCCGAACTTCGCGACGAGCCAGGGCAGGATCAACGCCCTGAATGCGTACAAGACGGCATGCGCGCCCGACACCAGCATCGCGATCTGTTGCGCCTGCAAGCGCTTCCTGCCGTCGCCGCGCGCCAGTTCGAATGCTGTCATGCCGGACGCGACCGAGATCGGAATCGCGCTCGGATACATCCACATCACGTCCTGCCATTTCGCGCCGGCAATGACCCACGCAAGCGCGAGCAGCACGAGCACGGCGAGCGAAAGGCGCACATGCTTGCGGCCGTTCAGCGCGGCCACGCCATGTAGAACCAGCAGATAACCGCTAACGATGACGAGATTGCTCAGCGCCGAGCCGAGCGCGCCGGGAAGCTCGCGACGCCAGGATGCCGCCGCGCAGCCGATGGCCAGCGTGGCGAATCCCGCTGCCAGTATTCCCAGTTCCCTGCTGCGCTTCGGGTGAACGCGTCGCTCCCAGAGCGTCATCAACGCACTGGCGAAGAGAGTCCCGATCAGGAGGAGATAAAGCGTATTAAGATCGACATGCATCGCTGACGTAAGGGCACTACGCCGGTACATCGCGGCGGCAGTGACATTTTACGCTGAAAATAAGGCTGCATCGTGATCGTCAGGTAGCGCTTCATTACCGTTGCCAACGTGGGCATGCGCCATGCTGCGTGATGCGTACCATCCGGCAACGGACGCCATCGGCCGTCCGCGATTTATGTCACCCCATGACCGATCCGATCGATCCCGAGCGCAACGCCACGCAGGCCGCAGCCGACGCGGCCTCTGATCCTGATCGCGATCCCGCCGATGCATCCGGCATCGTCGATGCAGCCAGCCCGCCAATGCGACGCCGCGCGCCCCGGCCGCGACGCATTCCGACCAGGCGCGCCGCGCCCGCACCGGACGCATTCACACCCGCCGCCTACGCGCCCGACCCCGACAAGGCAAAGACACCATTCGATGCCGGCGTCCAGCAGTGGTTCGACGCGCACGAATGGCAGCCATTCGATTTTCAGCGCGAAGTCTGGCGCGAGATTGCGGCGGGTTCGAGTGGACTGCTGCACGCAACGACAGGCGCGGGCAAGACATGGGCCGTCTGGTTCGGCGCGATGTCCGCATTCGGCGATCACGCGCCGCGCGCGCTCGCGGACCCGCTAACGGTGCTGTGGATCACGCCGATGCGCGCGCCCGCCGCCGACACCGCCCGCGCATTGCAAAGCGCCGCGCGCGAACTCGGTGTGCCGTGGACGATCGGCCTGCGCACGGGCGACACCAGCTCGACGGAGCGCGCGCGCCAAAGCCGGCGCATGCCGAGCGCGCTCGTCACGACGCCCGAAAGCCTGTCGCTGATGCTCACGCGCAGCGATGCCCGCGAAGAACTGAAGCATGTGCGCCTCGTCGTCGTCGATGAATGGCATGAACTGCTGGGCAACAAACGCGGCACGCAGACTCAGCTTGCGATCGCGCACCTCGCACGTTGGCGCGCGGACCTTCAGGTATGGGGACTGTCCGCGACGCTCGGCAATCTTCCGTTCGCCGCCGACGTGCTGCTTGCGCCCGTCCGCACGCCTCGCGTGTCGGTGAGCGGCGTGCAGCCGAAGACGCTCATCATCGACACGCTGATTCCCGCGACGATCGAACGCTTTCCGTGGGGCGGCCATCTCGGCATGCATCAGGTCGGCCCCGTCGCCGAGGGCATCGACGAAGCGCGCACATCGCTCGTCTTCACGAATACGCGCTCGCAGGCCGAGATCTGGTATCAGGCGCTGCTCGAGTTGCGCCCCGACTGGGCCGGGTTGATTGCGCTCCATCACGGCTCGCTTGCGCAGGAACTGCGCGAATGGGTCGAGGACGGCCTGAAGACGGGCAAGCTGAAGGCCGTTGTCTGTACATCGAGTCTTGATCTCGGCGTCGACTTTCTGCCCGTCGAGCGCGTGTTTCAGATCGGCTCGCCGAAAGGCGTCGCGCGGCTGATGCAACGCGCGGGACGCTCGGGGCACGCGCCGGGCCGCGCGTCGCGCATCACGATCGTGCCCACGCACGCGCTCGAACTCGTCGAAGCGGCGGCGGCGCGGTGCGCCGTCGAAGCGCGGCGCATCGAAGGACGCGAGACGCCGCGCAAGCCGTTCGACGTGCTGATCCAGCATCTCGTCACGGTCGCGATCGGCGGCGGCTTCAAGACGCCCGAACTGTTCGACGAGGTTCGCACGACGTTCGCGTATCGCGAGCTGACTCAACAGGAATTCGACTGGGCGCTTGCGTTCGTCGAACGTGGCGGACCGTCGCTGCGCGCGTATCCGGACTTTCACCGCGTCGTGCGCGACGATGACGGCGTGTATCGCGTGCTGCGCGACGACCTGATCCGCCGGCATCGCAGCAACGTCGGCACCATCGTCGCCAATGCGACGCTGCACGTCGCGTGGCTGACGGGCGGACGGATCGGCTCGATGGAGGAATCGTTCATCTCGCGCCTGAAGCCCGGCGACGTGTTCACGTTCGGCGGCCGCGCGCTCGAACTGGTGCGCGTGCGCGACATGACGGCCTATGTGCGCCGAGCGACTTCATCGCGAGGCGCGATGCCGCAGTGGGCGGGCAGCAAGATGCCGCTCTCGTCCGAACTCGCGGACGCGACCCTAGCGATGCTCGCCGAAGCCGATCGCGGCGTGTACGTCGAGCCGGAGATGATCGCGATCCGGCCTTTGCTGGAGTTACAGGCGAACTGGTCGGCATTGCCTAAAACAGGACTGCTGGTCGCCGAAATACTGCGCACGCGCGAAGGCCATCACTTCTTCTGCTATCCGTTTGCGGGGCGCGTCGCGCATATCGGCCTTGCGTCGCTGCTCGGCTGGCGCGCGGCGCGCGACCAGCCGGGCACGTTCTCGATCTCGGCCAACGACTACGGCTTCGAACTGTTGTCGTCGCAACCGTTCGACTGGGCGACACTGATCGACGAAGGTCTGTTTTCTTCGACGCGCCTTGCCGACGACATCATGGACAGCCTCAACGCCTCCGAACTCGCGATGCGCCGCTTCCGCGAGATTGCGCGCGTCGCGGGTCTCGTCTATCAGGCGCACCCGGGACAGCAGAAGAGTGCGCGGCAGTTGCAGGCGTCGAGCGGCCTGTTTTACGAGGTATTTCGCAAGCACGATAGCGACAATCTGCTGCTGACGCAGGCCGACGCCGAAGTGAAGTTGCAGGAACTCGATCTCGACCGCATCCGGCGCGCGCTCGACGCGATGCGCGCGAGCCGGCTTGCGCTGACGCACCCGAAGAAGCCGACGCCGTTCGCGTTTCCGCTGATCGTCGGGCGTATCCGCGAAAAGGTCAGCACCGAAAAGCTCGCGGATCGTATCGAGAGGATGCTGGCCGACCTCGACAAGGCAGCGCGCTGATGACGTTCGAAACTGTGACCGTCGATGTGGGTGGTTATCCGCTGCAGTTGTCCGCGCTACGCGCCGCTTTCGATCCGCAGCTAAAGAGCCTGTTCATCGCCGATGCGCATTTCGGCAAGGATGCCGTGTTTCGCGCGCATGGCGTGCCCGTGCCAGCCGGCGCGACGGCAGACGGTCTCGCGCGGCTCGATGCGCTGATCGCTGCGCACGCGCCCGAGTCGATCGTGTTTCTCGGCGATCTGCTGCATGGACGTGAATCGCTCGGCAGCGCGACGATGCAGGCGCTCGGCGAATGGCGCGCGCGACATGCGTCGGTGCGCATGGTGGTGGTCGAAGGGAATCACGATCGCAGTGCCGGACTGCTGCCGCCTTCGCTCGGTGTTGAGACCGTGCTCGAACCGTGGCGGCATGGACCGTGGGCGTTGTGTCATTACCCGCAGGTGATCGACGGCGCGTACGTGCTCGCGGGTCATGAGCATCCCGTGTACGTGATCGCGAGCCGCGCGGATTCGGTGCGCGTGCCCTGCTTCCGCTTTGCCGCGCGGTGCGGTGTGCTGCCCGCGTTCGGCGCGTTCACGGGCGGTTTCGTCGTCAACCAGTCCGCCGACGATGCCGCGATCTATGCGGTCGCGCAGAACCGGGTGATAGCGGTGCGCGAGCGTCGATAAAGGCGTCGCGTATTGGCAGGGCACCGACCGCTTCGCATCGCGCGACATGCATGCGCGTGCTCACGGCTTCACGCGCCGCCCCGAGCCAGACTGTGTAGACGCTCAATGTCCGGATCGTCACGAGAGGTCGTTTCATCATGCCCAAAGTCAACGGCAGTTCGTCGTCTCACATCGCCCCAACGCCGACTGCCGGCACAAGCCAGCCGACGCCATCCACGGCAGGCGTCAAGCGCCGCGCCTCCAGCCCGTTGCCCGGCATGCCGCCGTCCGCGAAGCAGAAGAAGACCGCGTCGACGAACGATGCGCCCGCCGACTGGCATACGGAAGTGACCCGGTTCGGTATTTCCGGGAGTGGCATTGCAAAGGCGTCGGGCGGCAAAGGCAAGTCGCTTGAAAAACACGGCGAGACCACGCTGCACGACCCGTCGGCGTCGCCCATTGGCGCGCTTGGCGCAGCAAAGCCGGGCGATCTGATCAAGAAAACAGATGCGCCAAATGCCGGCGATCACTCTCCGTCGATTTCATCCGTCAATCGCACGCAGTCCGACGAGGCGAAAGTACTCGGCCGTGGCGCCACGGCGGTTGCCGGCGCGTTCAACGTACGCGAAACCGATGTGCCGACCTTGCAGTTCAGCAACGACAAATTCCAGATCGACAAGGACAACCATAACAAGCCGAGAGACTCCGCCGCGCACAGCGCATTCACGTCGTTGCGCGAGATGCACGGCGTCGGGGAGAAAAGCGCGCACGCGGACATGGACTCGCTGCTCGAAGCGACGGCGCGCGCCTACTCTCCGTACAACGCACACGGCGAGCCGGCAAAAGGCAGCGTAGCGCTACCGAAGACCAACGTTCACTCGGAAAGCGCGCGCGGAGCGACTTTGCATAAGTCGTCCACAGGCGTCGATCCCATGGTCGGCCAACAGATGATGAACATGTGGTATCGCCAGAACATGGACGGAAAACCAATGCTCGATGAACTCATCAGAAACCGCCAAACGAACGCTGCGAACAACAGCACCGACGATCCGATGGACACGACGTCATGATCGCGCGGCGTTACGCGTGCCCGCGAAACGTCGCGCAGATCCTGAACGCATCCTCCGAAAGCGGGATCTCTTTCGCGCGGCAATAGCGGGTGGTCAGCTTCAACAGTTCCTTGATGTCGCGTCCACTCGATTGCGGCCACGCGTTGGTGAGCGCTTCGATCAGTTCATCGCCGAGGTCCGCACCCAGTTGTGCGGCCAGCAGCTTCCACAAGCGGATTGCGTCGGCTCTTGGCGGTGTCGCGTAGTGAATCTTCGCGATGCAGCGCGACAGAATGGCGTCGTCGACATCGTCGATCCGGTTGGTCGTCATGAACAGCAAGCCGTTGAAATACTCGAGCGTGCGCAGGAACTCGGCGACGATTGCATTGTGTTCCAGGTCGTTGTCGCGGCGGCGAATGTAGACGTCGGCTTCATCGAGCAACAGGATCGCGTTCCAGCGTGTCGCGCGCTGCAGGATGCCCGACAGCGCCGCGCCCACCGACGCCGCCGTCGTCCCGAGCTGCCCCGAATGCACGCGATACAACGGCTTGCCGACCACTTCCGAATAGACCTCCGCCGTCAGCGTCTTTCCTAACCCAGGCGCGCCCTGGCAAAGAATCGTCGTGCCGCCCGATTTGCCCGGCACGAAGTCCTGCACGAATACATTCGTCTTCGACGTCAGAATGTCGATCAGATCGCGGTGATGGGACGGCAGGACCAGCTTCTCGCGCAGTTCGGGCTGATAGCGATATGCCGCCATATGCTGGACATGCACCCAGATATCGCGGTGCCATTCCATATGAAACAGACACACGTAGCAATGCAACGGCACCTTGTCGAAGCCGCTATCGATGTTCGCGTCGCGCCAGAACTCGGCGTCGGCCGTCATCAGGAAGCGGCGCTCCAGCGTCTCTTCGTCGTTCACGCACTTTGCGCTCACGCCTTCGGGAATGCGGATCAGTTCGGCACCCGCTTTCGCGTCGATCGTATAAGCGGCCTTCGACACTACGAACTGCGCGCCGAAACGCGGCTGAAATTCGAGGAAACGCTGCGCGTGCCGTTCGTATTCGAGTTTGAATTCGGGGCATTCCTTGTAGAAGCCGAACTCGGCGAGCAGCTCGGGAATCGTGCGGTTCACGATGTCGTGCCGGTTGATCACGAGCGACGTCGTCATGCCGGAGTGCCGCATGTGATGCTCGGTGCGCTCGGAGTTCGCAGACTGCATCGTATTCGCCAGCATGTCGACGACGACGTACGGCATGCCCTGCTCGGGCTCGACCACGCGCATGCGGCGCACGAGCCACGGCAGCAACGTGCCGTCCTTCGCGCGGCTGTAGAGCCAGCCGTCGATCGCATCGCGCGACAGATACGCAACCAGACCCGGCACGAGTTGATCAAGGCCCGGGATGATGCGCGCTTGCGGCGCATTGAAGATGTTGTCGAGCGCGAGCATCTGAAACATTAGCGCGCGTTCGTTGTTCGCCTTGCTCAGCGAATACAGCGTATTCAGCGATCTCGAATCGAACAGTGCGCTCGATACGACCATGCTGCCGTGACATGCGCCGTGCTGATTGAGCTGTCTTGCGAGCGGCGATTCCGATTCAATCATTGCAAGCAGCGGATGCACCAGTGATTCGGGTATTTCAAAGTCCATAGACGCACTCGTATCTGAGGGTGGCATGGCGACGCGGGTGACGGCAGCGCGCCAGCTAGCTGAGAAAGAACTCGATCGCCATGCTTGTGATGGCAGGCTGGATCGCATGCAGTCCGTTGAATTCGATGTATTGCACGTCGTAGCCCGCGGCTTTCAGCTTGGCTGCGTTCGCGCGGCCGCTGGTTTCGATGGGTAGTTGTTCGTCGGCCAGGCCGTGCGCGATGAAAACCTTGGGCGCGCCTTCCTGTGTGAAGACCGACATGAAGCCGCCAGAGAACGCAATCACATGACTCGCGATATCGCCGTTCGTGATGCCGATCGACAGTGCGTAGCTTGCGCCGTCCGAGAAGCCGGCAAAGGCGAGACGCTTACGATCGATCCCGTAGCGGGACGTGACTTCGACGAGCGCGCGATCGAGCCGCTCCAGGTCCGGGCCGCTGCCGCCGATCACGATGTCCCAGGTTGCGTATATCGAATGCGGCGCGAGGACGAGAAACTTGTCGCGCTCGGCGTGCTCTTCGATGAAGGGTAGAACCTTTTCTGGAAAGCCGCCTGCGCCATGGAATATTACGAATAGCGGTATGGGCTTGCGCGTGTCGACGTTGGACGGGACGAACAGGATCGCGTCGCGCTCACCGGCGATGCCGAGCCGGTTGCGGCCCGGCGGTAACGGCGCTTTGGCCGCGTCGGCGGGAATGAAGGACAGGCGGCCAAGCAGCGACGGATCGAACATGGTGGAACCTGGATTGGCGCGCGTAGCGCGCATGCATGAGTATTCCTGCCAGTTGCGGCTACGAGCCGGGTAGGCGGTTAAGGCGCCGCTGCTGATGTGAGCGGCAGGGCCTGTTGTGTGTTGATATGTAATATATCATGAAGATGGGCGGATCGTGGCGTTTCATTTCAAATCTTTTGGTGACGTACAAATACGACCTGATCCGAAACAAACAAATTTGACGTGGCGAATCTACACAAATAGATCTGACTTAGACACTGGTTTCACGCGTACGGACAGCTACAAATAAATCTGATCCGAATGCAAGGCATTGTTTTAACGTGCATTTTTTCAGCTGACGCCGCATCGAAGAAGGCGAGCCCATGGCGTTGAAATATTTACAATATCCGTCGGTCGAAACGATGGTCCCCGATCATCACCGCCGATTCGGCCTCGCAAGGGATGCGGAACAAATATAACTGACGCCGCTATGCACGTAGACAAACAATTCTGTTCCCGATGCTCGGAAGCGTAGGTCAGCGCGCGATCGGTTATGACCGGTCACCATGCAGAAGCGATATCACCCCACAGCGACTTCTCTTCAGGCCAGAACGAGACGAATGCAACTATCGAGCTGCGCGCTGCTAATGCGAAAATCCGAAGAAACGGCGAGTAACCTCAGATTTCGCGCATTGCGAAGAAGCTGGTATAGCTGATATGGAGAAGAGACGATGCCCTCCGCCGCCAAACCCTAGGTGACTCGGCTCGCGTGCGTTACGCAGCGGGTAGTGCTAGTCGCAGTTAGAGACGACCGAATGCCCCATGACGATCACGCGACCAATCAAAGTCGTCAAACCCACGCCTACAACTCAACATAAATGTCGAATTACAGGTAAAGTGCGCCAAGTTAAGCTTGCAACGCCGTCGACAAATTAGCCCGCGAATGCCCATAGAGAACGCGCGAACACATGTCAAAAGGTCGCCTTCCTTAGTACTGGTGCGTCGCACCAAGCCGGCGCATCATCGAGTCCGAGGTGCATGGCACTGATTCTCAGTTCAGGATTGTCCTTGTCTATTCAGGCGCTCTTCAGCGTCGAGGATGATGTCCGATACCTTGCATCCCAGTGACGCGGCAATCGATGAGAGTGTGTCGAGGGACGGGTTCCGTCCGAGTTCCAATAGCGAGATGTACTGACTTGAAAGCCCCGACGAATCAGCGAGCGCGACCTGACTTAGCCCCTTCTGCTCACGCCTGAGCCGAATGATGTCACCAACAGGGAGACTCGCCATGAACGTTGCGCCCAAATCCGAGAGTTTCACGGAACGACGGGCACCGTTCTACAAACTATATTTATAATTACATAATTTTTTAATTATTTAATTGGAAAATAATCGTGAATATTGTCTTCACTAGTAAACTTCAAACCACCCCAATTGCACAGTAATTTACCTAAAATTAGACGAGAAGGAACAAGGGATCTCGCGACTAACGGGTAGCGTTGGGTACTGGCCACAAGTCCACGACTTCATGTGGGCGTGTCCTGCGGTCCAATCTTGAGGCGCCGTCGAAGCGCCTCGGCTCGTGGAGGAGCACATGTTCAACCTTCCATACACGGAACTGGAGTCTGCCAATCTAAGCAATGACGCTCGGGTATGGTTCGTCACCACATACGCAGGTAAGTATGTTGGCGTACCCTCGGCCAGTTGGCTATTCGTATTCGAACTCCCGCCCCCGTGTTGTTTATGCATTAGGATATTCGACAGTCCCACGCCTGCCTGGGAGCATAGAGCAATCTGTGAGTTGGCAGAGAAGCACTCCCCTCCAGACATACTCGTGACTGACAAAGTTGGTTTGCAGCACGCTCTCGTCAGCGCAGGCAGTACTTTCTCGAAGCCGGCAAAAGCTTACATCGATAAAATGTTGAGTAGATTCCCCGAAATACCAAGCTGCCTTCGATCTCTAGAAGAGGTGCTCAATGATCGGGGATTTCAGAGTCAATCTCTTGACGGAAAGAACGCCATGTTCGCGTCGTGGCGTACGAGGTACAACGAAAAACTTGCATCCGAATGAGACTTGGAAGATTCTCCCCTAGGAAGCCGTTCGAGCGAATCGGAACCGCAGTAGCTCGCTGGTATCGCGAGTCGGTGAGGAAACAGCGGATGGAAAGGTCCATCCGCTGACGTGTGAAAAACACGACTGCGTCTACGGCAGTCTGCCAGCTCAGGCAGAACACGGTTCGCTTGATGCGAGCAGGAAGGAGCCCCCTGCTCGCCGGTCTGGCGATCGCTCGCCATAGCCAGAGCAATTAAGCAGCAGTCGATTTAGACGCGGCAGCGTTTGTCGGTGCCGATGCTTGCGCCGGTGCTTCGGGAACAATAACCGACTTCTTGGCGGCAGCCTTCTTCGCCGTCACTTTCTTTGTCGCGACTTTCTTCGCAGGCGCCTTTTTGGCCGATGCAACGCCCTTTTTCGCTGCGACCTTCTTCGGAGTAGCCACCTTGACCGCAGCCTCTTTGGCAGCGGTCTTTTTGGTAGCCACCGCTTTCTTCGCACCTACTTTCTTCGCGGAAGCTTTCTTGGCTGCTACCTTTTTCGCCGCCCTCGGTTTCACATCACTCTCTCCCGCGCCGCCCTCAATCAGAAAGGCCGTGCGGTCTTTGGCGCCAGCAAGCCACGCCGGGGCCCGGCCACGTCCGCTCCACGTTGCCCCAGTCGCCGGATCTCGATACTTCGGCGCCTGCGGCCCACGAACGTACTTTCCAACCTTGGCAGCCTTATTAGGAGCGGTCACCCCGGTGTCCGACGCACCATCAACCAAGAACTTACTACGGTCCTTTGCATTGACGATCCACGCAGGAGCACGACCATGCCCAGTCCAGGTAGCGCCACTCTTCGGATCGCGATACTTTGCAACCGATGCAGACGATTTGGCTGCGACCTTGACGCCCGGCTTGCGACCACGTTTCTTCGAACCGCCAATGTGCGCTTCGATGTCAGCCGTGGTCAAACCATGCTTTTCCATGATGTCGCGAATCTTCGCGATTACGCCGGACGATTGCTTTACAACGAGTGCTTCCGCTTGAGCCTGTAGCTTTGCGATTTGGGCCTGAACCCTTTCAAGTGTTGCCATTTATATCTCTCCCCGTGGTTAGCAATGGCCGCACTATGCCATATAACACTGCGAATAGGCCATCCAGCGACAAACCTTATCAGCGTTATCGAAGCTATAGTGGTATTCTCGAGGCACGGCGTTTGCGCTAGTTCAGCAGATCATTAGAGGGACGCAAACCGTAAAACAGGGATATTTCATGGATGAGAGAAAGCGCGACAGTATGGTCGCCTATCTACGCCGCAGAATGGCTGAAGTCGGCATTGAGCTTGATGACCTTGCAGCCGCGATTGCCGAAGACCAGATTAAACAGAAGGCTGCCCGATACCGAAGTGCGACCGGAGAAATCTGGTCCGGCGAGGGGGAGATGCCTCAATGGCTCAAGCAGGCCGTCAGCGCGGGGCAATCACTGGAGCACTTCGCTGTCGAGCGGCGCCGAGCGCTAGCGATGACCGAGGCGCTCCCGAAGGTGGATTGGAGTCAAGATCCGTTTGCAGGCAGCCGCCTCGCAGCCGTGCAGCCATCGCATCGCGACCTGTAAGCAGGCATGCCGTCAATTCCCCCCATGTAACGCAGCGTTATGAATTGGGAGAAACTCGTCAAAATCACTGAGTCTGCCAATCTTGAAGCTGGACAGTCACTTCGGAATTTTCAGCATCTGCCAAACTCGGTATGTCATCTACTTCTTTCTGTTGTCCGCCTTGCTCTCCTTGAAATGTGAGCAAACACACTGACAGAACGTACTCTCCTGTTCAATTCTTCCCGTTTCCACATTCGTCGCATTCAACTCGTGACTGGCGCCAATCCATCTGCGATACGGCGGGTCACCTCGCTCGGATTGTCAAACGTTCAGGAGAGTGGCATGTCATCAATTTCATCAAGTCGGGAGTTGGCTTGGCCGTGGTCGTCGTACATTGCCTGGCAAAGCCAATGCGCGGAAGCGTTCTATAACGCCCCCCGAAACCTGCAGCAATCGATTTTGCCTTGGACATTCGCGGCACTCGTCGTGAACGAGGATAACTCGAGTAATCCAGCAGCCGAGCGAGCGATCGTGAAGCACGAGAGCTATGGCAAGCAGCTTGGTCGAATATCTGATGCGCTCGAGGTTCTGATAGAGCGTTCTGGTGTCGAGCACAACGATGCCATCGACGAGTTCCTTGAACTTAAAGCTCGCATCGACTTTATAAAACACAACACCGAAAGCACGAGGTTCGAAGCCGTGATCGCAGACTTAAAACGCCTGCGCAGAAAGGACCCCGCCCGCTTCAAGGATTGCCTGGACCGAGTTGCCGCGCTTGGCCACAGTCCCGTGCGGTCGTTGGCAGATACCTGATGGAGCAGAGAAGACCGTCTCCATCGTACCTGAGTCATGCTCGAGACGGCTTCAGTCGAATAGACACGATCAACGTACGTCGCCCCGATTCATTCCTACACGAGACTATTTAGCTACGAAAGTCTCAGCAGGTTCTCACTCGCGATCACGCTTCCCGTCGTCACGAGACGGGAAATTGCAAGTCCAACCCTAGCTTCGGCATCTCCCGGTGTGCGCGACATTCCAATCAGCCGACACACAGATCTCGCGACGTCCGAGGTTGGTGCGCTGCCCATCTCTTCAAGCACATGAAGCACACCGTTAGCTAGTTCCTCCAGACACACATCATCGACTTTCCGACGCGAACTTTCTTCGTCCGAGGCCTCACGAAAGGCGCTCCACTCTCCCGGATTGATGTTTGCCGGCCAGTAGAACGTCGCGTTTCCGTCAGAAGTTCGACCGTGTTCGCGAGGCGTTAGCATCCGGAGTCGATCGACAATTCGCGTACCCGTGCGTTCCAAACCCCACGCTCTCGCCACCCGGCGATGAAGGACATTTTCGTGGATCGGCCCTTCAGCTTCGATTACCTCGATCAGTTGCTCCGTTAGCTTCCGGCCGTGGGTTAGATCGTAAAAGTCTTCCGGCTTGCCTCCCGCCGGGACGACGATCTTGTACTTGGGCAGAGATACGCCAATGTCTGTTGCAACGACCGACGAAGGAACGCTGTCGACGATCTCTGCCTCCATCGCCTCCGGGAGAGACTCCGCAGCCGGGGCCTCTTCGTCAACATCGTCGTCCAGCACCTTGTTCAATCGCGTGAGCAGCTTCTGGACCTCCACGTCGGGATTCAACCACCAGTCGGTCGACCAGATTCTATGTAGGCGCCATCCCAACCCTTCGAGCACCACCTGACGAAGTCGGTCGCGGTCGCGCGCTGTCGCACCCGAGTGATATGCTTTACCGTCGCATTCAATCCCGATGAGATATCGGCCCGGTGCACGAGGATCAACGACACCAATGTCGATGCGATAGCCAGAACAGCCTACCTGAGGGTGAACAATCCAGTTGTGGTCGCGTAGCACCTTGATGACCTGGCTCTCGAACGGACTGTCCGGCTCCATCCCGGTAGGCAACGATTGCTCCAGCAACGCCTTCGGTCCCTTCAGTGCAAACTCGAGATAGTGCTTCAGGTCGCGAACACCCGCAGCTCTCACGCGGGAAAGGTCGATCTGCTCCGGTCGCAAGGTGCTGAAAATGATCACTCTTTCGCGCGCACGGGAAATCGCCACATTGAGTCGACGCTGACCACCCTCGCTGTTGAGCGGGCCGAAGTTCATGGTGATTTTTCCGGCTGCGTCTGGACCGTAGGTAATCGAGAAGAAAATGACGTCGCGCTCATCGCCCTGAACGTTCTCCAGGTTCTTGATGAACAACGGCTCGCGCGACTGCGCAGACATCGCCTTGTCGAGCGCCGCATTGGCCCGGCGACGGGCGTCTAGCAGCGACTCAATGAGCGACTGCTGCGGCTGGTTGAATGTGACAACGCCCAAAGTTAGATGTCGCTGGCTCGAATCCAGGTAGTGTTGCTCGATCCCGCGCACGATCGCCTCGGCCTCTGCACGGTTTGTCCGGCTTCCACCCCGGTCGTAGACACCCGCGACGCGCTCGAGGCGCACTGCCACATCATCCGTCACAGGCGACGGAAAGGTGATGAGTTGCGAGTCATAGTAGGTAACGTTACTGAAGGTAATCAGACTCTCGTGACGGCTGCGGTAATGCCACTGGAGCCGCTGACGATTCATCCCTGCGCCCAGGCATTCGTCCAGAATGCTTTCGAGGTCTTCAATCTGCGCGTCATCGCCGCCGTTGTCGTCCGATTCCGTCGACTTGCTAAAGAAGCTGGTAGGCGGTAGTTGCTTCGTGTCTCCAACCACAACCAGTTGCTTGCCGCGTGCGATGGCACCCACGGCGTCCCACACGGGAATCTGGGACGCCTCATCGAAGACAACGGCGTCAAACTGTGCGTGGCCCGCGTCCAGATACTGAGCCACAGATAGCGGCGACATCAAAAGGCAGGGTTTCAGCTTGGGAAGCAGACTCGGAAGCCCGTGCATCAATTGCCGTACAGGCGCATGGCGTGTCTTCTTTTGCAGCTCCCGCCGCAACAGCCCCAGTTCACTTTCGCCACTCACTACCATGCCCTTGCCCGCAGGTACCTTGCCAGCAAGCATCGCCGCAACATATTGCGCCGTCAGATTCTGGAATCGCTCATCGGACTGGCGGAACTCACGAATCTTTCGTTCGTGGTCTGCGCTGGAGAAGGTCCGCAGTACCGAGTCTTTGTCGATGATCTTCTTCACCCACCAACTCTGGTAGCTGTACTCGAAGTGCTCCTCTACGCGATCCAGCGGCACACGGCCGCCTTCCAGAGAAGTTACGACGCCTTGCAACCCCAGATGTACGGCCTGCTCTCGGACCTGCCGCCACAGACACCAGGACATAAACTGGCTCTTCGCACGTTGCCACTCCGCGGTAACACCGAGCACCCGCTCCAGAGCGCCTTCCGTGTCGGCTGGCCCCTGCAACGGTGCAGTCGGTTCGGCAAGTGCTTCCAGCGCCGATAGCCTCGCACGAACTTCGCGCCACGCATCGCGATAGGCAACCAGCGATTTACTCAATGGGCTTCCCGGCTGTAGCAATGCACGGTTTTCAACCACCAGATTCTGAAAACGCGTTCGCAGTTCTGCTGCCGCGGCCGGATCTCCAGCAACCAGGGTGACTGCATCCGAGAAACGTTGCGCCCATTGCTCGCACCGCAACACCTGATCCCAGTCGGTCTCTACGCCATTGAACGTATCCTGCAGCACACGTTCGGCGTTGCCTTTCAACGCGAGAAGCTGCTCGTCCTCGGCATTGACGCCTGCAAGATGGGGCAACATTGCCACAACAGCTTCGTCCGTCGGGCGCGCCCCTGTAGCGCTATAGCTCGCAAGGCGCGTGCGGATAGCACGCTTTTTAATCGCAGATTTAGGCCACCAGGTGTTCGCAGCTTGTGCCCACTCGTCCGTAAGCGTTTTCGCGCTGATTTCTGAGAGCCGCTCGGTCCAACCGGTCTCGAGATTGCTCCATGACTCGTTGCGCGCCTTCCCATGCCGGGCAAGCCGTTGCAGTTGTGCCCGAACTTCAGCGTCGTAAGCTTGTGCGGCAACGCCTTGAGGCACCTGCGGTGCTCCGAGGAGAACGTCTGCCAACCGGTCAACCTTTTCGTATCCCTCCAGGCTTAACCCGGAAACCGGGAGTCCCAAGCTGCTTTCCGCCTCGGCTGCACGACTCTTGAACGTCTGGATCGCCTGTTCCAGAGACCGCGCGACTGTCAGAAGTTCGTCCTGCCAGCTCGGACTCCAGTCGATTCTTCCAATATGCTCGAGCGGATGACCATGCAGCGCGACGAGCGCCCCCGAGAGGGTCGCCATCCGTCTCGATGTTTCTCGCAGGCTTTCGAGGGACTTATGGTCGTGAGCGGATGCATCTGCCCAAGGCATCAGGGAGGCTTCCTCGCCGGCGTGCTCGATGCAGGTTCCGATGGCCTGATATACGGTGAGCCCGTTGGAATGTGGCCTATGCAATGCGTCTACCAGGCCGTTCAATTCCTGCCGCAGGTGGCCCAGACGTTCTGCTTCCCGACTCCAGTCTTCGCTTGTGCGCTGGCCACTGAAATCCAAAGCCTTGCCGAGCTGCTGCAGGACTTCCGACTTGCGTGCTTTGGACGAATGCAATTCAAGGCAAAACGGCCCCAGACCGACCGATTCCAGCCGGCGATGCACGACCTCCAAAGCGGCCATCTTCTCGGATACGAACAGGACTGTCTTACCTCTAGCCAGCAAATGGGAAATCAGGTTTGTGATGGTCTGGCTTTTACCCGTACCGGGCGGGCCCTCGAGTACCAGATCACGCCCGGAGTCGACCACGCAGATAGCCTTCAACTGCGATGAGTCAGACAGCATTGGCGTGTACAGGTCTTGGGGCTTGTGCGTTTCGTCCAATCTCTCGAAACGTTCGTCGCCCTCTTCTTTCTCAAATGCTCGCCCGGGGTTATCTATGAGATGCCGGACTACGCGATTCGCCTTGAGTTGCTCCGTCCGGTCCTGGAGATCCTTCCACATCAGATACTTGGTGAAAGAGAAAATTCCAAGATGGGCCTGCTCAACGACCTCCCACTTGGGGATTTCGCGAACGGCCAGACGGAATGCCTGCAGTACCTTCCCGACGTCGACGCCCTTCTCGTCCGTCGGCAAGACATCCAACCCTGGAATGCGCAACTCGAAGCTCGAGCGCAACATCTGCAGCAGCGTTGGATTGATGATCGTCTCATCGTCATGACGGCTAAGCCTGAAGCCGCTTCGGACCGACTGGCGCTGTAGCGTCACGGGAACCAGGATGATAGGCGCCTGATGTACGCTGTCAGCGCTCTCCGTCTCCGCCCACCGCAGCATGCCCAAGGCGAGATAGAGCGTATTCGCGCCGCCCTCTTCCAGACCAGTCCGCGCGGCACTAAAGATACTCAGAAGATTGCCATCCAGGGTCTCCTGAGGCATCCGCGCGATCAACTCCTTGTTGTCCAAGGCGTTGAGCGCCATATCGTCAATAGGTTGGCGTCCGCTGCGACTGGCATGGACCTCGGCCATGCGAGGATCATTCCCTTCCATCAAAGTCGGCAACGCCCGGACGCGGAACTCGACGCCTTCGGCGATAGCGTCTTCGAGCTTGCCAAGGTCGGGGGCGACCAGCGCGAGCGTCGATTTGGTCGATTTGAAGTTGAGAAGCCGGTTGCGCAGCGTCAAATCCAGCAGCCGCGATTTCCACTTCGACAGACGGCCTTCTGGTGTCTCGTCGCCAGTTAGATCGAGCGGCGTCAGAAACTCCGGGTCAAGCGGCGGGAGAATCGGCGTCGGTTCAATGGCTGCCGGCTCGTCCGCATCGTCGGTTTCGGATCGTTTAATGCCTGTGACCCGGGATGGCAATGGCCTGATTTGCAACTCACGAGCACGATGAATATCAACCGCGTACCGGAATGTGCCTTCCTCGAGCAGATGGGCCGCGCCTTGTTCCAGGGCGATTCGCAGGGACGGGCGCCGGCCCGAGTGTTGGGCGACCGCCGTGGTCTCGAATACCAGAAACTCTCCGCTATCGCCCCGCTTGCGTACTGCCTGAACGTCATCGGTGAGCGGATCCGGGAAACAGGCCTGATGAAGCCATACGCCTACCCAGGCATGACCATCCTTGATCAAGACGACGGAGCGAAGACCAGCCTGCTCGAGACAGGACGAGAACAGCATCGCGAGGTCAAGGCAAGTTGCTACCCTTCCCTCGATAACCCGATCTGGGGTACGGATTTTCTGACCATCTATTCCGAACGAAGCCGGCGGTTCGGCGTATTGCAGATTCTCTGCAGCGAGCGTGCTGTAGATCGCGGAGATCTGCTTCCACACCACGTCGCGACTCTTCGACTGGTACCCGTTCATGGACAGGTCGCTGTGCTGCTCGCGAAGCAGCTTCGACGCCTTGCCAATGAGGATGTCAATTGCCGGGTTGTTCGGCATCGAGAAGCACGCGAGCAACTCGGGCATGGCGCGTGTTCCGGCCCATTGGTCGTAGGCCAGAATCTCGAGGGGGAGACTGATACGTGCGAGTTCGATCTCGCCCGCCTGCGCGACCACCGTGAGCAACGCAGTTACTGCCTCCTGGAGGTCGGCAAGATAACTGTGATCTGGTGCCAGGTCTAAAGGAGATATGCGCCTGCTTTCGTTCGGAGCGAGCTTCGCAAAATGAAGTTTCACGCCTTGTGCGAAGCGAGGATTGCAACCGACCAGAACCTCGACGGTCTCGAGAGGTTCGCTGCCACGGTTCGTTACGCGCAAGGCACGAACTACGGGCACGGAATTCTGGATCGACGCATAACCCAGCGTAGGATCGGCCTCGATCTCCAGAAGCAGCGGCGTCTTTTCCTCGACGGCTCCGGATTCGAGGTCCGGTTCTTGTTGGATGTCCATCGTACCCCTTTATTAGCGGTCTCTTTGAATCGTTCTCAGGTTTTGGACGTAAGAATACGCCAGATCAGCCGCTAATCAACAAAACCAAAGTCGCATTATTAGTTGCATTGAACCGCAGGCTGTCTCAAGCAAATTGGCCGAAAGCGGCCTCCCCCGTCGCTCGAGTCAAACGTTGCAGCGATAACACACTCCGAATTTTTGCTTCGGTACGACCGCAAACGATTGCTTATGCTCTGCGCACCTCTTTTATTCGAAGCGCATGGCATGCGGCACGAATGGCTTGAATATGTCCAGAGACTTAGCTCGGACACCCCGGTAACGGTCGCACTGACATCGGCCACCATCGGCTCCGTGGTTACGCTCGCGCGGATCACTGCATCAAACGCGCGCCGTCGCAAGCGCCAGCGACGTGACACGGCGTTGGAACTCGCGTTGTCGCTGGAAGGCCATGCTCGTGCCTGCCGCACGATGATGCACAAGGCCGTCTGGGCACTAACGGCGTCAGCAGATTACGCTCGCCACGGAGCCCGCAAGGGTGTGACCATCCCGCCGTTTGCCTTCCCGGACAAACTTGATTGGCAAATCCTCAGCCGAAAGGTTGTTTCTGAGCTGCGCGAATATCCTGCGGCGGTGTATGCTGCCCGCGAACATGTGGAGGCCTTTCGCGAGTTTGGTGAACCAACAGACTTCTGCTGGCGGGTTGAGTTCGAATGCGCGAAGGCCGCGATGTCTGCGTTGATGCTAGCGCGTGCTACGCGCCCCCGGTTCGGCGCCGCAACGTGGAAACCCGGTGCCAAAGACTCAGCTATGGAACTCGAACTTTCCGATTTCATCGCGAATGCCGAAGCAAGGCGCAGAGCGTCACTTCCGGAACCAAAGCAGTTTGCATTTCAACAGAGATCGTCTCTTGATGGCCCGGAAGCTCGGCATCCAAACACAATCGGCTAACTCGGGCCTGCATCGAACTTCCGTAGTCGTTAAGGTTTATTCGATGCCTGCCATCGGCCGCAGGAATGTGCATGCCGCTGCGCATGTCGGCAGGCGTCGAATAAACCCGATGGAGGAAACCGCGGAGTGCCCCGATGCGGTTGGAGGCTTTGCGGCTATGGGGATTGATAGGCCGGGATGCTCAGTGGTCTCGGATGTGACGCGGTCAGGCGGGATGCCGGACGGGCGCTGAGGCCGTAGCGAATCGGTGCAGTCGTGCAATCGCGATGATGAAGCAGGCGTGCGTGTCGCTTCGCGAAGCGACACGCGCAAACGTCCGCCCCTGGGCCGCGTTGCCGCGGCGCCAACGTTCGACAGGCAGGTCGAGGAACCGTGATGCTCATGTCTGATCCCGTCGTATTGGCGGTGCGCGGATGGGGGCGCTGCGCGCGAGGATGTCGATGACGATCATCGGTGCGCCGCAGTGCCGGCAGATGAAGACGGGCCGGGTTTCGGTGACGTGGTCGTCCGGTGACGGACTGATCTCGGGTGCAACGTGCAGCAGCTCACGCACCTTTGCGAGACTGGCGCGGCGCACGGGGTTGGCGAGCAGCCCGTAGTGACGGATGCGATGGAAGCCACCGGGCAGCACATGGAGCAGGAAGCGGCGCATGAACTCGCCGGTTTCGAGGGTCATGGTCTTGTAGCGGGTGCGTCCCTTCGCACGGTAGTCCTTCCAGCGGAACGTCACGCCACGCTCATCGAAGGCGACCAGGCGCTGGTTGGAGATGGCGACGCGGTGCGTATAGCGTGAGAGGTACTCGAGCACCGCGTTGGGTCCGGCGAACGGGCGCCTGGCATAGACCACCCATTCGCAGATGCGTAGCGGTGCAAGCCACCGGGCAAAGGTGGCGGGATCAGCAAGACCGATGTACTCGCCGAAGAACTGCAACTGGCCATGCCGGTGGGCCACTTCGAGCGCTTCGAGGAAGCACCGGCGGAACAGGCGTGAGAGCACGCGCACGGGCAGGAAGAAGCCGGGCCGGCACGCGATCCAGCGCTCGCCATCGGGCGACAGCCCGCCACCAGGGACGATGCCGTGCACATGCGGGTGATGCGTGAGCGCAGAGCCCCAGGTGTGCAGTACGAGCGTGGCGCCGATCCGGGCGCCGAGATGCCTGGGATCCGCGGCGATCGTGCGCAGCGTGTCGGCGGCGATGTCGAGCAGCAGGCCGTAGATGACCCGTTTGTTGTACCAGGCGATCGCACTGACGGGCGCGGGCAGCGTGAAGACGACGTGGAAGTATTCGACGGGTAGCAGGTCGGCCTGGCGTGCGTCCAGCCAGCGGTGTGCGGCGCTGGCCTGGCACTTCGGGCAATGCCGGTTCCGGCACGGTTGAAGGACACCTCGGTCGTTGCGCAGCCTGAACAGCGCAGCACATGTCCGCCCAGTGCCGCCGTGCGGCACCGTTCGATGGCCGACATGACCTTCAGCTGCCCCAGGCTCAGGTGTGCCGTGGTCCGCCACGCTGGCCCGTGGCTGCGGAAGATGTCCGCAACCTCCAGCATGAGGCGCTACGCGCGGACCTACCCGGGAGGCAGACGGTCCAGCGGACTGGTGACCTCGTGCAGCAGGTCGGTGGCCACCTGGACGTAGAGCGCGGTGTTCTCGAGCTTCGCATGGCCGAGCAGGACCTGGATCACGCGGATGTCCACCTTCTGTTCAAGGAGGTGTGTCGCAAAGCTGTGCCGCAGCGTGTGCATGGACACACGCTTGTCGATGTTCGCGGCCTCGGCGGCGGCATGAATGGCACGGTTCAACTGTCGCGTGCTTAACTGGTCGAGCGGATCGAGCCCGGGAAACAGCCACCCACGATCGGGCATCCTGCCTTGCGCACGGGCAACGCGCCACCACACACGCAGACGCTCGAGCAGCACCGGCGAGAGCATGGCGTAGCGGTCACGGCGACCCTTGCCCTGCTCGATGCGCAGTGTCATGCGTTCGCTGTCGACGTCGGTAACCTTCAGGGCGACCACTTCGCTGGCGCGCAACCCGGCGCCGTATGCGACCGACAGCGCGGTCTGGTGCTTCAGGTTGCCGGCCGCCTCAATGAGCCGCCGCACTTCATCGGGACTGAGCACGACGGGCAGTATGCGGGGCACGCGCACCGGTTGCATCCTGACCATCAGTTCGGGCCGGTCGAGCGTGACTGTGAAGAAGAACTTCAGGCCGGTGATCGCGTGGTTCAGCGACACAGCCGATGTGCCGTGGTCGACCAGATAGAGCTGGTAGCGGCGCAGGTCCTCGACCGTGGCCGTGTCAGGTGAGCGCCCGAGAAACCGGGTGAACTCATGCACGATGTGCAGATAGATGTCCTGCGTCTTGGGGGCAAGCTGGCGCATGCGCATGTCGTCGATCATGCGCTGGCGTAGCGGGCTGATGTTTGCCGGTAAGGAGGTCATGATTCGGCTCCTGTTGAAGAACGAGGCGGGTTGCCTCATTCGCCAACATAAAGCCGCGTGACCAGCCTCTCCCTGACCTCCAGCGTCAGTCCGTAGCCCTACCGCGCGAGCGGTTTAGTCCATCGACCTATTGGCGCCGGTCGCGCTGTCGCTGTTCTAGGGGCAGGTGTCAGACTGGAACGGTCATTCCGCAGCGTCGCTCAAGGACAAATCATCGGCCATTGCTGTCATTGGAGCGTGCTGGCTGATAGGTCAACAATATGGCGGATTGCTGACGGTCGCCGTGTCGACCGCTCGGCGGGCAGCGTCTACATAAACAAACTCACACTCCCGACCCGGAACGGTCTGACAGCTCTGAATTGTGGTCATTCAATGTAACGGTCAGGCAAGCGTACGATCAGGACCGACAGTCGACGAAATCGGATAGCAGACGTCAATCTGAGAGCGCTCTACACGCCGGGGATGGCGTACAGGCATCGCTTCTGAATCTTATTCTCCAAAGGGGTGATCTATGGAAAGCGCGGGCTGGGTAAACCATTCGGGGCCGTGTTCTGTCATGTAGACGTGGTCTTCATGCCGGATTCCGAATTCGCCAGGTACGCAAATCATCGGCTCGATGCTGAAACACATGCCGGCATCCAGAAGCACGTCGTTCCCTCTCACCACATAGGGATGCTCGTGCAGTTCGAGTCCAATCCCGTGTCCCGTTCGATGTGGCACACCGGGAAGCCCGTAGTTTTCGCGGTAACCGACGCTCTCGATATATTCCCGAACTGCGAAATCGACGGAACCAGCTATCGCGCCGATTTGCGCGGCGTTGAAAGCGCTGCGCTGTGCCTGCTTTTCGTGTTCCCAAACTTCCCGTTGTCGGTGAGTTGCCGATCCGAACACGTAGGTGCGGGTGATGTCCGAGCAGTAACCGTACAGTTGACAACCGGTATCGATCAACACCATGTCGTTGCGTTCGAGCGCCTTAGGACTTTTGACACCATGCGGGAAGGCCGTATCCTCGCCGAACAGGACGATGCAGAAGGTGGATCCTCGTTGCGCGCCCACCTTACGATGAGCGATGTTAATGAAATCGATCACTTCATCGACACGGATACCGTCGCGCAAGATTCGAGCCGCAGCCCGGTGAACGCGCAGCGTCATATCATTCGCGCGCTGAAGCAAGGCAATCTCCGATCTTGATTTGATCATGCGGCACAACGTGGTAACGCTCGCCGCGCTCACAATTTCGAGGCCGTCCGCAATTCCCCGCACTCTTTCAAAGGTCAAGAAAGGAGCCGTTTCATCGAGGCCAACCTTACCTGTTCGTATGCCCATACCGCGGACTATTCGAACCAGATGTTCATATGGGTTTTCGTGTTCGTCCCACAGATTGATCGCTCCAGGAACTCTCAACATGCTTTCAAAGGTTCCCTTCTCGAACGCTGGGATCACATATTTTATTTCACCTCGGGCGGGAATTATCGCCGCTACCAACCTCTCGCTTCTGTGCCAGGAGATTCCTGTGAAATAAAACATATTGCTATTGCCATCAACGATCATCGCGTCGATCCCAGAGTCCCGCATCAATTTTTGTGCGCGGGCAATCCGGTCGCAGTATTCCTCATCCTTGATCGGCCCGACACCCGAGGTCATGTCATGGAGTTCATCGAGCTCGACTTCTACAGTCGATCCACCAACGCCAATCGCCATATCCAACTCCAAAATGCAAGGTTTATTGAGGTAGCCGTCAAACAGTACTTCACATTTGAAAAGCAGATAGCCATGAGGAAATATATGTACCCCAGCATCGCATATTCTGTGCAAGAACATTGCTCCCGTCTTGATGTCTTGCTATACGCGACATGACGAATTCTGCACAGCCGACGCAGTACCGCGCCAAAAGACCGTAGACAAACGGATGTGCAATCTAAGGTTGCCTCGCGAACGGCGATTACCTCCGACAGCGAACGCGACATTCGCGATCGTGTAGATCGAGCGGCGGGAATGCGTCCGATGAATGGCGAGACCTGAACACGCGCGCAAACGGCCCAGTTCCGGTCGTTCACATTGATGCGCAATCGGCCTTTCGAATGGCTGCCGCTTGACAAACAGCGGCCCCTTCCTCGTCGCGCCGGTCGATGTTGCACGGGGCAAATCGGCCATGCACGACACCGGGAGCCTGCCCCAGGCCCCAAGCGACGCTGTGGGAATGGTCCCGCTATCGACGACGTATTCCGCGCGCACGGCCTGTCGGCGTAGCAGAGTTGCGGGCATTCTGCTAGCTTTTCAGTATTGGTGGCGGATTCAGGAGGCCCATCATGCGAAGGCAACGGCTCCTCGCTGCGCTCGCGGGTCTCGCGTGCTCGGCAACACTGGTCGGGGCGCAGGCGCAGGGCTCGGCCTATACAAATAACCCAGTGAGCGTGATGGCCGGTCCAGCCAACGATTACCCCGTTGTGGCCCAACTCGACGCCAACGTGACCGTCTCGGTCTTGGGGTGCACCGACACCTATGACTGGTGCGAGGTGGCGCTCGGCGACCTGCACGGCTGGGTCTACGCCGGCTGGCTCAGCTATCTGTACGAAGGTAACATCGTGCCTCTGCTCGGCTATAGCGTGGTGATCGGCGTTCCGGTCGTGGTGTTCACGATCGACTCTTATTGGGGCCACTACTATCGCGGACGCCCTTGGTACAAGGACCGCGATCATTGGCGCAACGCGCCGCACGCGGGCTGGTCGCCGGGCTATGCAACACCCCGTCAGATCGTGCCGGCGCAGGGGCGACTGCGGCCCTACGCCATGGCGGGGGGGGGGCCGGCCCATGCACGCGTCTATCATGTAGGGCCGCCGCCCGGCGGCGCATGGCCTGCCTCAAGGTCCGCCCACACGCCAATACAGGGTGCACGCGTCGGGAGCCAGCCACTGCCTCATTCACAGTGGTCACATTCGGAGTCGAGCGAGCGGACCACCGGACATTGACGCGGCGGCTGTGGTACTCCCATTCCTGGGTTCGGTTTGGGCCGGTCCGAAAATAGCTGCCATGGAGCGCGCTGTTCGCTTGATCACTGGTCCGGACCTCATAGGCTGTCGCCGGCCTCACGTCGGCCAGTTCCACGATTTCCAGCATGATCGCCGTATTGCGATCCCCCCGTGCTCGGTCGGGAATGGTGGTTTGGCCGAGCGCCAGAGTGGCGAGATGGGGCGCTCAGTGACCATTGAAGCGTGGAAGGGGACGTGTGGACCGGATGAGCCTGAACGGCGGAAACGGGTCGCAAGTACCCATTCGGTCCGAACGATTTCTGACATTCGAGGCTACGACGGAGCCAATGGCAAAGCGCCCTTGATCTGCCTCACAATGGCCGACATTCCAACGTCCGAAAAGGCGGAGAGTCGTTGTGGGTGCAAGCATCACTGCCCGGACTTCGGCCAGAGCGGTCCTTGGAGTGTTTGCCGCTGTGAGGCAGATGAGAGGCGCCTTGCCGCCATTGGCTCCGTCGTAGTCTCGAATGTCAGGTGCCGATGCCAGTGAATGAGTACTCGCGACCCGGATCGGCCATCCGCCCCTGCGTTGCATAAACGGCCACTTCGAAAGTGCAACGGCCCTTCGCGTTGCTGCCAATCCCTAGACTCTCCCAGGTCGGGCCATCGTCGCGCAGACTTTGTCGTTGAGTGTCGCAATGGTGAGCGGGTCTTACTGCATTCCATATCGACAGACTGCTTCGCTCAGTCACCTGATTACACGTCCGCACCGATCTCATCCGTCAACGATACGGGCCGCCCCCTTCGTCAGAATATCCACAACGCGTCGGACCTGCTCCGACTCGTGAACGCCTGTTGCGCACCAGACGGCAAAGTGTTCGCAATTGTTGAACACAAGGTCATAGCCATCCTCATCCAACCGACCGAGCGCTCGTTCCGCGATCTTGTCGGGAGAAAACGTCTCGTAAAACTTCGCATTGGGACTGCGCACCGGCCGGCTTCACGGCTGCGGCGGCCTTCCAAAGTCTGATGTCACCTGATAGGTCTCGTGCTTTCGGGATTCATAAATCGATGTCGGGAAGGTCACTACCTTCAGTTCGGTCGCGCCGTCCATGAAATCTTTTAGCGTCGTTTTGATAATCCGGTTAGCGTCGCTTGATAGCTCGCCTGCCCCTTTCTTGTCGTTGCTGAAGTGCACGACGGCGGAATCCGAAATGTAGATACCGTAGTGGTCGTATAGCCCGAGGCGGCGGCTAACCTTGATCACTGCGCCCTTCGAAAGCGTCTTTGTCATCGAGAGCTTCGGTGTCTTTACGTGCCCGATCGAAACGGCGTACGGGTCTTTCATGATCTCGGGGAAGCTTTCTACTGCGTCTTTGATGCCGCTGAATGCGTCCGCAATTGAATCCCAGATGGACATGACTTGGTCGCTGAATCTAGTTGTAGATATCATCCTTATCGACCGGTGCCCAGTAATCTTTAGAGTCTTCGTGGCCTTTTGAGTGCGATCTTCTGATACGTCTCCATCGCCATTCGTAGCAGGTGTGTCGAGAAGCATCCGATGGAAAGGCGCGCAACCGCGCGGATCGTCGGGTGCTACCGAATCGAATGACTGTTTGTCGTGCCCGTTTAGACATTTGGATGTCGAGGCTGCGGCGATCGCGAGCGGCTGAAGCTGGCCGGTTTGACCCGTTTGACAATGACATCACAAAGCTGACGCTGGCGTGAACCGATGAGTTTGACCGGCGGCTTACGGCGACGCCGGCGAGCGCGTACTGTCGGCCTGTTCTGTTGAAAAACTCCGCGACCGCGAGTTGAGTGCGGTTTTCGGGGGTCTTCTTACCCTTGAGCGATTTTCGCGAGCGGCTTGTGGCGCGATCTGAGACGCCGATTTTTCGCGAGCCAGTCCTGCGGCACAAAAGAGCGAGTTATTCAACACAAGCGACCAATAGTTGCCATTCTCGCAACACAGAAGGCCGCCATTCCACTAGTGGGTTTATCGTCAGTCTCATATTCGTCTGGCGTGAGGGCCTTTCAGTGCGGCGGTCAGGCCGCGCCCCGCTGCTGCATATACGATTTGCTATCATCACCCGCTTCGACCAATCTCATACACGCCGGCTCGACTGCTGTCCCGAGCCCCGAAAGCAGCGGCTTCCATGACTACGCTCGACGATTTAAAACCAACTGAGAAGCAGCTCGTTGATCACGTTTGTGATGAACTCAACATTCCGCGTGGCAGCGTCTTCAATTGGTGCTTTGGCACGGCCGATGGCCCCAATGTGATGTTTCAGTGGTGGCAATTCCTTGCCGAACAAGACGGAGTGGTCAGTTTTGAGGAAGGTACAGCGGATTGGATGGAGAAAAATCGTTGGACCGCTCACCCGAACCAGTTATCTCGCGCCCAAGCAGTTATCAACTTGGTTTTGAATGCCTATCTGAAGAAGCGTCCCCTTCACATCGCGATCGTTGATGGGACGATTGAGAAGGTGAACCAGCGCGAGACAAGCACCGCAACCAAACGACAGCTGGACGGCGAGTTGTGGTGGCCACATCACCGCGACCCGGTCAGCGGGAATATCATTGTCTTGCGGGGAGTACCCCAGCCTGCCGACTTTGATCCGCAAAAGGAAATTCTCCAGCCAGAGCGGGCCTCGATCCAAGCTGAGTCGCCGCCACCGCCCGTAATCAAAACCAAAACAACAGTCTTTGACCGCGATCCGGCCGTGGCCAAGCAGGTCAAGTACCGCGCTAGGGACGGGCTTTGCGAGCGTTGCAGAGAGCAAGGTTTCGAAACGCACCGAGGCGGTTTTTATCTCGAAGCGCACCACGTCATCCCATTGAATTGCGACGGACCTGACCTTGAGTGGAACGTAGTAGCGATCTGCGCCGACTGCCACAAAAAGGCGCACTTTTCGAAGGAGAGGAAACAGATTCGTGATGATCTGATTATGGACGTTCTAATCCCTCTCTTCCCCGACAAGATGGATCAACTCGACGAACTCACGCGTAAGATGGACTTCGGATTGCATACCGAGCGGAACATCGAGTCCGACGCAATGACCTAGAACGCGCAGCGCCGCCCCGAAAAAAAGCCCCGCGAGTCTTTCACTCGTCAGGGCTTGAGAGAACCCATGTACCCCAAGCTTCGAATGCAGTCCGGTTCCATTTAGATGTGTCGCGCACACCCGGAAGGAAGGGTACGCCCAAATGAAGAACGGAACAGATACGCAAGCCAGCGCGAACGCACCGCACCAATCCACAACATTCATTTTTCTCATGTCGCGACCCCGAAACTTTTGGGGGGAAGGCGTCGCGAGCGGACCGCAATGAGGGCTTCGTCGATCCGAGCCCGCAATTCCAGCACGGCTCGACGTTTCGCGACGCTGAGAACCTCGGCACTGAGCGCGGTGGCAACTTTTATCCGACGGTGAAGCCGACCGACCTGAAGGCAAATCTGTGCAGGCTGGTTACACCGCTGGCGGGCACGGTGCTCGACCCGTTCATGGGCTCCGGTTCAACTGGCAAATCAGCGAAGTGGGAAGGATTCCGTTTTGTCGGCATTGACATGACGCCTGAGTACGTCGAGATCGCTCGCGCGCGGATCCGATTCGAGTGCGAGCATCGGGACGAGGAGCAGCGTATTGCGATCGCTCACAATTCCGGTTTTTTGAGTTTGGTGGAGAACGGCGAGCTTCCACGCAAGTTGTTGATCTCGTGCAGATGCCGGAAAAACAAGCGCGCAGTTGGACCACCGCGCCGTCTGATCAAGTGACAGTTAGCTGATGCCTAAGAGTCTTCCGAGCGACCAGATAACATCAATGTCGAACGGCGGCAACTGGCCGAGAGCACCAGTTCAATGAAGGTGTTGTAGGGCAGCCGTTGAAATCTTCAACGGCTGCTTTCGGGCGTCTTCCGTGAATGAGCACAGTCGGCCACCAACGGTCGGTCGCGTGTGCGTCAGCGCAGACATTCGAACGTCGGCTCCCACTCAGACTTCGGACGTTTGGCATGGCAGACCCACCTCGTCCCATCGGCCATCAGTCCATCACTTGAGAGCCGCTCGCCTGATAGCCGAGAGTTGGTATCGGTAATTCAGATTGCGGACTTCCGCCTTTGCCTGCCCCCTACGCTGCCGGTGCTTCGGCGACATAGCCAAGTCTGGCGCTGATGGCTTGTGCCTCGCGCCGCACGGCGGTGGCAATCGGCCCATTGATCGATGAGTCGAATCCTCCGGTCGCCCCCAGCGCCGTCAGGGTTCCGCACAGCCTGCCGTTGAAGTCGAAGAGCGGCGCAGCGACCGCGCTGATTCCTTTCAGGTTGGTGTCTTTGACCGTTGCGCACTGCGCGGCCTTGACTTCGGCTCTGAGCCGCCCGACAGGATCGTTGGCGTCAAGCTGGCCTCGCAGGTCGGCTGAAGCGTGCGCCAGTTCGTCTTCCGCCATTGCACGGACGCGGGACTCATCCAGCAGCCCAAGAAAGACCCGGCCCGTAGCAGACCACAGCACCGACATTACGGAGCCCACCCGGACGTTGACCGTCACCGGCAGACCAGGCTCCTCAAAACGCACGATCGTCGGACCCCGGTTACCCATCACCGCGACGAAACAGGTGACCTCAAGACTTTCCCTGAGCAGCACCAGTGACGGCTCGGCCACCCGGATTGGGTCGACCAGCCGCATCGCAGTGAGTCCGATCGCGAGACATTCCGTCCCCAGCACGTACAGCTGGGTGAGCGGCTCCTGGGCGACCAGAGATTCTTCCATCAGGCTGACCAGATAGCGATGCACCTTCGCCGGACTCTCGTCGACGTAGGCTGCGAGCGCCGTCAGCGACGCGCGTCCACCGAGAGTGGCCAGGCCTTTCAGCAAGACTACCGCTGTCGTTGCGGATTGCACGCGCTGGCGGCGTCCGCGATCCGGTACGGCAGCGGTCGTCGTCCCGGTTGGCGTGATAACTGAGCTTTTTTTCATGGCTCCATTTTAACGGGGCACGCCTTGTGGCAACGGACCGTCTCGTAAACCCCGAGAGTAATTTACGCAATGCGTATTATAGTTACGCATATTGATTTTACATCAGGAGACTTTGGTGAGCGAGACCATTTCCACGGAGCATGGCTCCGCATGTCCTTTTCATCATGGTGCGCAAACTAACCCGAGCCGCACGGGGTCGGGTTGCCCTGTCAGTCGGCGGGCCGCGGAGTTCGATCCGTTCGAAGACGGCTATCAGCAGGACCCGCCGGAGTACGTGCGCTGGGCACGCGAACAGGAACCGGTGTTCTACAGCCCGAAGCTCGGCTACTGGGTCGTCACCCGTTACGACGACATCAAGGCGATCTTCCGCGACAACCTCACGTTCAGTCCCTCGATCGCGCTCGAAAAGATCACACCGACCGGCCCCGAAGCGAACGGTGTGCTGGCCTCGTACGGTTACGCAATGAACCGCACGCTGGTGAATGAAGATGAACCGGCGCACATGCCGCGTCGGCGGGCGCTAATGGACCCATTTACGCCCGAGGCACTTAAGCATCACGAGCCAATGGTCCGGCGGCTCGCGAGCGAATACGTAGACCGTTTCATCGACAACGGCAAAGCGGACCTCGTCGACCAGATGCTCTGGGAAGTGCCGTTGACCGTCGCGCTGCATTTCCTCGGTGTACCGGAAGAAGACATGGACACACTGCGCGAATACTCGATCGCGCACACGGTCAATACCTGGGGGCGACCCAAGCCCGAAGAGCAGGTCGAAGTCGCGCATGCGGTCGGCAAATTCTGGCAGTTCGCGGGCAAGGTGCTCGACAAGATGCGTCAGGATCCGGACGGCCCTGGCTGGATGCAATACGGCATTCGCAAACAGAAGGAACTGCCCGAAGTCGTCACCGACTCGTACCTGCATTCGATGATGATGGCTGGCATCGTGGCCGCACACGAAACGACGGCGAACGCCACAGCGAACGCCATGAAGCTGTTGCTCGAGCACCCGCAGACATGGCGTGATATCTGCGAAGACCCCGGCCTCATACCGAACGCAGTGGAAGAGTGCTTGCGGCATAACGGCTCGGTCGCGGCATGGCGGCGTCTTGCGACATGCGACGTGACCGTGGGGGGCGTCGACATTCCTGCGGGATCGAAGCTGCTGATCGTCACGTCGTCAGCGAATCACGACGAACATCAGTTTGCGGATGCCGATCTCTTCGACATCCGTCGCGAGAATGCCAGCGACCAACTGACGTTCGGCTACGGGTCACATCAATGTATGGGGAAGAACCTCGCACGCATGGAGATGCAGATCTTCCTCGAGGAGTTCACCCGTCGCCTTCCGCACATGCGTCTTTCTGCACAGCGCTTCTCGTACGTACCCAACACGTCGTTCCGCGGCCCTGAGCATCTGCTCGTCGAATGGGACCCGGCGATGAATCCAGAGCGCAATGACGCATCGGTGCTCAAACCGCGTAATGCGGTACGCATTGGCGAGCCGTCGGCACACGCGCTCAGCCGGCCGGTTGTCGTTACGTCGGTGTCCCGCGAGACACCCGATATCGTTCGTGTCAGGTTTGCATCGCCGGATGGGCGGCCGCTGCCGCGCTGGACTGCGGGTTCGCATGTCGACGTCGAATGTGGTGCAACGGGCATCTCTCGCCAGTATTCGCTATGCGGAGACCCCGATGATGCAGGAGCACTTGAAATTGCAGTGCTCAGGGAGAAGGAAAGCCGGGGCGGTTCGGCGTGGATGCACGACAACGTCACGGTCGGTGCACAGTTGAGAATTCGTGGACCGCGCAATCATTTCCGACTCGACGAATCAGTGAAGAAACTGATCCTGATCGCAGGCGGCATCGGCATCACGCCCATCAGTGCCATGGCGCGCCGTGCCAAAACGCTAGGCATCGGTTATGAAGTTCATTTCAGCGGACACACGCGGGCCTCGATGGTTTTGCTACCGGAGCTTGCCGAACTTCATGGTGAACGGCTTCGCGTGTATGTGTCGGATGAAGGGACGCGTAACGATTTCACCGTTCTGAACGTGGAAAACGGCACACTGGTCTATGCATGTGGACCAGTTCGCATGCTCGACGCCCTGCAGAAAGCGAGCACCACATGGCCCGACGACTCGCTAAAGGTCGAGCATTTCGAATCGAAGCTCGGCGCGCTCGATCCCGCTAACGAACACGCGTTCGAAGTGGAACTGAAGGATTCGGGACTCGTCGTCGTGGTGCCCGCCAATCAGACACTGCTCGAGGCGCTGCGCAAGGCGAACGTCGATGTGCAGAGCGATTGCGAAGAGGGCTTATGCGGGTCGTGCGAAGTTCGTGTACTCGCCGGCGAAGTCGATCATCGGGACGTGGTGCTGACCAACGGTGAGCGGCAATCCAATACCCGCATGATGACCTGCTGTTCCCGCGCGGCGGGCAGGAAGCTCGTGCTGGAACTTTGAAAACATTTCCTTTGTATTTACTGCCGAGCCGCCAGAACGAACAGGTCATGAACAAGAGCGGCCGGCTCACCAGGAGACATCCATGAGCAACAAACTTAACGTCAGCGCGTTGATCGACGACGGTCGCTTCGGCATCTATCAGCTAATGATCGTGACGCTCTGTGCGTTATGCCTTGTCATGGACGGATTCGACGTCCAGGCGATGGGTTACGTCGCACCCGTTGTGATTCGCGAGTGGGGAATTGCCAAGGAGACATTGTCGCCCGTGTTTGGCGCCGGGCTGTTTGGCATGCTGGTGGGCTCCCTCGCGTTCAGCACGCTTGCGGATCGGGTCGGGCGCCGACCTGTGCTGATTGCGGCCACATTCTTCTTCTCGATCTGCATGTTCGCGACGGGATTTTCGCATTCGATCGCGCAACTGGTCGGCTGGCGCTTTGCCGCAGGTCTGGGGCTTGGCTGCATCATGCCGAATGCGATGGCGCTGGCCGGAGAATACAGTCCGCGCCGGCTCCGCGTGACGCTGATGATGATCGTGTCGTGTGGCTTCACGATCGGCGGTGTCATAGGGGGGCTCATCACAGCGTCGTTGATCCCGCATTTCGGCTGGCGCGCGGTGTTCTTCGTCGGCGGTGCAATCCCGTTCGTGCTGGGCATGCTGATGTGGCTGGCGCTGCCGGAGTCGATCCAGTTCCTGATTTTCCGTAAGAGCGACGCTGAGCGTATTCGCCGAAGCCTCGCGCGGATTGCACCGGCCGTAGCCATTCCCGCAGGTCACGTGTTCGAGGTCGCTGAAGAGAAACCGCGCGGCGTACCGTTCGTAGAATTGTTCAAGGAGGGGAGAACGCGCGTGACGTTACTGCTGTGGGTCGTCAATTTTGCCAATCTGCTCGACATGTATTTTCTGTCGAACTGGCTGCCGACGGTGGTGCGCGAAGCGGGCTATACGACGTCGACTGCGGTCTACGCAGGTACAGCCCTTTGGAGTGGCGGTGTGATCGGCACGCTCGCACTGGGCCGCATCATCGATCGCATCGGCTTCACGCGTGTTCTTATCACGACCTTCATGCTTGCGATCTTGACGATAGCCGCGATCGGAAATCCGACCGTGCTTGTTTCCGTTGGTGCGTTGTTCCTGTCGATCTTCCTGACCGGCTTTTCGATCATCGGCGGGCAGCCTGCACTCAATGCGCTCGCCGCCACCTACTACCCAACGGCTTTGCGATCGACCGGCATCGGCTGGAGTCTGGGGATCGGGCGAATCGGATCGGTTGTCGGTCCGGTGCTCGGCGGCACGCTGATGCATCTGCAGTGGTCGTCGTCGTCGCTTTTCGTGGCCGCGGCCGTGCCCGCATGTGTTTCGCTGGTAGGCATATACGCGATCCAGCTTTCGATGCGTGGCCGCGTGGGAACGGGAGAGGCAGCAGGCGCCTTACATTAAACCGGCGACCCCGGGCCGCCTTGTTTCAAACAGGGCGAAACGTGCTTTGCGAATGTCATCCGAGTCAAGCATATCTGACCGCCAGGACATGCCGGCGAACGCTCCATACGGGTCTAAAAGCGGCCGTTCGACCGGGGGAATGTGGCTGTCCGAGAAGGGTCGTAAGTTCGCATTCAGTTTCGGTGCATTAGTCATTCGCGACCGCCGATATGCGAAGGTCAGCAAAGCGACTCACAGCTGACTTACTAGGATGAATACCCGAATGACGGGTATGGCCGAGTCGAACGCATAGGCTGTCCGGCAGCTTTCCGGACCAAACCGCGCCTCGAAGATGGTTGTACTGCAGCAGCAACGCCGGCACAAGTCCGCCGGTTTTGTCCCAGGAGAACCGCGCGGGAGAGCGGCCGCACGAATCCCGACGTATCATCGTTTCGCGCGGCCAGAACCAGCTGCGCTAGATTTCAGTCTGCTCCGAAATCTCAAGCGCGTCGTCGACTTCGACGCCAAGGTAGCGGATTGTGCTTTCAATCTTGCTATGGCCGAGCAGCAACTGCACTGCCCGGAGGTTTTTCGTGCGCTTGTAAATCAGGGTTGCCTTCGATAGCGGCGCATCGAATACGTGCCGTACGCTGTTGGATCAAGCGCCGCTGCATCCGCCCATCGACGTATCATCCGGGCATATTGCCGGGTTGAAAGATGCGGGGACGCCAATAGCCGACTTGGGAAGAGGTACTGCTCCGACCTCAGGGCGGCCTTCTCAAGCCACGCGCCGACCGCCTTCCGGGTCGACTCGGTCAGTTCAAACTGGACAGGTCGCTGCGTCTTTCGCTGGATGACTTGCGCCCGTGGCAGGACCTGATTGCCATGCGTGATATCGCGCACTCTCAGACTGACAAGATCACAACCACGCAGTTTGCTGTCGATGCAAGGTTGAACAAGGCAAGATCGCGGACAGCATGAGCGTTCTGAAGGTAGATCCGGATGGCCCAGACGTCTTTCGGCCTTAGCGGCGGCTTCTGGCCGACCAGCTTGCCCTTGTTCCATGCCTCACGGGATTGTTCGGTCTTCATCGCAATCTCCCAAAGGGATAATGGGAGTTCAATTGTGGTATCCGACCTCGACGCCCGCTCCGGCCGTATTTGGCCTAAGTTCGCACCCGGCCCGGCCATGTGTTGCCTTTCAGCGGTCCAACGATGCTTTCACCTAGACGAATGGTCACCTACAGAAGGCTGCCCGACGACCTACAGGTAAATGTCGGCCAGAGCGGGCGTTGAACGAACGACGCGCAGTGGCCGTTCAACCATGGATGTTGTTGAAAAAGTCAGTGACTGTCTTTCATGCAAGGTTTTCGGGGGTCTTCTTACCCTCAACTGACATTCGTGAGCGGTTTGTAGTCCGCTCTGAGAGGTCGATTTTTTCGTTAGCGGATCGGGAACACCGAGCAGCGACTTTTTCAACAGCATCCCACGCAGACCAGTCATTGGTCACGTAGTCTCATCTGACGGCAACTACCATCCTGACCCGTGGGTGAGATCGATTAGCGTAGTTCGATGCCTGCCCTCATTCATATTGCTGTTGCCGTGCGTCGGCGCCTACGGGCGGGCGTCGATTAACCCTTAACGGGAGAGGCCGTTCGAGAACAACAGCTTTCGCTCATGTCCGGAGAACACATAAAAGTACGCGCGCACATTTCATCGGCGGCGAGGATCATCGTCACCACTTGCACAAGTGCCTCTCAGTTCCCGACACTCGGGGCGTTGAAATGCTTTAGCAGTGAGGAGAAATCTGTCGAGCTAAAGCTCAAAGCGATTAGATTTCGAGTTGAACGACTGAGCGGGAAGAGGATCAGTGACGAAATATGAGTGATGAGAATCATGAACCAATCTGCCGGAAGCAAAGTCTAAGCGAACCCTGACGCAGGATTTCAACCATCGGACACCCGGCGAACTAAATCCGCCTCTCATCTAGAACTTGCGCCGCACGCGCCATAATGACTTTAAATTTGGGATAGTTGCGACACGATCCGCCCTTCCCCTGTCGTTCTACCATCTTCACGCCACAGGCCGCACAAGTTGGCGTCTGATAGTCGCCTTCGAACGCCAGCGCAAGCAGCCTTGCCTGTTTGACGGCTTCCAAGGCACGAATACGTTCGACAATGCCTGCGCCGTCCACCAATAGAATGTCAGCCTGAAAGGCATAGTCCCGAACTGGCTGGCCGATGAACCTGCTAGTGACCAAAAGACGCCGCGCTTCACCTTTTTCGAGTGCATGACGCCGCCGAGTGCCCGCACTGGTTCCACCTTCACAGGGGTCCGCCATGCTTTGCACTGGACGACTGCAATCGGAGCTTCCCGCCCATCCTTGTATAGCGTGGCGTCAATACCGCCATCAGCAATACGGCACCGTCTTGACGGTGAAGCCCATGGCCTCGTAGTAGCAGACGCACAGCATCTCGAATCTCTTCCATTCAAGTTGCCTGATTGCATCGATGGTCCATTCCGTGGGCTTCGCATGCGACGCCGAGGTGGCTTCGTCGATCTGGCCTGCCAGATCCGGCATGACCTGCACGAAGGGTGAGTTGGTGCGATCAACGCGGAGAGTGGGTTCCTTGCGCAAGGGCCATGCCGTGCCCGACCCAGAATCGGGCGCCGCCTGCCGCTTCCGGGCACGCAGGTAGGTCAGCAATCCAAGAACGGCAAACATCGTTGCTGGAGCCCATGCAAGGGACCGACTCATCGTGGCCACGCCGCGCATAAAAGGATTCCGAGCCATAGCTGCCGGGACAACGGCGTGGAAGACGATGTAGCTCGCCAACGCCAGCAGAGCCGAAACCCACCACGGCGCATCCAGCAGTACGTCACGAACAGACGACTTCCTTTTCCCGCGGCCCATCTTTGACCCCTTCTTCCTGTTAAAGTCAATTCCGGAGCGAATCTGTCAGATGTGTACAAATATCAGCACGTTGCGCGACTTCAACATTTACAGGTCAGTGTATTAGTCAACCATAGGCCGGACCCGATTCAGTGTTTGACGCCAGGTGCCGACTCGGATGAGCTTTCGCTTTCGACCAGGTCATGAACTCATCAAGCCGTCACGCAGCCAGTTCACTGCATTGGCCGATTAATCTGCTGAACACCCATACGAGTTAGTCCAATCAAGCCGAGACCCCGTTCCGCTCAAGTGTCATCCCTGGCACGCCCGGGTGATCGCGGGAAAATCCTCATCCCTAATTCCCAACCGATGGGAATCACATTATTGTCCAGCGGGAGCAGCGTGGCATTCTGCTGGTCATCGTTACCGCTCTCTTCCCGCCCAGGAATCACAGTGAAACAGGAAACAGGCGTCACCGGCGCCGAGCGCCTGCTGCTCGTGCTGACCGCGCTCGCCAGCCACGGCAACGCCATGTCCATAAAGGACATGCTCGGCGCGACAGGTCTCGCGCAAAGCACGCTGTACCGGCAAGTGGCGCTGCTCAAGCGTTGGGGCTTTGTCACCGAGGATGCTGGTTTCTATGCGCCCGGTCCCGTCAGTCTTCAGCTTGCGCTCGGCTTCGACATCAATTCGATGCTGGTCGAAGCGAGCCGCGACGGCATGATGCAACTCTCGCGCACGACGCAGGAAAGCGTCGGACTTATCGTCGCCGTGAACGATCAGGTGATTTGCCTCGAAATGATCGAGAGCACCCATTCGCTACGCTGCTCGTTCGAGAAAGGCCGCGCGGTACCGTTGCGCGCGGGGGCATCCGCGAAGTCGCTGCTTGCGTTCATGGCCGACAAGCCACGCGCCGAGACATTTGAGCGCCAGTTCGCCGACGATGACCCGCACGCGCCGCCCTGGAGGCGGAGCTGGAAGGCATCCGCGCGCGCGGCTACGCGGTGAGCGACAGCGAAGTCGATCCGGGCGTGTGGGGTGTCAGCGCGCCCGTGTTCCGACGTGTATCGCGCGGCGCTGGCGCGAGCGCATCGATCACGCTGATGGCGCCATCCTCGCGTGCCGCGGGCCGCGAACAGCAACTCGCCGACTGGACCGTGCGCATCGCCAACACAATTTCTGCCCGCTTGCAAGCCGCCTGAATCGAACTCAACGACTGACCACACACCTGGAGCCCACACGATGAAACTGAAGAACATCCTTTCCGCCGCGAGCCTCGGCATCGCGATGGTGGTCGCTGGTCTGCCCGGCACGGCTGCCGCGCAAGACTCGAACCTGCTCAACATCGCGACCGATGCCACCTTCCCGCCGATGGAATTCGTCGACAAGGGCCAGCGCACCGGCTTCGACATCGACATCATGAATGCCCTCGCCAAGGCGATGGGCAAGCAGATCCAGTGGACCGACATCGACTTCAAAGGGTTAATTCCGGGCTTGATCGCGCATCGCTTCGATGCGGCGATCTCGGGCATCTACATCACGCCGGAGCGCGCGCAGGTCGTCGACTTCACCCAATCCTACTTCGCGGGCGGCCTGTCTGCACTCGTCAAGGCAGATTCGCCGATCAAGACGCTCTCCGATCTTAACGGCAAGAAAGTGACCGTGCAGGTCGGCACGAAGTCGGTCAACTTCCTGCGCGACAACTATCCGCAAGTGCAGCGTGTGGAAGTCGAAAAGAACCAGGAGATGTTCGACCTGGTCGGCATCGGCCGCGCAGATGCTGCTGTGACGGGCAAGCCGGCTGCCTGGCAGTTCGTGCGCACACGCCCCGGTTTCCGCGTGCTCGACAAGGAACTGACGACAGAAGCGTACGGCATTGCCGTGCGCAAGGACGAGCCGCAATTGCGCGATCAGATGAACGCCGCACTCGCAAAGATCAAGGCGGACGGCACGTACGACGCGATCGTGAAGAAGTGGTTCAGCGCGAGCGCCGGCACTACTGCAACCGCGAAGTAATCCGGCGAATCTGACTCATGCAACTCGACTTCACACCGGCCATCGCCGGTTGGGCCGATATCGCGTATGGCGCGCTGGTCACGGTGGAAGTGACGGCCGCCGCGCTCGTGCTCTCATGCCTGCTCGGGCTCCTGATCGGCATCGGCCGGCTTTCGCCGCGGCGGCGTTTCGTCTACGGCTTCTGCACCGGCTATCTGATCTTCTTCCGCGGCACGCCGCTGCTCGTGCAACTGTTTCTGCTGTTCTTCGGCTTGCCACAGTTCAACATTCTGCTGCCCGCCTTTGTATGCGGCATGCTCGGGCTCGGGCTGTATTCGGCGGCTTACGTGTCGGAGATCGTGCGGGGCGCGATTCAGTCGGTGGATCGCGGGCAAATGGAAGCGGCACGCTCTATCGGCATGTCGGCGGGACAGGCGATGCGCGCGATCATTCTTCCTCAGGCCATCGTGCGCATGATTCCGCCGCTTGGCAACGAATTCATCGCGTTGATCAAGAACTCGGCGCTGGTCTCGCTGTTGACTATCGACGATCTGATGCATGAAGGACAGAAAATCATCAGCGTGTCGTACCGGTCGCTGGAGGTGTATCTCGTCATCGCGCTCGTCTATCTCGTGCTCACGCAGACGACCAACTACATTCTTCATCGTGTCGAGCGCAGGCTGCGCGTAGGAGGCATGGTCCAATGAGCAGCGATCAACCTATCATCAGTATTCGCGAACTCACGAAATCGTTCGGGACGCACCGCGTATTGAACGGCATTGACTTCGATATCCAGCCGAGCCAGGTCGTAGTCGTGATCGGGCCGAGCGGTTCCGGCAAAAGCACGTTCCTGCGCTGCTGCAACGGTCTGGAGCGGCCGGAGCGCGGCACCATCGATATCTGCGGGCGTCGCCTCGTCGATCACGGCACGATGCTCAAGGAGCGCGCACTCAACGCGCTGCGTACCGAAGTGGGCATGGTGTTTCAGTCGTTCAACCTGTTTCCGCATCTTTCGGTGTTGCACAACATCACCGTCGGACCACGCATGCTGCGCGACGCGTCGAAAGCCGATGCCGAAGCGGCTGCGCTTACGCTGCTCAAGAAGGTTGGCCTCGAACACAAGGCGCACGCGATGCCCGCCAGCCTGTCGGGCGGGCAGAAACAGCGCGTCGCGATCGCCCGTGCGCTGGCGATGCAGCCGCGCGTCATGCTGTTCGACGAACCCACGTCCGCGCTCGATCCCGAACTCGTCGGCGAAGTGCTGCAGGTGATGAAGTTGCTCGCGGCCGAAGGCATGACGATGCTCGTCGTCACGCACGAAATGGGCTTCGCGAAAGAGGTCGCCGATGTCGTCGTCGTGATGGACGGCGGAGAGATCGTCGAGGCCGGTCCGCCCGCGCAGATCTTTTCGACGCCGACGCAGCCTCGCACGCGTTCGTTCCTGCAAGCGGTGTTGTCACGGTCGTGAGCGCGCTGCGTGATACGCCGGGTCGACCACAAACGAAGGCGATTTTCGCGGCGCACGCACTGCTGCCCGACGGCTGGCGCACGAACGTGCCGCTCGAATGGAACGATGGGGCACTCTCGTTGCCGTCACGCCGGACGTACGCGACGTACCCGCGGACGCCGCACAAGCGTCAGGACCGGTCGTCCCAGGCACGCCGGTAGTACCCGTTCACATCAGCGGCCAGTGAGTCGCCATTGAAGATTCCAACGATTGCTCCGCGGAGCATTCTCGAGTTGGTGCTATCGGTCAATAGTTGCCGCTCCCGGAAATTTGAACGCCGTCATTCCAATGGCCGGTTCAATTCGATGGAACCTGCCGGTTGCCCGATGCAAGCAAATCGACGGCCATTGCCGACGTTGGAGTGTCGGCCACTGTCAGGCAGCTAATAGGCGCTTTGCCGCCGATCGCGCGGTTGTAGCGTCGAATGTCAGACGCCGATGCGAGTGAATAAGCACTCGCGACCCTCAGCCGACGTTCGGGCTTGCGCGACCGCGATGACTGCTTGCGAGGCACAACGGACACTCGCCCCTCGAATTGGCCCGCGAGTCATTGCTGACACTCGGAAAGCTGCGTTGGTGAAGCGGCTACAAGATGCTTTCCCAACATTCACACCTCAATCAATATCCGTGAATCCGCCTTGCGGTGCGCCGGAAACCGTACATAATTCAAGGCACGTCACTCCTCATGTGTCAGCGGCACTGCCGAATAGCCCGCTTCGATGGTGCTCCCGCGGGCCACCAGCGGCCTCTGCGCTGATGACGCTATGATCGCCGCGCCGTCAGTATTTGGGCATCTCCGAAACCTGCAAACGGGACGGCATTGCCGCAAAGAACATGAACCAGCAACGGTTCGATTCTCTACTGCATCATCACATCGTGATGACTTTCATCCAGAAAGGTCATGCCCCGACCAACGAGGAGCTGGCACAGAAGCTGGCGGCTAGTTTGGATGAAGTCGAAAGCGGGCTTGTGCGCCTTGGCACCTCTCATGGCATTGTGCTTCACCCAGGCCGATGCGAACTGTGGGTGGTTCATCCGTTTTCGTCGTCGCCGACCCACACCTGGGTTCAGGCTGCGACATCAGGATGGTGGGCGCCATGCATGTGGTGCGCGCTGGGTATCGCAGCGCTAATAAAGGGCGAACTGACTATACATACGCGAATCGGTGCCGAAAAGGAACCGGTGCAAATTGATGTCGTGGACGGTGTTCCGGAACAAGCCGGTTTGTTCGTTCACTTTGCGGACCCTCCACGTAAGGCTTGGGACAACGTCCATCATTTTTGTGCTCGCGTGCTTCCGTTCCGGTCTCCGGAAGATGTGGCTGATTGGGCCAAACGGCATCGGCTGCCGTTAGGCGAAGTCATGCCGATTACGCTATTGGGTGAACTTGCGCGACGTTGGTATTCGCATCATGCCGATGCAGACTGGGAGAAATGGACACCCGCTCAAGCGCTCGAGATATTCCAATCGATCGGTTTAGTTAGCGATTTTTGGAACCTCGACACTTCTGCAAAGCACTATTGAAACGGTGACGTCTGAAGGACGGGTGAACGTCAAGCGGCGAGGGTCCGCTATCCGAGTTGACCTGACGTTTGAGTGTCCACCGAAGCGCTCAAGCGAATGGCTGAAAGTGGCCGGACCCGGAAATCCACGTTGGTCGTCCGGCGCCCTTACTCTCGTCAGCCACGAATTTCCGTAGCCGACACATTGCCGACGGTCGAGTCGTCCGAAGTTCAACGGCAGTTGGGCCATCGCCAGATGCGGTGTACCGAAGCGCCGTCCGTATGCGATCAGCTTTCAAGTAGGGGCAAAGCTACGTGCTCTTTCCGCTTCGATTCTGGTTGTCTTGATCGCGTTTTGCGGCGCGCCATACTGATGCACCCAACACCGTTTGGCGAAGTCGCTAGCGCGGCTTTAGCGTAAGCGTCAGCTCGATGCCGTCTTGACGAAGTTCTCGATCTGAGAGGCGACATTCGGTGGCTCATCGACGCCCAAGCGGATGTGCCATTCGTCCGCGAGGTTGAGCGATACGAAGAGCGAGAGTCCGTCGTCATGTGGCGCGAACGCATATCCCAAGAATGTCCACGTCTCTCCAGGCGAATGTACATCGCCGTCGAAGTCGGTGAACGGCTGTACGACGGTGTGGCGGTCCCCCGCTGTCAGGCACTTGTACTTGTAACCGCAATTCGGAGCCTGGAGATGTGTGCTCCAGTGACCTCGTGATTTTGGTCCTAACATCGCTGTCTCCTGCTTCCGCTGCTCATAGTGACCAACCGACCTTCCACGGGAGCAGTTGCTCAATGCGGTTGACCGGGTGCTCCGCGCCATGCACCCCGCCCGTACAACGAGCAGGTGCCGCAGATCGATCATGCCGTCCAGGCAGTTCTGCAAGAAACCAGGAGTGCTCGTCGGGCAGAGTCCGAACTCCGATGCCACCCTGTCGAGAGGCCGAAAGAAAAGGCAGCATATCACTTCAAGTCTTTATTGTTTCCGCCGATATCCATTTCAGATCTGCAAGTCGGGGGCACGCATACGGCTGAGCATGAAGGGACGCACGAGCGACCGTGTCGCGCAGCGCTTTGGCATCTTGCCGGGCGGTAATGGTGAGGCCCGGTGATGTCAGGCAGGACGACCGGGCGCGCGACACGCGTCAGATTACACATTCACTCCAGGTCAAAACCGTCGCGCCGTTCACGTGAATTTCTCTCGTCTGCACCGCTCCTTTGGATGGATCTCGGGCGATTCATCAAACTCGAGTGCCTCACCCGGACGGGCAGACGAAAAGCACATCTAATGAAAAATAAACGAAGCTTCGTCATTTGTCTCACCGCAACACTGATCGCCGCAACCTCGCAAAATTGTCTGGCGGCGTATACGACCGACTGGTTGGCAAACACATTCGGGACCAATTCAACTCGGGTGGGGTAGCGTTGCGCGTTCCATGTGGGTAGCGCCCGAGGGCATCATCTATACGGCTTCCATGTGGGACGAAAATGAGGGCGGCGTTGCTATATACGCGAACGGTCAAAGTATCGCTTCCATAGGGGGACACGGCGAATTCCAGGGCAGCGCCATTACAGGCAATGCCACGTCCATCTTCGCCGCCCTGCAATACAGCGCGGCTTATGGCAGCGGTACTGTGGGCCGCTATGACCGAACCAGCCGAATCCGCGATCTGCTCATCCCGGTCAGTGCGACAACCACTGAGAAACGGGCGGATCTCATTACGGGACTCACGACTTCGGGCTCACCCCTGTATCCGACGATGTTAGGTTGTTTGATGCTGCTTTGACGCGTTTGCTATTTGTACAAGTCGCCGTTTTGGCCGCCGGTCAGTGAACTTTTCATTCCCGCAATTTTCAAGCCCTTATGCTGGTGCCGGCGCCGGGTTCGCGATGCCTGAGCTTCGAGCGATCGGTCAGCATTTGACGAACCAGCGGTTGTGAACCCCCGACCCGGCTTCACAGTGCAGTGCCGCCATATACGTACGTATGATCGCCGATACTAGTGCGACGTTGAAAAGTCGGAGCACCGCTAATACACTTTATTGAAGACGTCGGTCGCTGTCTTCGGATTGCAGGGTCTTCTGGACAAGAGTCCAGTCTTGTATGTCTGCGGTCGTCAGCAGCAGTAGACGATGTCCTTGTCTGCATATACGGAGTAAGGTCATGAAAAAAGGTACTGGGTCGTCCAATATCGGGGTGATAGTTACAAAGAATCTATCGATGCATCGGCGCGATCGCAGTTCCCCTCGTGATAGCTGTCGGCGGAGAAATCCGTCTAGCGAGCCCGGCACCGGAGGTCGTTGAAGCCGGAGAAAACAAACTCACTGTCGTCGTGGAATTCCCTGGCCTGCAAGCGCCAAGGAACTTCGACGTTCAAGCGAGTACACGAAGGCGATTGACGCATTGGGTTCAAACCCGGTCCGTGACTTCCGCATCATGGAAGGTGCGGGCTAATTCTGAATAACGGGTGCGCGAAGCGTGCAGTAGGAAGAGGCAAGCGCGCGGCCAGGTGCGGTCTGTCCAACACGGGGGACGATCCTTGCCCTGCGTGACAGTGCCTCGCTCGTCAGTGCCGCATTCATGTGTTATTTCAAAGTCAAAAAAATCTCATTCCCAGGATACCGATTCATGTTCGAAGAAATTTCACGAGTTGCTGATCACGACGAGAGCCAACGGCGCAGCTTCCTCCGGAAAGTTGGTTTCGTTGCCGTCAATCTTGGTGCTATCGCAGTGGCATCCCCAGCCCGGGCCGCGAAGCAAGCGAACGGCGACGTTGATCCGGACGTCAATATCATGCAGGGCGCACTGGCCATTGAACACGAGGGCATAGCTGCCTATCGTCTCGCAGGCGCGAGCGGCTTGCTGACTCCGGGTACATTGAAGGTCGCAACGATTTTCATGGGGCATCATCAGCAGCATCGAGACTCCCTTGAGGCGCTTATCGCGAAGGCCGGCGGTTCACCCGTCAAGCCAAAGTCCGATGCGCAGTACACTCAGGAACTGAATCTGGGCTCTCTAAAATCGGAGGGTGACGTGGTCGCCCTTGCAGCCAAATTAGAGCAAGGCGCGACTAACGCCTATGCGGGTCAGGTTGCCGCCCTGCGAAATCGCCAGCTGACACATCTGTTCACTCAACTCTGTGCGGACGAATCCGTGCACTGGACAACGTTGAACAATGCGATGGCCGTGCCGATTCCGATGAAAGCCTATTTATTTGGCTGACATGAGAGTGCTTTCTGAACGTCCGCTCGTGTCTACGCGTACACTTCGCATGCATCTAGTTATAGCGGCCTTGTCGCTTCCAGCATTCGGCGCGATGGCGCAGACGAATGATGTCATGGTCGGCAAGTTGCTTTACGAAGCCAGATGCGGAGCGTGCCATTCAGTTGATGCCAATCGTACAGGGCCGCTACATCGAGGGGTGGTCGGCCGGCCGGTGGCTAGCGTCCCAGGCTTCGATTATTCGCCCGCGCTGAAGCACTTGGGAGGCGTATGGACGCCAGGACGTCTAAACCTCTGGCTGCAAAACCCGCAGGCGGTAGCGCCTGGCACCGCCATGTACTTTACTGTCGACGACCCCGTGCAGCGGCGACAGATCATTGCCTATCTGAGCACGCTGCTACAGGTCGATGATCATGCCAAGTAGTTCGGACGGCTCAGACACGGTTCAAATCGGCGGACATGGTACGGCATGAATACACGGTTTCAGATTAGAGGCCAATGTGTCGTAGATCAAAATGAATTCGTCACCGTTTACGAATTAATAGCGTCAATTCGAGTGCACGCAAGGAGGGCGACTGCCGAAAACGCCGCAAAATCAGGTATCTGGCGTCGGCGATTTAGGACCTGTCACGGCGCTCGCGCTGCGAAGGCGTCAATCGCTGGACGCCCTCGATTCTCCCTATACGCTCCCCACACTTGCGGAGCAGAGGTGAGGCGAAACGGGAGCCGTTTGCTCGCTTTGCCAGCGTCACTAGCCGCGACAACGCTCAAGGTAGCGACGTGTGAATGCCTTGCGATGCTCCGGTTTCATCGGCTGCGCATTGTATGGCGTCCAGCCATAACGCGCGTATGGCGCAAGACAGTTGGCACAACGGTATAGGAAGGCAATCCTGAGTTCGAAACCTCGCGGTCAAAATCAGGTTCGACCCGATACTTCGAACGGCGACTTGGTCGCTACCTCCGCCTGATCGACAACTGCCCGAAGTTTTCGCGTGCTATGGAAGCGCCTGTGAAGCAGAAGCAATCTAACTCGCCAAGAGATTTGCTCGCAATCGAATACCTGCCTCAGCCTCTCGCGGAGCTGTTCCCTGGCTGGGACGACGCAGCGCCGCATCAAACATGTGCCGACGCCGCCCTACTCAGGCAGACGATTCGCGACCTGGATTTGATATGGACTCGCGGAAGCAAGTTGCCACGCGCACCGAAGCACCATTGCGTCATCGATCGCTCCCTTGTTCTCACACTTGCTCGTACACACGCCGAATTGCACGAACACGATGAAATCAATGTGCCGAGGCTCTTCACCGACGGCCACTGTCACTTGACCTACGATTGCACCGACGACGTTCCTGAAAGCACAGCTGAAGCGTCTCGCATCGACGATGTCCTGAATGACCCTCCGTAGCCCGACCACGCCAGTGTCTTCGAGGTGTTTGAGGTGAGAGAACATCAATCATAGCGGTAGCACTGTGAATGTCCTGACAACTGAATCGAGGACACGAATCCATTTCAAAGCGTCATAGATTTAAGCTAAACGCATTCGTTGTGCAAGCGGACTTGAACCTGTACGAGCGCGACGGGAAACCGCGACGTTCCTCTCGATGCATTCTTCAGTTACCCGACGAAAACCCGCTATCTGAAAAGCCGGTTCCGTTCGACGAGCCGCTTCCGGGCGATGCCCCCCTATTCGTCGAGAAGCCACTGCCATTCGAGAAGCCACCGTTATTCGAGAATCCTCCATCATTCGAAAAACCATTGCTGTTAGAAAATCCTCCGCTCCACTGGCTCGCAGCATTACCGGACTCCCCACTGCCCGGCTGCACGCCGTCACCATCTAGCTGGAACGGTGGCGAGCCGCCCGACACCGGCACTGACACCGGTATCCCGCCGACTTCCGAATTCGGCGGCCGCTGCCCGGGCGCCAGCTGCGGCCGTCGTGCGATGAACACCCATTGCGTGTAACTGCGCTTGTCCTCGAAGCCATGAAACCGCTCAGGAAACTGACGAAGCTGGATCGGATGCTCGTGCGACGCGCTGTGAATGCCGACGATCGTCTGTCCATTCGGCGATAGAATCAACACCCAGTCAGGCTTGCCCGTCATCGGATCAGCGTAGACACGGCGCAGATGGCGCATCGGATTCGGATAGCGTGGATCGCGCACGAGTTCGTCGAGCGTGCGCGGCTGGGTTGGCAGGCCGACCGGAGAATTGTCGGCGTAACTGAGCAGCGCCCGCTGAAACTGATCGCCGATATAGAGCAGTTCCTTTTCAGCCATACGTCGCTGATAAAGCGCCCCGAGCTGGATCGTGCCCGCCGCCGCGACGCCGATGATCGCGATGCCAATCAGTAACGCGAGATACGCCAACCCATGTTGCCCTCGCCGCGAACGCCGCGTCAGGCGTGTCCGGCGTCGCCCTTTCCCCTCCTGCTTCGTCATAACGTATTGAAAGGCCGGCCGTCCAGCGTCGTGCCTTCGGCACCGCTCCGCAGGTCGTAGACCTTGCCGGGAAATTGCTCATCGGGCGGCACGATATGCCAGGTGGTCGCGCTGTCCGTGACCGGATCGAACGGCGGGGCGCGCAGATAGCGCTTGTCGACGAGCTCGTCGAGTGAATCGGGGTAACGTCCGAGATCGCCGTAGAACTTGTCGATTGCATCTCGAGTCACGTGGAGATTCTCCGCGAGAATTTTCTCCTTCGACGCATCGATCGAATGGAAATACTGCGGCAGCGCTAGCGTGAGCATCAACGCGATGATCGATAGCACGATCAGCAACTCGATCAGCGTGAAGCCGTTCCGTTTGCGCAGTGGATTTCTCATCGCCGTCACCAGTTCCGGTAGGGAATGCCGTTCAGGCCGACGCCTTTCGACATCGAGTAGACGTCGTACACGTCGTCGCCTTCCTGCGGATCGTCGGGCTCGCTCGCATACGCGCGCTTGCGCCAAGTGTCCACGGCGTCGAGTTGAGGATCGTTGCTCATCGGATCGCGCGGCAAACGGCGCAGAAAATAGATCTTCGCGCCCTTCGGATCGCTCTGATCCTTCACACCGTCGACGAGCACGTTCAGCTTCGGCGGGTATCCAGAGACGCCTCTATCCACAGGCACGCGGCCGTCTTTCGCAGCCGCCTTATACGCATCGATCGCGCCACGGATCTGATGCAACGCGTCTCGCAACTCCTGCTCGCGCTCGCGCTGCCGCATCACTTGCGCGACCGGTACCGTCATGCTCGCGAGCACCCCGAGGATCGCGAGCGTAACGAGGAGTTCGACCAGCGTGAAACCGCCCAGAGCACGACGGCCGAAGCGATTCGGACGAAACGCGCGAGCCGCGTCGGCAGTACGAGTTATTGGAGCACGCATCATGGCGTCGCGATGATCGTGAACGTGTACGCGGATGGCGGCGCGAGCGTGATCGGCGTGCCGGTCAAGCCGACCACGGATCCAGGGGTGATCTTGACCGAGGTCTGCGAGACCGCCGCCAGCGCGCGGAAGCTCAGCACCGCGTAAGTCCCCCTCGACGCGGCGCCCATCCCGCCCTGCACCGAATCGGACAACTGCACCTGGCCAGGACTCACCCGGCTCGAAAACGAGGTCGGCGCGCCGCCCTCTTTCAGGAAGTCGCCTTCCGTCACGCCGACAAACTGTAGTTTCGTCGCGTCGAAACTGACGATCGACGATGCGCTCGCGACCGGTTGATCGGCCGACATCGACAGCGACACGGTGACCGAGTCGCCGGTCTTGGCCTGCGGCGGCCCCTCGATCGTCATCTGCGCGGTACCGGCCACGGGCGCGGCGCCTGGTGCGAACAGACCATCGCCGCCGTTATACGCACCGGTGCCGGAGCCGTTATAAGCGCTCCCTCCTACGCCCGCACCCGAGGCACCGTTCACGTTGTTCGGCTGTCCGCCCGCCCCGAAACGCGTCGCATCGCCGCTGCCACCCGACGCCGCCCCCGGAGAGTTTGACGACGCGGCCGGCAACACGAGCCCGTTCGACTGGATCATGCTGCGCATGTTGGTCTCGGTGCCTGACGTGAAGTACGCAAGATTCGCATCGGGTCGGCGGACGTTACGCACCAGATGCGGAGTGATCGCGAGCACGATCTCGGTGTTTTTCGCCTGGGAATCGGTTGCGCCGAACAGGTGGTCGAGGATAGGCAACTGGCCGATGCCGGGCAGCTTGTTGCCCGACACGCGCTCCTCGTTGTCGATCAAGCCGGCGAGCACATCGGTCTCTCCGTTCTTCAGTTGGAGCACCGTGCTGGCTGAACGCGTGCCGATCTGGTACGCGGCCGTCCCGGTAGTGGTCGTCACCGCGTTGCCGAGGCTGCTGACTTCCAGCGCGAGCTTGATGCCGACCGTGTCGTCGAGGTAGACAGTCGGCTCGACGTTAAGCGTCAGGCCGATGTCGAGATAGTTGACCGATTGCGACAGGAAGCCGGTTGAAGTTGCCGTAGAAGTGATATTCGGCACACGCTCGCCGATCAGGATCTTCGCCTTCTCATGATTGCGTACGCGAATTCGCGGATTGGTCAGCAGCTTGACATCGGAATCCTGCACGTTCGCATTGGCGGTCGCCTGCAATGACGACAGACCGATTGTGCGCACAGTCTGGTGTAGAAGATCGTGCAGCGTCAACGCCGGCGTCGAGCCGTTGCCACTGGACATGCCGGTTCCGCCATAGCCGTATGGATACGTCGAAGAAACGCCTGCGTTGGTGGCGGGCTGGCCCGTCACAGGCGCGATCACGCTACCGAGCGGAAGCGGCGTTATATTGACCGAACCCGGCCACGCAATGCCGAGATTAAGCTCATGGTTGCGCTGCACCTCGAGCACTTCCACTTCGAGCATCACCTCCGGTTCCGGCACGTCCTCGAGTGACACGAGCCGCTCGGCCATCCGGATTGCGTCGGGCGTGTCGCGCACGATCACCACGTTGAGCTTCTCATCCGCGACGACGTTCTGGATCTTCAGTATCGTCTTCAACGTGTTCGCGATCGTCTTCGCGTCGGTGTTCGACAGGAAGAATGTGCGGACCGCGAGCTCCTGGTAGTCCTTCACCTTCGGCGCAGTGTTCGGGAAGATCAGCACCGTGTTCTCGTCGAGTACCTGCTGCGCGAGCTGGTTGGTCGCGAGCACGTAGCGAACGGTCGCGTCGATCGTGCTGTTTTTCAGGAAGATCGTGGTGCGCTGATCGGTCTTCACGTCGCGGTCGAACAGAAAGTTCATCCCCGACGAACGTGAGATCACGTCGAAGATCCGCTTAAGCGGCGCGTCGCGGAAATCGATGCGGATCGGTTTGCGGTATGCGGCGGCAAGCGCAGCCTCGACGCGTGCGGAACCCGTCTCGGCAGCGAGCTTGCGCTGCAGTTCGAGCGCGCGTCGGTTGGTCGGTGCTTCGGTCAGCACGGCGTCGAGCAAATGCCGCGCATCGTCGGGCTGGTGCCGCACGAAAAGCGCCTCGGCGCGGCTCAGCATGATATTGAGCCGCGCGTCGGTGTCGAGTGCGACGAGCCCAGCCATCGCGCGTTCGTTGCCGGGGCTGATCGCGAGCACGTGCTGATACGCTGCTCGCGCTGCATCGCGAGCACTGCTTGCGGCAAGCTGGTCACCCCGATCCATCAGATCGTTGATTTGCTTTTCGCGCTCCGCAAGCCAGACCTCGCGGTACTTCGCGTCCTCCGGCTCCCGCATTGAAGCGTCTTTCAGCTTGGCGACGCCCTGATCGACCTGACCAGCAGCGAGAAGCTTCTGGCCGTCGCGATAGGACTGTGGGTCCACGCACGCAGCCAGCGGGACCGTCAGCGCAGCGAGCAGCACGCCGCGTCGCAGATGGCGTATAGCGATGGCGCTCGTGGTGTATTTTCGGGTTCGAATCGGGAGTGGATTGGGCAACGGTTCATTCCTGGTAACCCGCGGATCAGTCGGCATTGCCGATATCCAGCGTCTGCACAAGTTTCAGAGGCAGATAGACGAGAGTCATGTTTGGCGGGGCGATCGAATCGACCCGGTAATCGCCGTCGACTACCATCTGGTCGTGCACGATCAGCGTGTCGTCGCCGCGTGCGAGATAGACCTCCCAGTGCCCGGCCGACTGTTGCTTGCCGATGTAGGTGAAGGGCATCGGCGGCGTGCTCGGCAGCGGCGGCACGTCGGCCTGCGCAGGGGCAGCGGACGGCAGCGGCGGCGCGAGCAGCAGCGTGTTGAACAACGGATGTGCGCCGGAACCCGAGCGGCCCTCTCGAACGCGGACCGATGCGATCGCGACGACGCCAGTCGTGGCGCGTGTGGCTCGCGCCGTGGTCGATGCAGACGTCGAATGCGCGGCGGGCGCGTGCGGCGCGGCCTCGACAATCGCGTCATCCTGCGATTGGCTCATGAATGCAAGCACCAGTGCGCAGGAGAGGAATAGCACGGCCATCACGATGTGCTGACGTTTCATCGCGCGAGTCCTTGCGATGCGGTGGGCTTTTTCGACGTCACGGCCGTTGGCGCCGAGCCGGGAATTGCAGATGAGACCACAGACAGCCCCGACGCAACGGTCGCGGCCCCAAAAGCTCTCGAGGCAGCAGGGGCCACGCTCCCCGAAGCGTCAGAGGCGGGATCCGCGGCGGTCGACACCGCCGCAGCCGCCAACTCCGCCGCACTCACGGGCGCAATCGCCACCGGCCGCAGAAACGCCGTGAACCGCAGATTCGCTTCGACGCCTGGATCATTCGCGGAATTGCGCTTGAAGCGCATGTCGTCGAGAGCCGCGTACGGCACGGTCACCAGCACCTTCTCGCTGAACTGTCGCAAGCGCGCATAATCGCCCTTGACGGGCACTACAATCGTGTAAGTGTCGAAGCGGCCGGCCGCATCGCGTCCCGGCTTGTACTCGGCCTTGTCGAGCGTGATGCCGGCAGCGGTCGCCGCGTCGAACAGTCGCATCACGATCTCGCCGGTATGCGCAGAATCGCCGAGTCCGGCATAAAAATCCGCGAGCCGGCCTGCAGCCAAGACGGGCGCTGGCACGACTGGCTTTGGCAACGGCAGTGCGCGCAACCGACTGACCGAGCGAATTTCGTCAACGACGCGCGTCGATATGCCGGGCAGCACACCAAGCCACAACACCGCAGCGGCGACAAGTAATGCCGCCGCCAGTAGCGTGCCGACGGCGAACCCCCAAAGCGCGAGACGAAGTCGCAGCAAGCTTCGGATAACGGACTGCATCGTCACGATACCGTCCCCCGCCACTGAACTTCGACCTGAAACCGAAGCACGCTGTCCATGCCGTCTTTCACGAGTTCGTGACGGGTCAGCGTGACGCGTCCCAGCATAGGCTGCCGTCCAAGCGAGCCGAGGTAATCGAGCATGTCCTTGCTGCCCGTGCACTCGGCCTCGATGCGAATCAGCGCGCGGCCGGGTTCCGGCGTGATCGACATCAGCGCGATCTGCGTCGGTGTCGCGGCCTCGATTGCGTCGAGCAGGTTGTCCCACGGCAGGTTCAGTCGCGCGACAGCGAGATTGACGGCCGCAGCCTGTTTCAGGTCGACCGGCTCACTATGTACACGCTGCGACGCATGCGTGGCCCGCTCGTTGCGATCGACGATCCGTGTGGATTCGCGCTCGAGCGCATGCAAATGCACAAGCAGCGTCTGCGCCCGATATGCACCAACGCCGCACAGTAGTACGCCGACCAGCGCGAGCACGCGCACGGACGAACGAATCCGGTACCACTCGCGCCGCATGCTGAACGGTGCGAGATCGATGGGCAGGCTTCTCATTGCGTGCTGCCGCTCCACGCCAACGGTGTGGCCAGCTCAGCAGCGGCATTGTTTGCGCCGGGCGCCGCGCAATCGGCGGATTTGCTCCAGCGCACGGTCATGGCCGCGTCGACAAAATCGATAGCGCCCGGTAGCCACGCGTCGCGGCGAAGGCCGTGCAGCAGTAACGTCGACGGCGGCGGCAGATTATCGAGCAGCGCCGCTCGCACTACCTGCGCACGCAACCAAGCAATGGACGGCATGGGATCAGGCAGCGCGAGCGTGCGGACCGCCGCGACTCTTGGACGTGGCTCGACCGTGATCAGACCCAGCGTCAGCGAGTGTTCGTCGCACGTCGCGAGCCAGGTGTCGGCGCCGAGCTCACGGCACGAGAGGTTCCATGCGGCGACGAATTCGGGCAGCGCAGATACGACACAACCGCGCCCGGCCGAAACAGCCTGCTGCAACGCATCCAACCAGCGACGCGACACAGCGCATGCAAGGAACGGTTCGGCGGCTTGCCAGTCAGCGCCGAATTGCCAATCGGCTGGATCTTCCCCGAAGAGCGTCAGGAAGCGCACGCCTGCAGCCGCGCGTAAGTCTTGAATCCGCACGCTGTTGTCGGCTGGCGTGACGATAAAGTAGCGGACCAGTTCGTTGGCGAACGTCACATGTACCGGCAAGCCGCTGCCGCCCGACTCGTCAAGCGCGGCGCCGATCCATGCCGCGAGCGTCTCCGTCGACGCATCAGCGCCGGCCGGCAGCGATCGTTCGACGAATAGAACCGGCACTTTGCGCGATGCACCGGTGCGCCGCACCGTCAGCGCGTCGCGTGACAGCGCCAGCCGGCAGTAGCCACCCCGCGCAAACCGTTTCAACCAGCGATCAAGCATTGAGAGTCACCCGCTTCACTTCGGTCAACGTCGTCTCGCCGAGCTTCACGAGACCGAGCGCGACCTCGCGTAACTGCCGTGTGCCGTTGCGGCGTGCGACATCCTTGATCACGCGGATCGGCTGCTTCTCGACGACAAGATCGCGAATTTCGTCGTCGAGAATCAAGATTTCGGCGATCGCGCGACGGCCGCGATAGCCGGTCCCGCGACAGTCACCGCAACCACTGCCCTGGCGGAACGCGTAACCGGCGACGTCCGCTCGCGTCAGGCCCAAACGCGCAAGCTCGGAGTCGGTCGGCACATATGGCGCCGAGCAACGCGGACAGTTCACACGCAGCAGACGCTGCGCCCAGATCCCGTTCAACGCAGACACGAACGCATACGGATCGATGCCCATATGACCGAAGCGGCCGAACACGTCAAACACGTTGTTCGCGTGCACGGTTGTCAACACAAGGTGCCCGGTCAACGCGGATTGCACTGCAATCTCAGCAGTCTCACGGTCTCGAATCTCGCCCACCATAATCTTGTCTGGATCGTGCCGCAGGATTGAGCGCAGCCCGCGCGCAAAGGTCAGCCCTTTTTTCTCATTGACGGGAATCTGCAGAATGCCGGGCAACTGATACTCGACCGGATCTTCGATCGTGATGATCTTGTCACGCCCGTTGTGGATTTCGGTCAACGCAGCGTACAGCGTGGTGGTTTTGCCGGAACCGGTCGGGCCGGTCACGAGCAGCATCCCGTATGGCTCCTCGGCCAGCGCGCGCAGTGCAACCAACGATTCGCTGTCGTAGCCAAGCGCCTCAAGGGTCAGCGAGCCGTAGGCCTCGATCATCGCGCGCTTGTCGAGAATCCGGATCACCGCGTCCTCGCCATGAATGCTCGGCATGATCGACACGCGCAGGTCGATATCGCGGCCGCCTGCCGCGACGCGGAAGCTACCGTCCTGTGGCACGCGCCGCTCCGCAATGTCGAGTTCCGCAAGCACCTTGAGCCGTGAGATCACCTGCTCGGCCGTCTCGACGCCCTGGATCGTCGCAGCCGCGTCGAGCACGCCGTCAACGCGATACTTCAGCGCAAGTCCGGTCGACGTGCTTTCCAGATGAATGTCGGATGCGCCGGCCTTCAGCGCATCATAAAGCGTCGAGTTCACGAGCTTGACGGCCGGGCTCGCCGCTTCGTTGACGGTCTGGAATGACAGCACCTGCGCGGTGCGTCCGTCCACGTGCGTGCCGTCGTCGACGGATACGAGGCTGTCGACCGCGCGAGTCGTTTCCTCCATACGAGTGTGATAAGCCAGCAGATCGCCGTGTAGCGCAAGCCGTATTTCGACGGCCGCGCCGGCCCGCGTCGTGAGCCAGATCTGCAAGTCGAGGTCGAACGGGTTTGTGACGACGCCGACAAGCGTGGCGTCCGCGTCGCGCAGCAATGCGCAACGACGCTGCATCGCACGCGGCAGCGGCACGCGGTCGAACGCCGGCGCGAGCGCGAGCATCCCTGCCGTCTCGATCACCGGCATTGCGAGCTGCGTCGCCAGCGCGCACAGGAGTTCGAACGGCTCTGCGCCCGTCAGCACATGCAACTCCTCGATGAGATGACGCTGCGTGGCGGCTGCGGTCGCGCGAGCGCGAAACAGCAGATCCGCGTCGAACAGAGGCGTGAGCACGGGCGCGGGCGCGGGCGCAGGAGCGTGCATATCCAGCACGGTCATGAGAGGCTCCCCGCGAGATCGAAAATGGGCATATAGAGCAGAACGACGATTGTGCCAACCACGACGCCGATCGCCGCCATCAGCAGGGGCTCGAACATCCGCGTGAAGCGGTCGATCCAGCGGCTGATTTCGCCGTCATAGAACGCGGCCGACTGGTTCAGCATTGCGCCGAGTTCACCAGAGCGTTCGCCGACCCGCAGCATCCGCAGCGAAATCGGTGTGGTCAGCTTCTGTGTCAGAAACGCGGCGGAAAGCGGCTCGCCCGACGTGACTGATGCGCGCGCCTTCAGCAGCCCGTCGCGCATTGCAGGCGCAACCGTGCCGCAGGCCGTCTCCATCGCTGCGACGATCGGAATGCCGCCTTCGAGCAGCATCCCGAGCGTCAGATATAGTCTGGATAGTTGATAAATCCGCATATGCGTACCGAGCAGCGGCATCCGCCCGAGCAGGCTGACCAGGCCGACCCGCGCAATCGCCGCGCGCGCACCCATGAACAGCACGGACGCAGCGCCTAGCCCGGCGAGAAGCAACGGCAAACCATGGGCCGCCGCGAACTTGCCCCAGTCGAGCAACATTTGGGACATCCACGGCAACGCGCGGCCGGTGTCTTCGTAGATGGTCGCGAAGCGCGGCACCACGTACGTGATCAGGAACGCCGACACGCCACCGCCAACCACCAGCAGGATGCACGGATAAATCGCCGAACTAACGAGCTTGTTGCGCACCGTGTCGATCCGCTCCTGGTAATCGACATACCGTTGGAGTGCGCGCGGCAGGTCGCTCGTGCCTTCGGCCGCACGCACGATGCCCACGTAGAGTGGCGGAAACACATCAGGCTGCTCGCCGAGCAGGCTCGAGAAACGCTTACCCTCACGCAAACCGGCAAGCAGGCGCCCGAGTACGCCGCCTAGTCGTGCGCCGCCCTCACGCTCGAGCAGAGCTTCGAGCCCTTCGACGATCGACAGACCCGCCTTTAGCAGCGCGAGCAGTTCCTGGCTGAACAGCACCAGCGAGATCCTGCCGCGCGAGCCGGCTGGCCGGCGCAGCGCACGCACTGGCGCCACACGGGTCACGTGAAGGCCGCGCGCCTCGGTGTGGGCACGTGCGCCGGCCACGTCCTGGGCGTCGACGACGAAGGTGATGATCCGGTTCTCCGGCGAAAGCGCTCTCACTTCAAATTGCATGTTGCCGCGTTACCTTGGGTCGGGTGCTGCCTTCTGCATGGCGGTGCGTCCGTCGTGGGCGCATTGCCATACAGAGTCCGCCGGCGGCGGACCCTTGATACTTCATTCGCTGCTGATGTCTGCATCCTCGCCCGTGCCGCCCGGTTGCCCGTCGCGACCGTACGAAATCACCGCGTAGTCGCCCTTTGTGCCGGGCACCTGGTAGACGTACGGATGCCCCCACGGATCGAGCGGAATTTCCTTCTTCAGATACGGACCGTTCCACTTGTCCGCGCTGGCGGGCCGCACCACCAGCGACTGAAGCCCCTCCTCGGCCGTCGGAAACCGGCCGACGTCGAGCCGGAAATTGTCGATCGCCTTGCTCAGCACGTCGATCTGCGCGCGGGCCACCGTCACCTGCGACTTGCCCAGTTGCGCGAAATAACGCGGCCCGACGATCGCCGCCAGCATCCCGATGATGACGAGCACCACCAGCAATTCGAGCAGCGTGAAACCCTTCACGTGGGACCGCGGCACGAGCCGCTCATTGCGCTTGCCCATGAATCGGACAGCCGTCACGTTACTCATCAATCACTCATCTGAAAAAATTAAGGGGGCCCGTACTGCGGGCGCCCTGATTACATCGCACGTACTGTGACGACATCGGTGCCGCGGCATCAGTAACCGATGCCAAGCACGATGTGCTCCGGAACCGGCACCTGCACCGTCGAGCTCTGGTTATTCACGTCGTCGAACAAGTAGCCGTAAACAAGACCGACGATGCCGTGGTCGTGCCAAAAGCGGGCGTGCTCGTCGCTCCGGCGATCGACTGACCGCCGGGTTGCCACTGCTACGTGTACGCCCCCATACCCGAGATCACCATCGCGATGTGACCGTTTTGGCCGACCGGCACCGTCTGCGCGGCCGGTTGCTGCACAATCTGACTGCTCGGTTACGAAGGCTAGGTGCCGCTACCGGTGCCCGTACCGCTGCCTGTTGCCGTCGCTGTCGGTACCGGGTCGTTATAAACCGCGAACTCGAACAGCGAGTAACCGTAGCCGGTCGCGCGCAACACGCCTTGTAGACGGATGTAGCGTGCGGTCGTGTTGGTGAGCGGCAGGTCCTCGACACCGCCCTTGCCGTCGGTCTGGTTGTAGGCGACATTCGTCCAGTCGACGTTGTCGTGCGAAGTTTGAATCTGGTACTGCTTGCCGTACGCGTTCTCCCAGTTGAGCACCACGCGATTGAACGTGGTCTCTTTGCCGAGGTCGATCGTGATCCACGCATCATCGGCAAAATTCGACGACCAGCGCGTGGTGACGTCGCCGTCGATCGCGTTCGACGCCGGATAGCCGTCGTTCTCAAGACCGCTGGCCGTTGCCGTTGCACCGAGCGCCAGGTTCACCGCGGCCGAAGCTGAGTTGAACACGACGTTGATCGTATGCGCGGCCAACACGTTGTCGAACGTGTATTGGTTGACGATGCCAATATCCTGCCCGTCGACCGTCACGCCCGTCACCGCGGAGCCCGCAGCCGCAACGAACTGGTACGTCTGCATGCCGCCCTGGTACACCGAGGTATTGCCTACCGGCGAGAGCGCGCCGCTGCCCGTCGACGTCGCCGTGATCGGGAACTGCGGCGTGTTCGCGGTGTTGTACACCTCGAACTCGAACAACGAGTAGCCGTACTGCGTCGCACGCTTTGTCCCGAGCATGCGAACGTAGCGAGCCTGGACCGGCGAGCCGAAACGCAGATCCTCAGTGCCGCCCGTGTCGCCAGTCTTCACTACTGGGTCGCTCCAGGTCGTGTTATCCGTCGAGGTCTGGATCTTGTAATCCACACCGTACGAATTCTCCCAGCGCAGCACAACTCGATCGACCGTCTGGACCGAGCCCAGATCGACCTCGATCCACTGCGGGTCGGCGAACGCCGACGACCAGCGCGAATTGGTGCTGCCGTCCGTTGCATTGGCAGGGCCGTAGCCGTCGTTCTCGTTTCCGCTCGACGTTGTCGGCTTGCCGAGCGCAAGGTTCGCGCTCGGGGTTTGCGCCGGCGGAGTCGTGCCGCCTCCGGTGTTGCCACCGGTACCACCAGTCCCACCGCCTGTACCCGCGGTAGCCGGGATCACGGTCAGAGTCGCTGGATCGCTCGTGCTCGTGCCGCCTGCGTTGGTGACGTCGACCGTGTAGATCGCACCGTTATCGCCCGCGACCGTGAGGGCCGGCGTCGTGTACGAAGGAATCGTCGTGATCGCGACGATTTGGCCGTTGCGCTTCCACTCAAAGTTGAACGGACCGGTGCCAGTGACAGCGACCGTGAACGTCACGCTTTGGCCTTCGCTCGCCGTCGAGCTTGCCGGCGATGCGGAGATCACCGGAGCCGGGACCGTCGGGCCGGACACACACATTACCCAGGCCGGAGTGTTGTTGATGATGCCAGGCCACGACTTGCCCGACGAATCGACGAGCCACGCGTTGTTCGCGAGGTTCGGAACCGGTGTGGTCGTCCAGGTCCGCCACGGCGACGGGAAAGCGCACGACGAATAGTTCGCGCGTGCCACCGTCAGCGCTTCGTACAACGTCGGAACTCGCATGCCAATCGATTGGCAATACTGGCTCGCGATCTGCTGCGTGAACTGCGCACCGTCTGCCGCGAACGTCGTGTAGGTCTGCTGCCACGTGAGGCCGCTCACGTTGTCCTTCACGGTCGGGATGAACGGACCGTTCGGCAAGCCCGGAATCGTCGACTGCCAGATACCCGGCTGCGCGGCAATCGGCGTGTAGCGCTCAGTGTCGGCGCCGCACTGCGGTGCGTCGAGCACCTGGAACTCGAACAGCGAGTAGCCGTACTGCGTCGCGCGCTTCAGACCCAGCATGCGGATGTAGCGGGCCGACGTGCTCTGGAAGAAGCGCGTCTCGGTGCCGCCTGCGCCGTCGACCGGGCTCGTCGTATTGCCCGCTCCATCCGGTTGTCCGTTCGGAAACACGGTCGTCCAGGTTTTCTCGTCGTTCGACACCTGAATGTCGTACTGCGTCGCGTACGCGTTTTCCCAAACCAGCACGACCTTGTCGAAGGTCTTCACCGAGCCGAGGTCGACTTCGAGCCACGACGGATCGATCTGCGGCGCCGACGACCAACGCGTGCCGACGGAGCCGTCGATCGCATAAGCAGCGCTCAGACCACCGTTCTGATCGCTGCTCGACTTCGCAATGCCGCCGAGTGCGAGATTGGACGCGTCGGTACCGCTGACGTTGAGCGTGGCCGTACGGCTGTTGACCGTGCTCGCGGTATTAGTAATCGCCACCGCATAGCTGCCCGCATCGCTGGCTTGCGCCTGCGAGATCAGGAAGCTCGGCGAGTTGTCGCCGACCGGCAGACCGTTGTGGGTCCACTGATAGCTGAGCGGATTCGAACCTGTAACGCTGACGCTGAACGTCACGGCTTGACCAAACGGCACGCTCTGATCGGCAAGATCGGAGACGATCACCGGCGGCGTTGCAACGTTGACAGTCAATGTCACCGGCGTCGTCGCAATAGAGCCCGCGCTGTTGCTGATGATCACGCTGTACTGCGCTCCGCTGTCCGTCACCGACATCACCGGCGTGTCGTAGACCGGCGCATTGGCGCCGTCGATCGCGACGTTGTTCTTCAGCCACTGATAAGACAGCACTGGCGAACCCGATGCGACCACCGTGAACTCAACGCTCTGACCTGCGGTGATGTTCTTCGCGAGCGGCGGCGTGACGATCTGCGGCGCGGCCGGTTGCACCAGTGTGACGACAGCGTTGCGCGACGGGACATTGCCGATCGCGTTGCTGACCACCACGCTGAAGGTCGCACCGTTGTCGCCCTGTTGCAATGTCGGCGTCGTGTAGGTATAGCTATTCGCGCCCGCGATCTGCTGACCATTCTTGAACCACTGATAGGCGATCGGCGTAGCGCCGGCCGTCAACACGCCGAACGTGGCGGTCTGGCCAAGCGTCACAACCTGGTCGCCCGGTTGCGTGACGATCTGCGGCGCTGTCTGATCCTGCTGGCCAACGACCGTACCGTTGCCGTCGAACGTCTGCGCGTCGACCGCCGGCACCACGTTGAACGACGCCGACGCGCTACCGAGATTCGGCGACGTGACCGTCACCGTCACGGTGCCCGTCGTGAACTGCGTGCGGACCGCGACTTTCGCCATCCCGCCTTCCGCGGACAGGTTCGGATCGCCCGGCGCATGATAGCCCTGCGGCTGGTTGTCGACCACATAGTGGTCCGACCCGCCCCGATAGGTGCCCGGACCGCTGACGCTGAACGTCAGGGTCTGACCGGCGTCCGGCACGAGGATGCCGTTCGCGTCGACGACCTGCGCCGTCAGTGTGGCCGCATCCGTGCCGTTCGCCGTCAACTGAAACTGGTCACCGTCCGGCTTGGTCACTTGCGGATCGACGGTCAGCAGCAGGTGATCCGCCGGACCAGCCGTCATGAGCGAGTTGGTGGCAGCGACCTGGCCGTTCGCATCCAGACACTCTGCGACAAGCGTACCCGGCTGGAACGCGATATTGTCCCAGTGCACCTGGCCCGGTAGCAGCACCGTGTTTTGCGTGATGTCCGCGGACGGATCTGAGTTGACCGGATTCGGCACCTGCGCGCCGCCGACCAGTTGGCCGTTCAGGCGCAGTTGCACCGTCGGGCAGTTGCTGAACGCATTTACACGTACGTTACCCGTGCGGTTCCAAGTGTTCGCCAGCTTGACCACCGGCTTGATCTGGTAAGGCGTCCAGACGGCTTCGTACATGTAGTAGAGCAGACGCGGAAATCGATTCCAGTCCATCATCGACGCACCGTTCGAACGCACTTCGCTGTTCAGCGTGCCGTCCGTCTGCGTGTTGATTTCACCCGGCGTATCCGCGAGATACCAGTGCGCGATTCCGAACGACTTGCCGGCCACGCTATGCACCCAGTCGCGGATGTACGAGGCTGCGAACTGGATTTCGAAGTCGTACTTCCAGCGTCCCACACCGTCGCCCCAGTATTCCGATCCGTAAGCCGGCGAACCCGGGTAGGTCCGCTTGACGTTGATATCGCAACCCTGACCGCTACAGCCGAGGATGTCGCCGTTAGCCGGATCCGGCGTACGGTCGGCCTGCGCGCGCGTGTTGTTGAAGTCCCACTGTCGCGAAATCTGCTTGATCTGCTTCGCGATGCCTTCATCCATCTTGCCGTTGTTCGCTTCCCACGCGAGCACCGATGGATGGTTACGGTCGTGGACGATCATGTCGCGATGCAGTTCTTCCTTCAGCGTCAGGTTGTCCGCCGTCGCGCAGTTTTGCTGGATTGCGCCCGAGCAAACTGCGCCGAAGCCATTCTCGCCGTCGCCGCTCGGCTGCAGCATCATGATCCCGTACTCATCGGCAGCGTCGAGCCACTCGCGGCCCTGACTGGAATGGCCTGGGCGATACGAACTGCCACCTGCCTGCGCGAGCAAATACAGGTCCTGCCATTGCAGGTTCGGCGGCACAGCGGAACCGAGCGCCGGATAGTCATAACGGCCCGACGCCCCCACAGGTAATGCGAATGACCGTTGATGATCGGGAAATTGTTGTCCCACGTGATGGTCCGGATGCCGAGCGGGCTCTCCTTCGTGTCAACCACCACTCCGTTCATGCTGACCGAGTGAATCACGCGGTACATGTACGGGTGACCGTAGATGCTGTTGTTCGGATACCAGAGCGTCGGGTTGCTGACCGTCAACACCTGGTCGAACAGTGCCGGAGTCAACGGTCCCGCGCTGTTCGCGGGGATCGTCTGCGAATCCTGCGCGGTCGCGACGATATTGCCGGATGCGTCGACGATCTGCGTCGTCAATGTGACCGGCTGGTTCGTTGAGTATTCGTTGGCCACGTTGGTCTGCACGCGGATCGTCGCCGATGAGTCGTTCGCCGAAACCGTCGACACATACGTGCCCCACGTGTTCAACACGGAGTAGATGTTCTCGGGAATATGTACGCGATCCGTGATGTGCATCCACACCGGCCGGAACAAGCCCGTATCGTCCTGACCAAAACGGAACGCGCCAGAGAAGCTCGGTGACTGGAAGAAGCCGTCGCCGCGCGAAACCTTAACCGCGAGGACGTTGTCGACCGGCTGACCGTTCGCGTCCGTGAAATTCACATATGGCGTGATATCGATGATGAACGGAATGAAGCCGATCACGTGCGTCGCGTGCGCGTTCGCCTGCACCTGACTGTTGCCGGGAATGAAGTGACCGTTGATGTAGACCTGCACACCTGTATGCGCGCCTTCGAACTCAACCAGGATTTTGCGATTCAACTGGTTAGGTCCGTACGACGGATCGAGCTTGAAGTGCTTGCGGTACCAGTTGATGTTACCCGTCAACTGCCCCTGTCCGCCACCCGATTCCATATTGATGAAGGTGTCGTTGTCGGCGGGTGTTTGCGGCACGCCGATCGACAGCCAGCTGGAGTCGTCGAACGGCGCGCATCCGACGCTCGAATCACCCGCCGTCGGACACCTTGAATTCGGATCGTCGACGTCCTTGATGTATCTCCACGGTGTCGCACCCAGATTGATCCGGATGTGATTGCTCGACGGCAGCTTTACGGCCGCTCGCGCATGGACCGCAGAGAGCAGGAAGAGCCCCCATAAAAGGAGCAACAAGCCCGCACCCCGCCATGCGGAATGCCTAACGTTTTTGCGCATGTTGAGTTTCCCAGCTTTTTTTGCGTTATGTACTTCGTTGCACTCAAGGCCGCCTGAAAAGGGCGCACCACCCCCGTCATACGACGCGCGAACACCCGGTCAATCGGAACGCGCGTTCGCGTGTTCACTCGTCCAACACACCGCTCAGTCGCCTCTCGCCCGTTCACGACAGGGAGAACGCAAACGTTTGACTTACCAGATAATGTATGACCCTTTGCCCGGCATCACTACTGGATAACGGCGTCAATCGGAAACTTTAATTCCGTGTAAACCGTTAGTACTTCAAATTACTGGTTTCCACATGAAATTAAGGACTGGCGTATGTCAAGCGAGTGAGAGCAAAAGGGCTTACGATGTTCCGACGAAACCGTCGCGCTGTCAGAAAACCGTATAGCGAACGACGTACCTGCGAGCGATGCGCTCGTGATCCGCACGACGCCGACTGCCGGCAAAACCGCGCTGAACTTAACGCTTCACTATTTCGCCGTGAACGCTTCGACGCGTCCAAAGATGAGACAGCAATACCAAGGTAGTCCATCGATATTCATAAGGTGAAGATTGGCAAAACACGTACAGCGCCCGCGTGGACGAGAGCCTGCATTCTTGGGGATGTGGATTTCGTCAGAAGTCCATACCGCATACGGCATGATTGCGCCGTTCGATCCGTCCGTTGTCCGCCCCCGCCGGCGTTGGCACAACGCATTTACCATATCGCAAGCCGGCGATTTTGAGCACCAAAATGCGATGGGATGAGCGCTCTCCTTTCGACCAGATCGTCACGCAGGCTTACGGGCGTCATCTGCTGACCAAACACCTGGACAATCAGGAGCCGACCGGGGTGGCGCGCTTGCATGAACTCGGGAGTCGTCTTTATGCGCTGGCCTTTCGTCGCCATAGCAGGCGATGGCCATCTCCGCCCGACTCCGGCTCGCTCGCCGCCCACCCCAACTGGTTGGCATGCTTAAGCATTCCTATTTTCATCCACACAATTATTAAACTTATTTGAGTGAAGTTTCATTTGTTGCCGGACGGACAGTTCAAACTCCTCCTGCTTATTCGGGTGAACGTGTCCGCCGATTCCGGCATAACGCCATCGTCGCGCACCAGTGGTTTTTACAAGGGTCACATTGTAGGGGATGCGGTCATGATGAGTTGATTTTTTCTCACTTTGATCACAATTTTCGGTGCGTTACTGCATAACGATCCAAGTAGCGAAGTACTCGTCCTATTCGGGATGTCTAGTTCGAGTTCGCGATCACTCGATCTTCCATGGTCTTGTCGAGCCCCTCGCCCAATTCCCACCTCGTTACTCCGTAATGACATACGGAGCCGGGCCCAGGGCGAGACAGACACCCATGCCGATCCATCACACGGACCACAGCAGGCAATATTGCGCTCACACGTATCAGAAGCTCGTCAGTAAGTCGCCCGCAGACGTCAATGAGTCGGCGAGGAAACCGCTTAAGAACCTTTGACTCTTCAAAGAGCAATCGGCTTGACCTCTCGTTCCAACGCGTTGCTGTCGCGTTTGCAACTGTTGAATGTGCGCAAACCTGATCCCGCGTTTGCAGAAGGGTTCTCAGGTCTAGAATCAGATAACGTTGGGGTATAAGTTCAGGCGGCAAACGATCCCAGTGGGCGAAGTCCATCTGTTCGTTGCAAACCTTGCCTTGCCGGACCCTTCAGTAAACGGGTGGAAATCGTAGCCGGACACAAACCGTCCCTCGCGCCGCCACACTTTCATCGACCGCTCGTTCACATAGTTCTGGACGAAGTCGATCTCGCGCGCAAGCTCCCCAGAAACGCTGTGCGTTTGCCTTCGCATCTGAAGCGAAGAACACGGCCAGTAAAGTCCACGTATTGAATTCCTTTAAAAGATCAGGATACTCCTGCTACGCGATCTACATGCGCATTTTATCCTTGGCCTGAACGCAGGGTTTTCGGGCCATGTCAGAAATAAATCCATTGGAAACCATACCGAATATGACTACCGGGATAGAGTCTATCAAGAGCACGACGTTAAGCGGAGTCGTCGCCGGCATCATTGCGGCCGTCGCAGAGATAGGCGGGCAATACTTGATTGGTTACCGGTTAATAGAAAAGCCTAAGCTGGATGCCGAGGCGCAAGCTCACTCGAATCTGCTAATTCAAAATCTCCACACCACTTGTCGTGCGGTTGCACTCGACGCCAGGACATGGAGGATTGGATGCTCCACTGAGAACCGGGGTACATATAGCGCGAGCGTGGGTATTCAGGATATTGTTGTTGCCAATAACGTATCGCCTGACCGACACAATTACCGTGCGGGAACGGGCGGTTTTCATCTTGCCTTTGAAGATGATCGCAGATCATATCAAGCCATCCCGACTTCAACTCGGGCCCTCGCCGTTTACCTGAAATTCGATAAGGCAACCTATCCGAACGGAGTTAATAGAGCAGATCTCGATGCGCAAGTGACGATGAGCTACCAAACGCTCCCCGATGTGTCCAGTGGCGTCGAAGCTGCTAATTCACTTAAGGACACCGATGTCCGTAGCAAAGCTCATAACGGAGAATTAGTCGAGCCATATCTGGCCATGTGAAACCCCAACCCACAACCGGTTCTTCTTAGTTCTCCGATTCCGGTACCCTCCGCATCTTCATCCGCCGAATCGCCGACGCAGCAATCCGGCGCAGCGAGTGAACCACCTTCGACATAACCAATGCCTTCCACTTCGTTCTAACTCGACACTCAGAGGACCAACCGTTTTCCCGATTGATGAGAGACTCGCGTCCGGTATGTTCGTTAGATACCATCCGTAAACGAGCAATCCTTGCCGACCAATCCCTCGGTGCTTCATTTGAAGAGCACCTTGTGCCGACGTACCATCGACGATGTACAATTTTTATTCCGATTACTCTTCAAACGAAACCCCACATGCCTGAAGATTGCGCGCAAAGACAAACAGGTCGGCGCTTTCGAGGGTTCTCAAATTCACCGCTCGCACCTCATCCCTGCTCAAGAGACGGCCGGCCACCCCCTGTTCAAGGTAGCAGAATGGACCGACCGGTATCCGGGCGGCCATGTGATACTGATCAGAAACCAAAAACTCCAGACTGTCGGACCGCACGACTCTCCAAGCCGGAACATGAAGTTGTCGCCGCGTCTGCAACAGTCCGAGCCGCTGTGCAAGCCCTCGAGCAACGCGGTCCAGTTGACCTGCCCCCCCATGAAGATCCCCTGAGATTCGAACCTGTCGAGATCGACCTTCTCAACACGATTCAGGCTCTGATCAGCAGCAAGCAAGCTCGTTTCAGTGAAAGTGTGCTTTTTTGCGATGCTTCGTTCACGCAAGATCACATAGAAGCGTTGAATGGCACGACGCTGACTGTCAAGTGATATCTCCGCTCCGTGGCAAACCGCCTCAGCAACGCTATGGAACGTATCCTCTATTTGCACGGCATCTCGCTCGATCTGCTCGTCCCATTTTCTATTTGCTACGAAGTTTCGGTCGTCCACATGCGCGGGGAAACTCTTCCTGTGTTTCAACAGCCTGAAGTCGACCATTTCTGGACGCTCCGCACAAAACCTCAAAAGCGCGCGCCGCGGAAGAACATGCTGATTCTTTACGACGCTATATGTCGACATACATCCCTTCGTGGATTACAGGCGGAATCGAAATCAATTCGTGCGCCCTGCCCTCGGCCAGCACGTTGACGCCGGGGAGTTTTGTTGAACACTACCTGACAGCGTAAATATTATCGGGCAGGCGGCTCTGCTAACCAGTCTGCATTCGTGATGCATGCGCTGCAAATACCTTTAATCGATCGAGCACCCGCGGGCCCCCAAGCTGACGGCAAACGCGTCGCGTCGGCGCTCGGAAAAACACAGCCCTCGAATCGATTGGTTAGTCAAAACTAGCTTTCAGTCGCCGGTCTCTATAGGCGGGCAAATCTGCACTGCACTCATTCCAGAATGATTCGCAGCCAAACGACCCGGCCGCCGGTTTCCCATCTTCGAATTCTGCGTCCTTCGCCCGGAAAATTCAGTCCCTAGACTTACACGGCGATTCTATCGGGATCGGAACGTCGCTTGACCTGTCGGCATCCACCAATTCCGACCGACTCAGCAAACACTCCTGATCATCGCTTCGGTCCTCACGACGAGGTGCTTTTCAGCAACCCGCTAGGATCACTGTTGTTGCCACGACCGTGCTGGGGCTTCTGGCGGCCGCCCGAGTCACGATCGATGCGGCTCATGGGCGGCTCGCGCGTATGGTAGTGGCGGCCCCGTCTCCTTTGCCGAACTGCTGCGGCATGGCCGTGCGGCCAGCGAGAGGTTGCCGAAGCGCGTGCTAACATTGTTTGTTATCACATCCCGTCGTTCAACGGCTCAAACAATGAATTCCGAGACGCTTGCTTCCACGCCGCCCGCCACACTTTTCATCGCGTCGCGGGAAAGCCGGCTTGCAATGTGGCAGGCCGAACACGTACGGTGTGCACTGCACAAATTATATCCATCTTGTGACGTAAAAATCCTCGGAATGACGACTCGAGGCGATCAGATTCTCGATCGCACGCTGTCGAAGGTCGGCGGCAAGGGACTGTTTGTGAAGGAGCTGGAGAACGCGCTCGCCGACGGCCGTGCCGATCTCGCGGTCCATTCGCTGAAAGACGTGCCGATGGAACTGCCCGAAGGCTTCGTGCTGTCCACCATCATGGAGCGCGAAGACCCGCGCGACGCGTTCGTCTCGAACCAGTACGACTCGCTGGCTACGTTGCCGTTCGGCAGTGTGGTCGGCACGTCGAGCCTGCGCCGCGAAGCGATGCTGCGCGCGCGTTATCCCGAACTCGTCGTGAAGCCGTTGCGCGGCAATCTCGACACGCGGCTCGGCAAGCTCGATAGCGGCGATTACGCGGCCATCATTCTGGCCGCGGCGGGTCTCAGGCGTCTGGGACTTGGCGACCGCATCCGCTCGCTGCTCGAACCCGCCGACAGTCTGCCCGCCCCCGGGCAGGGCGCCCTCGGCATCGAGATCCGCGCGGACCGCGTCGATCTCGCCGCATGGCTTGCTCCGCTGCATCACGAGCACACGGCGGCCGCCGTCGAAGCGGAGCGCATGGTGTCGCGCGCGCTGGGCGGCAGCTGCGAAGTGCCGCTCGCCGCTTACGCGACCTGGCATGACGGCGCGCTGCATCTGCGCGGCGTCGTCGCGACGCCTGACGGCCAGCGCGTGCTGTTCGCGCAAGCCTCGGCGCCCGCGCCGACCACGGGCGCCGCGCTCGAACTGGGCCGCGAGGTCGCGAGCCAGCTCGAAGCGCAGGGCGCACTCGAAATAGTCCGCGCGCTCACCACGGCGAGCGACCCGGCGACGGGCTCGTGATGGCGACCGGCTCGCACCCGACATCCGCCGAGTTCCCTTCTCAGGACGGCGCAGGCTCGTCGCACGCCGCGAGCCTGCAACGGCGCGCGAGCTGCGGCTTGGTTGCGAAGCCCATGTTGTCGGGGACGCCCGCTGCCCGGCAGCGAGGACGATCATCGATCCACGACTGGGGCATATACAGTTCCCGGTCAATAAATGCGCTACCCCCATTGCCTGCGTAGCATAGGAACACACCAATCTGGCTATTCTCGATGCGACCCGCCGTACCACTGTATTGGCGCTGTACACCGGCAGAGTGTTCACCCTTCTTGACGAAACCCGTCTCATCAACGATCAGCACGGCATCACGCGCGCCGAGTTGTTCAACGACGTAGTCGCGAAGGATGTTGCGAGCTGCGTCAGGATCCCACTGTGCCCGCTCGAGAAGGTGCTGCACCCCATCGGGTGTTGCTTCGCCGATCCATTCTGCGAGCTGCCACCTGTTTTTGCGCTCGACTGTGCCCAGCAAACCTTTTAGATACGCTAGCGAGCGCTGTCGCGGTTCGGCGCGCCTGAACAGGCCGGCCAAACTCTCATGGTTCCTGTTCCCATGCTTTAGCCATCTCTTTCATAGGTCCATATACAAGATAGTAGTACTACCTTTGTATAGGAAAAATAACTACGGCTGTAGTGTTACACGGTCAGGCAGACCTGGTTGCCCCCGGGACGATTCACTTGTTTGCAGAGAACGCAGTGCTACGGACCCAGCCTCGATTCTCGCTACCTTTGTCGCTGACGATGATTGCGGTCCCCTGACGGTATTGAAATGACTCGGTGGCTCTGTCACAACTACGACCCACCCGAAATTCCAGTCCTAAAAGAAGTCAGGCGCCGGCGTCTCGCGCTTACGGAAGGAGCCGTCGCGCTTTGCACCCCAATGAACTACCGCATCGGGACCGCCTAGTCGGTATTGCGGCCGACGGTTCCGTACACAACAGAGGCGAGAATCATGGCCCCCGAGTTTTGTGGCTCGACACTTGTGTAGACCGGCCGATAGACCTCATCGCCTTCCCGGATGACTGAGTGGCTGAATGCGCAACGACCAGCGAGTCGCGCTTTGGTGGCGCGCCAAGATTGATGACCGTAGAAGCACCGACCTGGATCGCTCCAGAGAACGATGAGAGTGGAATTAGTCGGTCGTTCGAGAATACGGACCTGTACTTTGTCGCCTGTGCGGTACGCCGATGATATGTTTGGTTCTGCGGTGATGCTTCTTCGAACTCCGTCACGCCTGTCACCACTGCCGGACGACAGCATCTCGAGAGTTCGATGCCACGCTTGGCTGTCTCCTACGTTGTCACTGCTATACATATTTTCTTTACCGTTGTTACGCCAGGACGTCTACCGCTCCGTTTTCGTTGACCGCGTGCAACCGATCAAAAATCAGTAAGGCGCCCGAAGATCTGGTCGCGATACAGATCCTCCAAGATACGAGCGCGAAGTGGCGAATGACTCGTCATACCAGTCTTTAATTCTCTTTGCTCTTCAGTGCAAGCCTTCAATTTCTCGTCACCCAAAAGGCAACTCGAACGGACGAGCGTCCCCCTTTGCAGTAGTCCGTGTTATATGGCGCATGTCTAGAGCCCGGTGCCCCGGAAGTTTTTCCGCTTTTGAACTTGTTATTGTAGTTTCGAGGCTAGTCCTACGAAAGGACCAAGAATGAACATATCTTCTGTACCATGATCCGATGAACACAACTCCGGAAATCTGACTCAATCTATCTGCGAAGACGCGGTTGGCCGAGCACATTTCTTCGCGATGCATCGCACGCGAGAGAGGTAACTGAACGCGCAGCCCACGCTGCCATCGCAATCAGTATAGCCAGCTTGAAAACTCATCCTCTGACTTTTTCACACCACCGAAGCGGGGCACGGTGCAACCGTCGGCGGGAAATCCCGTAACCAAAAGCAAAAAGGGCTTTTCTGACGCCGGTCTTCGGCAGATATCGTTGAGGAACCCCATTGGACTTGGTGTATGGGTCATGGTCGCCAAACCCGCTTCGTGCAGAGCGGCGATCAAAAATCCGGTCGCGATGCCAGTTGAGTGCGGAACGTAGTAGTGTTTGACACGGCGGCCATCATCCAAGCTCGTATGATTAACGGAAAACACCGCTATCAGAACGGGCGCAATCTCCAAAAAGGGTTTGCTTTCGTCCGTGCCTAGCGGCTTCAACGCATCCAGCCATTCCTGCGGCGCTCTACTTTGATAGAAAGCCTTTTCCTCCTCTTCGGCGGCTACTCTTATACGTCGTTTCAAAGCCGGATCTTTCACAACTGCAAAATGCCATGGCTGAAGATTGGCGCCCGAGGGCGCCGTCGCGGCTGCCCTCAACGCTAGTCGAATCACCTCGTCAGGGACCGGTTCCGCTGAAAAATCACGTACAGTCCGCCGTCGGCAAATGCTCTCGTAGAAGGCCCTTGCATGAGACTCCATCTCAACCACCGGCCGGCGGCAATATCCATTCAGATTATCAAACTGCGGCTCACATCCTATATACGATGGGAGACAATCTCGGAACTTCATCTTTTCGTCTGCTGTTGACATTTTTGATTCGACGACGTTGGTGTTAACCGAAGTCCATTAGAAAGCGCAGCGTGTACGCCTACCGCTTACGCAGCAGCGCTTATTCCAAGAATTGCGTTGTGATACGCCGTCCAGGTTCTCTTTTTCATATACAGTGCAGTTGCTGGAAACAAGAGATTTGTAGTAGGACATCATCATGCTTTCCGCAGTACGTTCGCTGGAGCATGTGTTTCGGCTACTAACTGACGCGAAGAATTCGTTCCGCCTGATGCTTCTCGAGCCGCTTGCCGCGCTTCGGTGACGGCTTCGACATCGCCCATAGTCCCTCTTGAAGCACAAAGCTGGCACACTTCGGCGCTGAGAAACGCGCACGTAACGCACATTTGCCCTTATGAAACCCGGTTGGCGCGCGCGCTCGTCGCTATGAAACTCACCGAAGCCGACATTCCATTGCGCCGAATGGCTCGCGTCGAGGTCGTCGAGCGAGTCGAGATGCCGAATAGGTGATGATGTGTCCATGCGCATTCTCCAAGTTGCATGCCACACACGTTATCGATTCGCTGGCACGGCCAGAAGGGTCAAGAAACCATCGCGGGACTGGGCCATGTCAGTTCCGGGAGTGCAAAGATCTCAACCGATGCCGTTGAGGGCGGCATTTTCAGATTAGCTAGAGTGGAACGGCCCGGGCGCAGGTTTGACGTCGACCAGGAAGCTGTCGACGGATTCTTGGCGAGTTCAACGAATTCTCCCCACGCGTGGAACCGGGCCGCGAGTTGCTTGCAGTAGAGTGAAGCGCGTGGCAAATGCCGCTTGAGTGAGCTCGAAATGTTGCCGGACGAGCCCATAGCTCGAGAGACGCCAGAGCGTAAGGGACCGGACTGACTCCGCGAGAACTGGCGGCGCGCCACGGCCTGGACCATGGCAGGCAAATCACCTTCATTGATGCATGCACTTTCGATGGTAAAACCGGGCTCTATTTGGGCACATCGCCTACGCGCTCCAACTTGACACAGACGCTGGATGGGCTGGCACGGAGAATTGAACAACGGCACCGCGTGGCACGTTCGCACTTGCCCACAACCGGCCGCCGCGCGCTTCGATGATCGAACGGCAGATCGACAACCCCATCCCCAAACCGGTAGGCTTTGTGGTGTAGAAGGGAGCGAAAACGTCCTCCGCGCCGTGCGGAGCAAACCCGGGCCCTGAATCGCGCACAGTCACGAGCACACAGTCAGAGTCGGCTTTGTCCGTACTGACGAACAACTGTCGCGAGCTATCGCTGACGCCGCTCATTGCCTCGAGCGCGTTGATGATCAGGTTGAGGAGCACCTGTTGCAGTTCGACACGGTCTCCTTCGATGAATGGCAGGCCGTCCGCGAGTTGTGTCTGTACCGAGGCACCGCTCTTCGAAGCTTCGCCATGCGTGAGCTCGATCACCTCGCGGATTGCCTCGTTGATGTCCACCGGCTCCTTCCGCGGCGGCGCCTTCCTGACCAGCTCACGGATCCGGCGGAGCACATCCCCCGCTCGACCTGCATCCTTGACAATCTGCCTGAGCGTCTGCCCTACCTCGTCAATGTTCGGAGGCTGGGCGTTCAGCCATCGCAGCGCCGCCTGGGCGTTGGTCATCGTCGCGCCGATCGGCTGGTTGACTTCGTGAGCGATCGAGGCCGTGAGCTGCCCCATGGTGGCGACACGGTTCGCGTGAGCCAGTTCCGTGTGCACCTCGCGATAGCGCTGCTCGCTCTCGCGGGCTTTTTCCTCCGCCTGCTTGCGCTCGCTCAGATCGAGCACGAAAGCGACACCTTCCTTTCGGGTTTCTTCGAAAGCGGTAGCACCGAGCATGACGGGCACGCGGCTGCCGTCCTTCCTGATGTACTCCTTCTCGAAAGGTTGCGCGCGCCCCGTCGCCCCGATCTCTGCCAGGGCCCGTTCGTCGCGCTCGAGCCATTCGGGCGGCGTCAGATCCCTCCAGCTCACGCGGCCCGAGACAAGATCCTCCCGCTCGTATCCCACCATGCGAAGAAATTCGCCATTGGCCTCAAGAATGTCGCCACCGGCATTCCAGACGACGATCCCGATGATGTTGGCGTCGACGAGACGCCGGATCTTCCCTTCGCGCTCCGCAAGATCGCGGTACAAGCGGGCATTCTCCAGCGAGATCGCTGCCTGCGAGGCCAACAGCTTCAGCACGGCGATGCGGGCCGGGCTGAACACGCGGGCAGTCAGACTGTTTTCAAGGTAGAGCGCGCCAGTGACCTTCGCCTGATTCATCAACGGGAAGCAGAGAATTGAACGGGCGCGATGCTGACGGATATAGGGATCTGCAGCGAACGAAGATCCAGCCGCTGCATCGTCAAGAAAGACGCTCTCCCGCGTGCGCAGGACATGATTGACGATCGACTCCGGCAGCATCGCCGCGCTCACCGGCACATCACGCAACTGCAACCTTGGCGCGTCACCGGTGGTCAGCGCTTGCGCCGCTATCCGTGCTTTGCCGCCGTCCGACAGAATCAACACGCCTCGTTCGGCACCCGCCTGTTCGATGGCCGTACGCATGACCATTTCGATCAGCTTGTCCAGCACGATCTCGCCTGAGGCGGCCTGCGACACCTTGATCACCGTCGCAAGGTCGAGGTGTTCGACTGGCGTTGAAATCGTGATCGTCGGCCCGGGCGCAGACTCTTCCGCCCTCAGGTAAGGATACCTCTCCTCGAGTTGCCGCACCTTCCCGTTGGCTCCCCAACGCAGATAGCCGTAGCGGGCGTCCTGCAGGTACACACGTGCGATCTTCCCGAAACCGTGTGCCGCGTAAAACCGGGACGCGAGTTCGTTGGCGAGTGCCTCACCGTGGATAAAGCCGCTTTCCTGCGCCGAGTCGATGGCCTGCTCGTACAGCTCCATGGCATCCGCTACGCGACCTTCAATCCGGGCGATCTCCGCGCCGACCAGCGCCGCGCGGTCCGCGAAATTCTCGGGGCAGTTTTTCGCCCAGATCTGAAGCTGCCGGTAATGTGCAGCGACAGCGTCCAGGTGTTGTGGCCGCTCGTCGGCCGGGGCGCACTCGCACCAGGCGGCCTTTGCCAACGCGCCGTAAAAATGATATTCGGCTTCCTCGAAGAACGTGGAAGAGATCCAGAGCAGCGGTTGCGCCTTCGACGCGGCGTCCATGGCCGCCGCATAGTCACCAGCGATATAGCGCCCCTGCAATTTCCGGATCCAGTAGAAACTCGCAGCGAGGACCAAGGCCGGGTTGCTGGACAGATGGGTTTCAGTGCGAAGTTCATTGAACTGCCCGTCGTCAAGGCAGCCGAACGTCGGCGTCAGACCGCGAAGCATCCGTATCAGCGCGAGTTGTGTGGTGATGAGGTCAATGACGAGACCGAACCGCACCTTCCCTGCGTACGCGAGGCCGCGTTCCGCTTCGCCTTGCACCTCGTGCAGCGGCTCGCCAGCGAAGAGCAGGTTCGAGTCGAGTTCGTTGCCCGCATAAGCTCCCATCGCGAGGTCTCCGATCCGGTTCGCCGCTTCGAACGCGCGGCGCATCAGATCACGGCGAGACCGCACGTGTTTCATCCAGGGCATGACGAAAACCGCGAAGCAAAGATACGTGCTCGCCTCGAACCGTCTTAGCCCACGTCGTTCGACGAGATCACAGCCGAGCTGGCCGAACCGGAATCCGGCCTGGTAGTCACCGAAACGCGGTCCGGCGACCCTGCCGAAATTGGCATAGAGCACACATGAAGCGTCACAGTTGCCACGCTCGATGCTGAGACTGACCCCCTTGCAGATCGTCAGCGAAACCAGGTTCACATCCGTCTGCACGGCCGGCGCGAAACACTTGCCCAACACCTCGACGGTCGCGAGCGAGGCTGCGTCTTCCATCAGCGGCAATTCGATGAGTTCCTCGATTGTCCGGCCCCAAGCCGCGTCCCGATGCGCTCGTATTCCCGTCGCACCTCGTCGTCGTCCGGATGAGGTGACCACTCGATGCCGACATGCCGGAGGTAGGCGAGGCACACAGCGACCGCGCGGTCGCTCTGATCGAGGACTAGGTAGACATCCATTTGCATGCACGCGACGCTGGCTCGTTCGACCGTTGTCGTGACCCGATTCGAGAGCGCCGCCAGGCGCTCGTCTGCAGCCGATAACTGCCCGGTCAAAAATTCGCATTCGGCCCGGTTCAGTTCCAGCGCAAATATCAGCTCATGCCGACGCTCCCAGCAATCGTCGTTCAATAGTTCCGCGCCGGTGATGAGATAAGTGAGCGCCGAGGAGTACGCTGTCGACGCCTTGGCGCGCTGGCCGGCGAGCAGGTTGAATTCGGCCAGCCGCTCCCGTTCGCCCTCTTCGGTGATCAGCGCGGCGCCGCGATTGAGCTGACCGACAATCTCGAAGATCGCCTCCCCCCGCTTTCCCGGTGGTGTACGCGCGGCGAGCAGTCGCCCGATCCGCAGATGGGCCGAGGTCCGGGAGGCTTCGGGGATCAGTGAATAGGCGGCTTCATGAACACGGTCGTGCACAAGCCTGTAAGCGCTCTCCAACCGCTCGACCAGTTCCTGACGCATCGCCTCCCACAACGCCGCGTGGACCTGTGCCTCCGGAATGCCGAGAACCATCGACAGTGTCGTGATCCCGGCGACGTTCCCGAGACAGGCGAGCTGCTCCAACGCGTGCCGCGTCCCAGCCGGCAGGCGGGTCAGCTTGCCGACCATCAGGTCCACGACGTTGTCGGTGTATCCCTTGGCATGGATCCGGCCGGTATCCCAGCACCATCGCCGCGCATCATGATCAAAGGTGAGCAACTCTTCTTCGGCAAGCGCGTGCAGAAACTGGATGACAAAGAACGGATTGCCACCCGTCTTGTCATGGACCAGTTGCGCCAGGGGTGCGATGCGCGCCGGCGCGCAGTGAAGCGCCTCCGCGATCAACTGCCTGACATGCACACGGGCGAGCGGCGCCAGCGTGATCTCATTGATCTTGACGCCCGCGTTCCTGATGGCCTGGAGCTTGCGGGTCAGTGGATGCGTGGCATCGACCTCGTTGTCACGGTACGCGCCGACCAGCATCAGGTGCCGCAGGTCCGGGTGGGTCAACAGATCCTCGAGCAGGTCGAGCGTCGCGGAGTCGAGCCACTGCAAGTCGTCGAGAAAGAGCGCAAGCGGATGTTCCGCCCGGGCAAAAACACTGATGAAACGCCGGAACACGAGCATGAAACGGCGTTGCGCCTGTTGCGGCTCAAGTGTGGGGACAGGTGGCGGCTCACCGATGATCAGCTCCAGCTCAGGGATGAGGTCGGTCATGAGCCTGGCATTGGGCTCCAGCGCCTCCAGCAAGGCGTCGCGCCAGCTCGCCAGCTCCGTGCCGGGCTTGCCGAGCAGCGGGCGCACCAGGCCTTGAAATGCCTGGACCAGCGTCGAATAGGGGATGTCGCGCTTGTACTGGTCGAACTTGCCCGACGCGAAGAGCCCTCGCGGCGGCACCAGCACCTTGTGCAGTTCATTGACGACCGAGGATTTGCCGATGCCGGAATAGCCGGAGACCAGCACCAGCTCAGGCGGGCCGCTCCCGACGACCCGATCGAACGCGGCGACCAGGGTGTCGACCTCGCGCTCCCGCCCATACAGCTTCTCGGGTATCAGCAACCGGTCAGGTGTGTCGTGTTCGCCCAGCGGGAAGGCATCGACCCGGTGCCGACGCCGCCAGTCGGCGAGGCATTGCCGCAGATCATGCTCAGCACCGGCGGCCGTCTGGTAACGCTCTTCGGCCGTCTTGGCGAGCAGCTTCATGACGATATCGGAGACTGCAGCAGGGACGGTCTCCACGAGCTCGCGCGGCGGCACCGGCTTTCTGGCGATATGGCAGTGCACCCATTCCATGGGGTCCGCGGCCGTAAACGGCAACGCGCCCGTCAGCATCTGGTAGAGCGTCACGCCGAGCGCATAGAGGTCACTGCGCGAATCGATCGAGCGGTTCATCCGGCCGGTCTGCTCGGGTGCCATATAAGCGAGCGTGCCGGCGATCGTCTCGGGCGGTTCGGGCGCCTGTCGCTCACGCGGAAGCCGAGAGGCGAGGCCGAATCCGGTGAGCCGGACCTGTCCGTCGGCGCAATGTACGAGGATATGCGCGGGCTTGAGATCCTTATGGACAAGGCCGCGCTGGTGAAGCTTGCCTAGCGCCGCAGCGATGCCGGCAGCAAGCCGCAAAAAATCTTCCATCTCCATCGGAGCGCCGAGCAGACGCGCGAGCGGCTCACCGCCAGGATCCTCGAGCACCAGCAGGGTCCGGCCGCCTTCGCGCACCAGTTCCAGCGGCCGCACCGCCCACGCGCCATTGAGCTCGTCCTTCAGGCCAAACGCGTGAACGAGGCGATCAATGCTGGCGGGTAATGGATGTTCGGCGGCGGGCCGCACCAGCAGAACGCTGTGGCCGCCGCTTTCGCCTGGGCGCGGCCCTCGACACAGGACGCGTTCGCCGTCGTCCCACAGGATCTGGAGGCTGTTACCCATCGGCAACGGAATCAAATGTAGGTTGTCATCTGGCGCGCGGGGCCATCAGACCGCCGCCCGTCATTGGTTGAGACGCTACATTCGTTCACACGGAGGCTAGGATTCCATCAGGATACACCTCGACGACCATGGTGCCATGGATAGTACTCAGAGCAACTTCTTGACACCGGCGTCCACGCTACGCTGACTGCTGCCCGGACACGGCCTAGCGTCACTGATGCCGCTTCGCATTGCCTGAGTGCGTGATATGCCAGTCGTCAAAAGCCGGGACTCGCACGGTACGTGGGGGCCAACATCGCGAACGGCGCTCACAGTACAACCGAGTCGGCCGCGCACATCCGCGAAACCCGATTGATGCCACCATTCCATGTCGAAGTCTCAGCATCAGCCACGTTGAACTCGGTCGATAGTTCAGGTCGAGTGTGCGGATCTGTTCGGCGGTTGAATCGAAAATATCACCGGACCGTGCAATTAATAACCGTAACCAGATACCGTGATAGGGCGCCTCGTGCGCTCGTTCGGCAGGTATACACGCCTGTTCGCATCAGCAAGGGAATTTCTGCGATCCGGCCATCTCGCCTCGACGTCATGCCTGATCTCCGAGGTCATGATGCCCGGCAGGTCGGGAGTGGAAATGCACGACCGCGTCATTGCACTCGGGTCTGCGCCGCCGATCATCTTCATTACGGCATTACCATCGGCCAAGCTGAAAGCGAAGGCCGTGGTAAATGATGTCTGTACTCGAAAAACCGGTCGACCCCGACACCGTCGCACGTTGGCTCAACGTTGCCCTGGACGCGGCATATCAAATCGACAAGAGGCCGGAACGGCGCTTCCGTTCCGATCTCCGCTGCACTCAAGACGACTTCTGCGACTGCGCATTGACGCGCAACGATTCCGATTTTTTGACGAGATCCGCGACGGATCGCGTCGCCATCTTTTTCATGAGTTGCGAACGATGCTTCTTCACACCGATCTCACTAAGATTCACCTCGAAGGAAATCTGCTTGTTCAACAGGCCGGCCACGACGAACCCCATGACTTTTCTTTCGCGCGGTGTGAACGAGTCATACGCAACACGGAGTGCCACGATCGATTGTTCGGAGGCGAGCCGCTCGCCGTCGCGCGCCAACGCATTGACGACCGCATCCAGCATGTCCTGCTCGCGAAACGGCTTCGCGAAGAAATCGACTGCACCCGCTTTCATGGCCTTGACTGTCATTTCGATATCACCATACCCCGTCATGAATACGATCGGCATGAACACACCGCTCTTTGCGATCTGTTCCTGAAAGATAAGGCCATTTTCGCCGCGCAGCCTGACATCGAGAATCAGGCAACTGGGCGCGTCGTACTTCGGGAATGCAAGAAAGTCCCCCGGCGATTCGAACGTCTCCAAACGTAGCCCGACCGATCGCAGCAAATTGCCAAAGCCTAACCACATCGACTCGTCGTCGACCTCATAGACCACTGGCTCCTTGCGATCGCGTGTGCTCTGGGTTGAATGCGAACCCGAACTCATCTCACCTCCTCTCCTCTCTCCCAACTGACGGCGCAAGCGGGCCGTCCTATCCGACAATGTGGTCGACGACGCTGCGCACTACAACGAATCGGTTTCAGCGAACCTGTCCTTCACGGCGGTGTTCATTCATACCGGGGGTACAGGTCATCGGCGCGCCAACATGCCCGTCCATACTTCCGCGCTGCTCGTTCAGAGGTTGAAAACCGGACATACTCACGTCCTCTTTTTTCGACCGACAGTTGCACGTCCCTGCCAGACGATCACGGTAGCTGTTCTAGGTGATTTGGATTCGGACGTCGTTCCTGCACTGTTTGCGTTGGGGGGTAACCTGGACGCAGTAATCGCCGTCGCCGCCGATACGCCCGCTGGACGAACTGGAGTTCGGGGCGCAGACTGCACGTGCGCCGATCTCAGTGCGCGCCCGCCGCCGCAGTCCCGCCGCAGCCCTTGCTCGGCCTCGTCATGCAGATTAGAGGAATGGTCACGATGAAAATTATCGACAAGAAGCAGAAGATGTCGTTCCGCCCGAGCATCGCCGCCTGCGCGTTCAACGATTGCTCGAAAAAGGTTCTGCCCTGATCCAGGCTGCCGCCGTCAGGTATCGGACGAGGAGTTCCGTCGTGAGCCGCCGCGTTATTGTGAGATCGTGGATCTGCCCGCCGACAGCAAGTCCTTCACGAAGAACCAGCGCAAGCAGCTGAGCGATCCGCTCGACGAAACCGACGCGAGTTTCCCCGAAAACGACAGTATCGAGTCCAGCGTAACTGGGCTGATCATTCGCAAGCCGCACAAGGAATCAGAGCCAGTCAACACAACGTTGATCGGCCAGGCCACCACGGCGTCGATGCGGGAGATCAGTATCTTGGATCTTCTCACCGAAGAACAGTGGCTCGACCTTCATGCACTGTTCGGACTACCGCCCCGATCCGACGCCAAGGTCGACGTACCGCGCAAGCGCTTCATCAGCACGTTATTCTGCGACGGATGCAAGCTCGGCCCCACCCGGACGGTACGTCGGTGAAAGACCTGAGCCGCCAACAGGTAGCGGGTCTAAATCTGAAGCACGTCACAGAGCAACGCTCGACAAGGCGATCGTGAGGGTCATCAAAGCGTACGAACGGATAGCGTTACCGAAATGCTGGCGTGACGCCAAGCGCGCGTCACCGGAGGGCGACAAATGGACCCTGTACGGGCAGAATCTGCTCTCCGAGTATCACGTTCGCTACGGCGGATACGGTGGCATCGGCTACTACCACGTGTCCGACATGTATATCGCGCTGGTCGGCCACTTCATCCCGTGCGGAGCACAAGCGGTCATCGCCCCTTTTACATCTCGCTCGGTTGGGGCGGGCAAAAATATGGCCGAAACTGCATCACTTATGCGTGATCCTGTTCGAAACACGACGTTTCCAACGAAGCCAACTGCACGCCGTTCATGACCCGTCCTGACGAGCGCCAGCCGTAACGACGTCACGCAACTGCGGCCGCTGGTGGAAGCGTCCACCAGGCGACTGTAAAAATCCGCCAGCCCCCCGCTATGTCAACGTGTTCAACTCGTCGAGCAACGCCGCGGGAATGTCAATCCCGTCACGCGCCGCCGAACTGGCGAGTTGCCGACGGCGCTCCCCCGGCAGACGCACTTCAGCGTCCTGCATCATCAGTTCGATCAGCGCCTCGATGCGCGTGAGATACGTATCCTGACCCGCCATGGCGGCAGGGTCGATTACCCAAAACAGATGACCTATCGCCGAGCGCTCTCCGTCAGCGGTCAAAAACGACCCTGCTTCGTAACCGAAATTTGCCCCTGTCAAAGCTGCCGCGAGCAGTTCCACGACGAGCGCGAGCATGGCGCCCTTTGCACCACCGAACGGGAGCATCATTCCATCGAGGGCCTCGCGGGCATCGGTTGTCGGCGACCCATCGCGCGCTGTCGCCCAACCCTGTTCGATTGGACGCCCCTCGCGCGCTGCGAGCACGATTTTCCCGCGAGCCACCTGCGACAGCGACAGGTCTACCAGTAACGGCTCTGCGTCACGACGAGGAAACACTGCCGCGATCGGATTGGTGCCAAAAATTGGCCGTCGCCCGCCATGTGCGGGCATCGCCGCCGGAGAATTGCTGAACGCCAGACCAACCATACGCGCGGCGCCGATCGCCTCGAGGTGATACGCGCCGGCGCCGAAATGATGGCTTCGCGTCACGCTCGCAACCGCACTGCCGCACTGACGTGCCCTCACTATAGCCTCGTTGACTGCGAGTGCGCACGCCGGATACGCCATACCGTGCGCGGCATCGACGACCAACGCCGCTGAACGCGTGGCCACGACGGTGGGCACCGCCTGACCGTCGACGCGACCGTTGCGCAATTGCGCGATATACGTCGGCAGCCGGGAGACGCCGTGCGAGGCAAGGCCATGCAGATCAGCATAGACGAGCGCGCGCGCAGTCGCAGTTGCGGCCTCAGGTCGCGTGCCGGCTCGCGTAAGCGTTCGTTCAGCAAGGATTCTGAGATCTTCTTGAGAAATGCGTGACATCGATATGCTCCAGTACTGTCCCATGCTATAGATGCCGCGGCCTAGGCCCTGCTGCGTCGCTACGAGCTGCGAGCCGCGGTGCCCGGCTTAGGTGGCGTCCCTCACTGCCGTTTTCACGGCGGCATGTTGTCGGGCGTTCCCGATCACCAGCGTTTTGGTCGACGGGATGATCAGCGCAAGACTCGAGCAGAAGAGAACGAACATCACAAAGCGCCGGAAACTTGCTTCGCTGATTCTCTTGAAGCACCGCACGCCTATCGACCAGCCGATCAGCGCGACGGGAACCGCAAAGATCAGCTGCGCCTGCGTGGTCGGGTCAGCGTAATTCCCTTTCAGCCCCGTGAGAGCGACAGTGACGAGCAGCATCGCGAAGTTGAACGGCACGGACAGCCCACGCTGCTTTTCCTTCCCGTAGCCACGCAGGTTGCTCCAGATGACGACAGGAATGCCCGGCAACGCGAGCATGCCACTGAGCACCCCACCGATGAAACCAACAACGATCTCGCCCATGCGACCACCGAATTTATTTTCGGCCGGCTTCTTTCTGAGTGTCCATCCTACAAATACCAGAAGCACCAGACCAAACACGAGAGAGACGATCACCTTCGGCAGGACCGTCAGAAGGTGAACACCGATGGGAACGCCGACAACGCCCGGAACGACGTAGATCGCGACGTTTCGCCAGTTCACGTTCCTGAAATAGTCGATGTTGTTGCACACCTGCAGCAGGAGGCCACCTACTGCCATGACGGCTACGGCGGATGAAGGTGGAAGGACCCAGAAGACGATCCCTCCGCTCACGGCAGAGAAGGCTAGGCCGACCAGTCCGTTTGTGAAGGAACCAGCCAGAATGGCCAGGCAAAACACGACCAACGACCCAACAGGGAGGGTGTGATTGAGCATATTGAGTATGACGGGGTTGAGTGGGTTGGCGCCGGGTTGGCCGCCAGAGTGTGTGGGGACTGACCGAGCGCCCTGACCACGGGCGCTCGCTTTGGCTACAGGCGTCCTAGAAGGTTGTCCACCCTGGCGTTGACTTTGGTGCGCCGCGGTGCGTCGTGGAGTGCGGCCGCGCTCGAGAAGCCTCGTCGCGACCCGCTTGATGGTGTGATCCGCTATCGCCTGCGTCGTCGAGTTTGAAGACCTTGACCGCGTCGCGGAGGCCTACTGCCTGCTGCGCGAGAGATTGGGCAGCAGCGGATGCCTCCTCGACAAGTGCGGCGTTCTGCTGCGTCACCTGATCCATCTGCGAGACGGCTTTGTTTATCTGCTCGATGCCCGTTGCCTGTTCGCTGGAGGCGGCGGAGATTTCATTCGTGATCTCGGTCACCCGACGCACGGCCCGAACAAGATCGTTCATGGTCCCACCGGCTCGCGCGACAACGTCAGAACCCTCGTGAACGTGCGTCGCCGACGCTTCGATGAGCGCCTTGATCTCTTTGGCTGCCGCCGCGCTGCGTTGCGCGAGGGTGCGCACCTCACCAGCCACCACTGCAAAACCGCGGCCCTGATCGCCGGCGCGTGCGGCCTCGACCGCGGCGTTGAGCGCAAGAATGTTCGTCTGGAAGGCAATTCCCTCGATGACAGCGATGATGTCGACAACCTTCGCGGAGCTATGAGAGATGGCTTGCATGGAGGCCACAACGCGGTTGACCTCCACCCCGCCCTGAAGTGCCGTCTCCGACGCAGCCGCCGCTAGCGAACTCGCCTGTTTCGCGCTCTCTTCGTTCTGTCGCACCGTTACGGTCAACTGCTCCATGCTCGCGACTGTCTGTTCGAGCGATGCCGCCTGCTCCTGCGTGCGTTGCGAAAGATCATCGTTGCCGCCAGCGACCTGCTGCGTTGCGCTGGCGATCGAATCAGTCGCGCGCTTTACATCGCGAACGACGCCCGCCGTTTGGCCGATTGCCTGATTGACGACGTTCGCCAGCACACCCACCTCGTCCTTGCGTGCCACGTCGATGCGATATGTCAGATCACCCTGCGCCAACGCCTTCGCGCCGTCCACCACCTTCTGCATCGGCCCGACGACCGAGCGCACTAGCAGCCATCCCAGAGTCCCCGCTACGATGAATGCTGCGGCGATGACGCTCCACAGTACCATGCGGGCAGTCCAATAGGCTTGCTCGCTTTGAGCAACCGACTTCTCCATCTCCACGCGCTCGTAATTGATGACGTCCGCCTGTGCCTGCAGCAGTTGAACCTGAAGCGGCGTGGCGGCGAGCAGCGCGGCTTTAGCGCCCTCGACGTCATGTTTGGCCATCAGCACGTGCGCGGGTTTGAGCGCTACGTTGTACGCCTTGCGCACGGAGATCAGCTTTCCCATTACGCTGAGCGCTTCCGCGTGCTCCGTCAGCATCGACTGAAGTTCCTGATAGATCTGGCCGTTACGCTTTGCCTGCTTCTCGACTTTCTCGAGGTCTTCGTCGAGCGCTTGCGGCGAGGCCTCCGCGATCGCCCGATAGAGATACAGGGCGGTAAAGTATGTGCCGGCCTGCCCCTCGCGCGCAAGGTTCTGCAACGCGAGCCGGTTCTTGACGATGAACTGTGTGTTGTCGTTCATCCGCGCCATCTGCACGTTGACGACCAGTCCGACAACAACGAGCAACGCCAGCACCGCCGCAAAGCTCGCCGCGAGCCTCGCACCAATCTTCATGTTTAACTCCGATTCTTCGTGTTTTGATCTCGGCCGCGCGCTCTTGAGCATCGGCGGCAAGGGGCATAAACGCGAACGATTTCTCGTCGCAATCTCTCATACCCCCTACTGCCGCGGTAGCCGCTGTTTACTTCAGCAGCCATATCTGGACCGCTTGAGGAACGCTCTCTATCTGCAAAGAATTACGAAAGTTTCAACTTGTTTCCGAATTGCATCATTTGAAAGTATTTAACATCTTACTTATCAATTAGCTTAGCGAGCCGTTACTGCGTAACGTGGTTAGCTCGTCCAGAAACTTCGGGGCGCGCGACAGGTCGTCAAAATAATGGAGCGAAGCGGTCGAGCTTAGCCAGTGCTGAAGGCGACCGCAGGCTCTTGCGCGCTGCCTGCAGTGCCGGCGAAGCGCTCATCGAACCAGTGGCTGAACTGACTGTCGGGCTACATGAGCGTGGCCAGATTAGCTCCGCTCCTATCGATCGCGGCGGACCGCCGATCTTTTTCGTTTGTCAGCGGCGTCAAAGAGCTGGATATCGCAATCATTCACAACCTGAACTCATCCATATCGCCAACACCCCGTAAATTCAGCGGCTTCTTCAGCGTAGCCCTCAGGACGCGAAGCGTGGATTGGCGTCCTGATTTTGTCCGCTTAAGTGGGAGTCTGTATCAACCGATTGCAGCGCCGATCGAGGAAGCGATCACGGGGGGCGTTTCCGCTCCCATCGGCATCACGGGTCCGCTCTTCCGATTAACTACATAGAGATCGAATCATGGGTATCTTTAATGTGTCAGTCCGTACACGTGAAAGTGTTTGGACTGACACATATGTGCGTTTAGCGCTGTTGCCTTGAGAATCGCAGAATGAGCCTACTAACTAACGATTGAGCGCCGCGATTCCGATGTCCGCAACAGTAAGCCGTCAACTACACAAGCCTGAGCAACGCGTCGTTAAGCTATTACTGGGAGGCGCTGGAGACGGCGCTCTTGACCCGCTCCTCCTCTTTGGTCAGATAACGTCCATTCCAAAAAAATGAGCGGCAATGAAGAAGCGATTGGGCGAAGAATAAATCATCGGAATCTCGTCTATTTTTGCCCATCCCCGAAATATGGCACGCCGTGTTCATCGGGCATCACCGCATCGACGTATTCTTTTCAAAGTCAGTTTGATTTTTTCCACATTAGTAGGATGCCTATTCTTTCCATCGCAGGCATCTATTGATTTTCGGAACTTTAGCCATAAAGCACGGACGCCGTATAACAGTTCCTGCATGCGAAAAACAACACCGGGCGACCCGCAATCATTGTCCCCGTCACCGCGGTGTCTGACAGGGGCGCCCCGCCGGACGCGTCTTTGCTTGCAAGGGCGCCCCAGCGCCGTGCGGCACACCGCGCTCGTGAGGTGTACGCTGGAAGCCCAACTGATCCGTCCGGAAACAGGATCGGGTCTTGGCGCGCAATTCGCGCACGGGAGACGATCATGCTCAGGCTTTTCGGCATCATGGCACTAGCGGCTGCCGTCTCGGGATGCGCGGCTGCTCCGCCGTACGGTTACAGCGATCCTGCGTACGGCCCCGGCTATTACACCCCGGGTCCCAGCATCGGCGTGGGTGTGGGAGGCGGCAGCCTCGGCGGTGGGGTGGGCGTCGGGGTCGGTATCGGGTTCTAAGCACAGCGCGGCCAGCCGACCTCCGTTGGCCGGACCCCACTCACAGGCAATCGGCTCGATGTCTCTGCGGCCGCCCCATAAAATATCCCTTCCGGTTCTGAAAGACGTCGCTACGAAGTCGCTGCTTCTTCGATGTTGGGAAGGCCGTCTCAGCTCTCGGCGTTGCAAGCGAGCTGACTCGCCTTTTTCTCGAGGTTAGAGCCGATCCTCCCCCTGGAAATCCTCACCTTCTGCCGGTCGGATAGCTGAGAAAAATGGCGGGCGCCTGCCCGCTTTGGGAATCCGCCTAGTCCGGAGGTGTTGCGGCTGGAGGGACCCTGAGCATGTGCTGGGCTCGCGAGAGCACGTGGTCATCGTAGGCGGGCGCCGCATGTTGCGGTACGCCTGCAAACAGCCGCACAATGTTGTCGCCCGGCAGCAATTAAAGACACGCCCACGCTGGCAGCAGACGTATACGATCGGGTGCCCGTAGCTGACATGCGTGGCAATCACAATGAAACGGCTGTATGGGCTGGCACGGAGAATTGAACAACGGCGCCGCGTGGCACGTTCGCACTTGCCCACAACCGGCCGCCGCGCGCTTCGATGATCGAACGGCAGATCGACAACCCCATCCCCAAACCGGTAGGCTTCGTGGTGTAGAAGGGTGCGAAAACGTCCTCCGCGCCGTGCGGAGCAAAACCCGGCCCTGAATCGCGCACAGTCACGAGCACACAGTCAGAGTCGGCTTTGTCCGTACTGACGAACAACTGTCGCGAGCTATCGCTGACGCTGCTCATTGCCTCGAGCGCGTTGATGATCAGGTTGAGGAGCACCTGTTGCAGTTCGACACGGTCTCCTTCGATGAATGGCAAGCCGTCCGCGAGTTGTGTCTGTACCGAGGCACCGCTCTTCGAAGCTTCGCCATGCGTGAGCTCGATCACCTCGCGGATTGCCTCGTTGATGTCCACCGGCTCCTTCCTCGGCGGCGCCTTCCTGACCAGATCGCGGATCCGGCGCAGCACATCCCCGCTCGACCTGCATCCTTGACAATCTGCCTGAGCGTCTGCCCTACCTCGTCAATGTTCGGAGGCTGGGCGTTCAGCCATCGCAGCGCCGCCTGGGCGTTGGTCATCGTCGCGCCGATCGGCTGGTTGACTTCGTGAGCGATCGAGGCCGTGAGCTGCCCCATGGTCGCGACACGGTTCGCGTGCGACAATTGTGTCCGCACCTCCCGATAGCGCTGCTCACTCTCGCGGATTTGCTCCTCCGCCTGCTTGCGCTCGCTCAGATCAAGCACGAAAGCGACACCTTCCTTTCGGGTTTCTTCGAAAGCGGTCGCACCGAGCATGACGGGCACGCGGCTGCCGTCCTTCCTGATGTACTCCTTCTCGAACGGCTGAGCGCGCCCCGTCGCCCCGATCTCTGACAGGGCCCGTTCGTCGCGCTCGCGCCATTCTGGCGGCGTCAGATCCCTCCAGCTCACGCGACCCGAGACAAGATCCTTCCGCTCGTATCCCACCATGCGAAGAAATTCGTCATTGGCCTCAAGAATGTCGCCACCGGCATTCCAGACGACGATCCCGATGACGTTGGCGTCGACGAGGCGCCGGATCTTCCCTTCGCGCTCCGCAAGATCGCGGTACAAGCGGGCATTCTCCAGCGAGATCGCTGCCTGCGAGGCCAACAGCTTCAGCACGGCGATGCGGGCCGGGCTGAACACGCGGGCAGTCAGACTGTTTTCAAGGTAGAGCGCGCCGGTGAGCTTCGCCTGATTCATCAACGGGAAGCAGAGAATTGAACGGGCGCGATGCTGACGGATATAGGGATCTGTGGCGAACGGGGACTCAGCCGCGGCATCGTCAAGAAAGACACTCTCCCGGGTGCGCAGGACATGGTTGAGGATCGACTCCGGCAGCATCGTCGCGCTCACAGGAACATCGCGCAACTGCAACCTGGGCGCGTCACCGGTGGTCAGCGCTTGCGCCGCTATCCGTGCTTTGCCGCCGTCCGACAGAATCAACACGCCCCGTTCAGCGCCCGCCTGTTCGATTGCCGTACGCATGACCATCTCGATCAGCTTGTCCAGAACGATGTCGCCCGAGGCGGCCTGCGACACCTTGATCACCGTCGCGAGGTCGAGGTGTTCGACTGGCGTTGAAATCGTCGTCGTCGGCCCGGGCGCAGACTCTTCCGCCCTCAGGTATGGATAGCTCTCCTCGAGTTGCCGCACCTTCCCGTCGGCGCCCCAACGCAGATAGCCGTAGCGGGCGTCCTGCAGGTACACACGGGCGATCTTCCCGAAACCGCGCGCCGCGTAAAAGCGCGACGCGAGTTCGTTGGCGAGTGCCTCACCGTGGACAAAGCCGCTTTCCTGCGCCGAGCAGGTGGCCTGTTCGTACAACTCCATGGCATCCGCTACGCGACCTTCAATCCGGGCGATCTCGGCACCGACCAGCGCCGCGCGGTCCGCGAAATTCTCCGGGCAGTTTTTCGCCCAGATCTGAAGCTGCCGGTAATGTGCGGCGACAGCGTCCAGGTGTTGTGGCCGCTCGTCGGCCGGGGCGCACTCGCACCAGGCGGCCCGAGCCAGCGCGCCGTAAAAGTGATATTCGGCTTCCTCAATTAACGAGGATGAGGTCCGGAGCAGCGGTTGCGCCTTTGATGCCGCATCCATGGCCGCCGCATAGTCACCGGCGAGATAGCGCGCCTGCAGTTTCCGGATCCAGTACCAGCACGCAGCGAGGGCCAGGGACGGGTTGCCGGACAGATGGGTTTCGGTGCGAAGTTCATTGAACTGCCCGTCGTCGAGGCAGCCGAACGTCGGCGTCAGGCCGCGAAGCGTCCGGATCAGCGCGAGTTGTGTGTTGATGAAGTCAATGACGAGACCGAACCGCACCTTCCCGGCATACGCAAGACCGCGTTCCGCTTCGCCTTGCACCTCGTGCAGCGGCTCGCCGGCGAAGAGCAGGTCCGAGTTGAGTTCGTTGCACGTGAAAGCGCCATACGCGAGGTCTCCAATCCGGTTCGCCGCGTCGAAAGCGCGGCGCAGCAGATCACGACAAGCCCGTATTGGTTTCAGCCAGCGCATGACAAAAATCGCGAAGCAAAGATACGTGCTCGCCTCGAACCGTCGTAGCCCTCGTCGTTCGACGAGGTCGCAGCCGAGCTGGCCGAACCGGAATCCGGCCTGGTAGTCACCGAAACGCGGTCCGGTGACCCTGCCGACACTGGCATAGAGCACACATGAAGCGTCACAGTTGCCACGCTCGAGGCTGAGACTGACCCCCTTGCAGGTCGTCAGCGAAACCAGGTTCACATCCGTCGACACCGCCGCCGCAAAGAGCTTGCCCAGCACCTCGACGGTCGCGAGCGAGGCTGCGTCCTCCATCACTGGCAATTCGATGAGTTCCTCGATGGTCCGGTCCCCGAGCTGTGCCCCGATGCGCTCGTATTCGCGTCGCACTTCCTCGTCATTCGGATGCGGAGACCAGTCGATGCCGACATGCCGCAGGTAGGCGAGGCACACAGCGACCGCGCGGTCGCTCTGATCGAGGACCAGGTAGACATCCAGTTGCATGCACGCGACGAGCGCTTCTTCGACCGTTGTCGCGACGCGCTTCGACAGCGCCGCCAGACGTTCGTCTGCGACCGATAACTGCCCGGTCAAAAATTCGCATTCGGCCCGGTTCAGTTCCAGCGCAAAGATCAGGTCATGCCGGCGCTCCCAGCAATCGTCGCCCAATAGTTCCGCGCCGACGACGAGATAGGTGAGCGCTGATGAGTATGCTGTCGACGCCTTGGCGCGCTGGCCGGCGAGCAGGTTGAATTCAGCCAGTCGCTCCCTTTCCCCCTCTTCGGTGATCAGCGCGGCGCCGCGATTGAGCTGACCGACGATCTCGAAGATCGCCTCCTCCCGTTTTTTCAGGGGCGTCCGCGCGGCCAGCATGCGCCCGATCCGCAGATGGGCCGAGGTCCGCGAGGCTTCGGGGATGAGTGAATAAGCGGCTTCATGAACACGGTCGTGACCAAACCTGTAGGCGCCCTCCAGCCGCTCGACCAGTTCCTGACGCATCGCCTCCCACAACGCCGTGTGGACCTGTGCCTCCGGAATGCCGAGAACTGTCGACACTGTCGTGATCCCGGCGACGTTCCCGAGACAGGCAAACTGCTCCAACGCGTGCAGCGTCCCAGCCGGCAGGCGGGCCAGCTTGCCGACCATCAGGTCCACGACGTTGTCGGTGTAACCCTTGGCATGGATCCGGCCGGTATCCCAGCACCATCGCCGCGCATCATGATCAAAGGTGAGCAACTCTTCTTCGGCAAGCGCGTGCAGAAACTGGATGACAAAGAACGGATTGCCACCCGTCTTGTCATGGACCAGTTGCGCCAGGGGTGCGATGCGCGCCGGCGCGCAGTGAAGCGCCTCCGCGATCAACTGCCTGACATGCTCGCAAGCGAGCGGCGCCAGCGTGATCTCATTGATCTTGACGCCCGCGTTCCTGATGGCCTGGAGCTTGCGGGTCAGTGGATGCGTGGCATCGACCTCGTTGTCACGGTACGCGCCGACCAGCATCAGGTGCCGCAAGTCCGAACCCGCTAACAGATCCTCGAGCAGGTCGAGCGTCGCGGAGTCGAGCCACTGCAGGTCGTCGAGAAAGAGCGCAAGCGGATGTTCCGCTCGCGCAAATACACTGATGAAACGCCGGAACACGAGCATGAAACGGCGTTGCGCCTGTTGCGGCTCAAGGGTTGGGACGGGTGGCGGCTCACCGATGATCAGCTTCAGTTCGGGGATGAGGTCGGTCATGAGCCGCGCATTGGGCTCCAGTGCCTCCAGCAAGGCGTCGCGCCAGCTCGCCAGCTCCGTGTCGGGTTTGCCGAGCAGCGGGCGCACCAGGCTCTGAAACGCCTGGACCAGCGTCGAATAGGGGATGTCGCGCTTGTACTGGTCGAACTTGCCCGACGCGAAGAGCCCGCGCGGCGGCACCAGCACCTTGTGCAGTTCATTGACGACCGAGGATTTGCCGATGCCGGAATAGCCGGAGACCAGCACCAGCTCAGCCGGGCCGCTCCCGACGACCCGATCGAACGCGGCGACCAGGGTGTCGACCTCGCGCTCCCGCCCATACAGCTTCTCGGGTATCAGCAACCGGTCGGGTGTGTCGTGTTCGCCCAGCGGGAAGGCATCGACCCGGTGCCGACGCCGCCAGTCGGCGAGGCATTGCCGCAGATCATGCTCAGCACCGGCGGCCGTCTGGTAACGCTCTTCGGCCGTCTTGGCGAGCAGCTTCATGACGATATCGGAGACTGCAGCAGGGACGGTCTTGACCAGCTCACACGGGGGCGCCGGCTTTCTGGCGATGTGGCAGTGCACCCATTCCATGGGGTCAGCAGCCGTAAACGGCAACGCGCCCGTCAGCATCTGGTAGAGCGTCACGCCGAGCGCATAGAGGTCACTGCGCGAATCGATCGAGCGGTTCATCCGGCCGGTCTGCTCGGGTGCCATATAAGCGAGCGTGCCGGCGATCGTCTCGGGCGGTTCGGGCGCCTGTCGCTCACGCGGAAGCCGAGAGGCGAGGCCGAATCCGGTGAGCCGGACCTGTCCGTCGGCGCAATGTACGAGGATATGCGCGGGCTTGAGATCCTTATGGACAAGGCCGCGCTGGTGAAGCTTGCCTAGCGCCGCAGCGATGCCGGCAGCAAGCCGCAAAAAATCTCCCATCTCCATCGGCGCGCCGAGCAGACGCGCGAGCGGCTCACCGCCAGGATCCTCAAGCACCAGCAGGGTCCGCCCGGCTTCGCGCACCAGTTCCAGCGGCCGCACCGCCCACGCGCCATTGAGCTCGTCCTTCAGGCCAAACGCGTGAATGAGGCGATTAACGCTGGCGGGTAATGGATGTTCGGCGGCGGGCCGCACCAGCAGAACGCTGTGGCCGCCGCTTTCGCCTGGGCGCGGCCCTCGACACAGGACGCGTTCGCCGTCGTCCCAGAGGATCTGGAGGCTGTTACCCATCTGCAACGGAATCAAATGTAGGTTGTGATCTGGCGCGCCACGCCTTCATGCCGCCGCCCCTCGTGGGTTGAGACCCTACATTCATTCACAGGGAAGCTAGAATTACATCAGCATACACTTCGGCGAACGCGGCGTAATAGATAGTACTCCGAGGAACTTATTGGGACCGGCTTCTACGCTAAGCTGACAGTCACCCGGACGCGGCCGGGCGTCACTGACGCCGCCTCGCATTGTGACGACGTCCCATATCTCCCGGCCAATCCGATCGGCTCGCACTCGCCGGTAGATTTAACGAACACCCTGTGACGTACGCATTTATCAGAACGTCTGTCAGTTGCGATAGTGTATCGAGCGGGCCGTGAATGGAATCCAGTCGAGCGAGCGCCATCCGCCTCGCGATACCGGCCACCTCACCTCGCTTTGCTGGCCTGCATGCGACGTGTCGGATACTCGTCACCGATTTCCTGAGTGGTCCGCGAGTGCAGATGTAATCCCGCCTTGCCGGCGCCTTTGGTGTACGGATTAAAATCATAGGCTGAAAGAAAGCGCTTCTCGCGCTCCCTGACCTTCAGGAAAAATTCAGCACAGTAGTTCCACACAAAGTCCACCTCGCGTGCCTGTTCACTCAACCACTTTGCGTGTTTGTCTTTCAGTCTGAATCTCAGAACGAGTGTTGTGAATTCCATGTGCCGGTACCCTTGTTCCTCCGTATAGGTAGACGCGGGGATTGACTTTGAAAACGTCGAAATTGGTGCTTCGCTAACTACAGTCAGCTTTCATCCTCGACCTGCAGGCAGCCTGAAGGCCGAGGCTTTTAGGCCAGATTTGGCGTAAAACAGGGATCAAGAAAAACAGCTCGTACTATCACCTTACGCGTCGCGACCATTTTCATTACGGCATTCCAACCAACCGACCTGAAAGCAAAGGCCAGCTGCAAGTGGCGCGTTTGTGCCGACAAGCCGGTCGATCCCAACACCATCACGCATTGGCTCAGTGCGTTCTACGACTGGGCATTGACACCCAGCGATACCGATTTTTTTACGAGATCTGCAAGGGTTCGCGCCGCCATCTTTCGCATGAGATGAGAACGATGCATCTTCACGGTGATTTCACAGAGATTCACCTTGGAGGCAATCTGCTTGTTCATTAGCCCAGCTACGACGAACCCCATAACTTCCCGTTCGCGCGGTGTAAGCGAGTCGTACGCGACACGGAGCGCCTCAATCGATTGTTCGGCGGCGAGACGCTTTCCGTCGCGCGCCAACGCATTGGCGACGGCATCCAGCATCTCCTGGTCGCGGAACGGCTTTGAAAAAAAATCGACTGCCCCCGCTTTCATAGCCTGCACGGTCATCGGGATGTCGCCATGGCCGGTCATGAATACGATCGGCATGCGCAAACCGCTCTTAGCAACATGCTCCTGTAAGGCGAGGCCATTTTCGCCGCGCAACCGGACATCGAGGATCAAGCAACTGGGCGCGTCGTACTTCCGGAAACCGAGAAAGTCCCCCGAGGATTCGAATGTCTCAACACGTAGCCCGACCGACCGGAACAAATTACCGAGTGCGAAGCGCATCGACTCCTCGTCGTCGACCACGTAGACGACTGGCTCCTTATCTTGGACGCCTCGGACCGAAGTCAAATGTGAACCTGAATTCATCTCACCTCCTCCTCCCGACCGATGGTGCGCTGGGCGTCGCAACTGACAATGCAGTCGGAGATGCTGCACATTGAAATAATACTGTTTCGCTGAAACCCGTCCTTCACGGGAGTGTTCATTCACTCTAGGGGCGCGCTGCCGACGCGCAGACATGCTCACCCATACATCTTCTTGTTCCTTGTCTTAACTAAGCTTACTTCCATCGCGTCGGCACGAACGAGATGCCCGTATAGTTCCTAGTAAAACTGATAGACGAGGCCTCCGCAATGTTTAACGATCCGACGTCAAAGCCACATTGCGGATTAACCAAGCGATCCATTGGTGGCTCCCGCTAACGCAGGTCATGGCAGAGCCTGTTTGCGCTGTACGTTACAGCAGCTATAGCAAGCAAATGCGGTTCAGTTCCACTGTTCGGCGGTACACGTTTCGGTTGAGCCAAGGTACGAAAGTGTACTCGTCGTATGCGTTTGCGCCGACAAAGATCCAGTTGTGCAGTACGTTCAACATAGCGTGTCCCCTCGAAACCAGCCGTCACATCACGATGTGTAGCGAGCGCACCGCGCGATTGCACCGGCTCTGACACAAGAGTAGGCGCTCGGACACCCCAAGACTATTGTACGGATGGGTGGCACTGCACCTACATAGGCGTCGAAAGCTGATACCTAGGTATATCCGACGAAGTCGGATATACGCCGCGGGTCGTCGGGGCATACGGGAGCGGATATGCAAGCCCCTCATTTGTCAGCCCGTTATGGTGAACTTGCGTCGCGTCGCACGATGGGAAACACTCCACTCTCTGGCGACGACGCACGCATGCCGGTCCGGATACGTAATGATCCATTCATACGCTTGGATGCGACGGACGCCGCGACGCATACCTAGGTATGCGTCCGCAGTATCAGTGAATCTCCAAGCGGTATCCAGCTTAGGAACAAGATGAGCAGGATCGCGCGATGCAAATGCTGCGCACTAATACTTGTGTATGATTCCCGGCCGATGATACGACAATTACGCTGGGTTTCGTAGATGCGGACGGAAGCATGCAATAGCGTTCTTGCTGCGTGCCCCCCTTTCCTGTAGATCGAGGCTAATCTTGTGTTCTGCTCAAGTCGTTTCGATTGTTGACGACGACGAGGCCGCCCGACTCGCTACGGGAAATCTTGTGCGGTCGTTCGGCAGGCGTACCAGCCTGTTCGCATCGGCAGAGGAGTTCCTGCTATCCGGCCAACTCGCCTCGACGTCGTGCCTCATCTCCGACGTCATGATGCCCCGCATGTCAGGAGTGGAGATGCACGAACGCATGATTGCACTCGGGTATGCGCCGCCGACCATCTTCGTCACGGCATTCCCATCGGCTAACCTTAAAGCTAAGGCCCTAGCAAATGGCGCCCTAGCTGTACTCGAAAAGCCTGTTGACCCCGATGCCATCGCGCATTGGCTCAGCGTTGCGCTGGACGTGCCATAGTCTATCGACGAGGAGCTGGAATGACACTTCCGATCTCCGCGCTCTCAAGACGATTTCAGCGATCGTGCCTTGACGCCAAGTGATTCCGATTTTCTGACGAGATCCGCAACGGACCGGGCCGCCATTTTTTTCATGAGGTGCCCACGATGAATCTTCACAGTGATTACACTGAGATTCATTTCGGCGGCAATCTGTTTGTTCATCAGGCCGGCTACGACGAACCCCATGACTTCCCGTTCCCGCAGTGTCAGCGAGTCATACGCAACACGGAGCGCCGCGTTCGATTGTTCGGCGTTAAGACGCTCAACGTCGAGCGCTAACGCGTTGGAGACGGCGTCCAGCATATCCTGGTCGCGAAACGGCTTCGCGAGAAAATCGACTGCCCCCGCTTTCATTGCTTGGACTGTCATCGGAATATCTCCATGCCCCGTCATGAATACAATGGGTATGTGTACCTCGCTCTTCGCAATTTGTTCCTGGAACGCAAGGCCACTTTCACCGTGCAGCCTGACATCGAGAATCAGGCAACTGGGTGCGTCGTACTTCCGAAAAGCGAGAAAGTCCCTTGACGATTCGAAGGTCTCCACGCGTAACCCGGCTGAACGCAGCAAGTTTCCAAGGGCGACACGCATCGACTGATCGTCGTCGACCACATAGACCACCGGTTCCTCGCAACCATGCGGACTCCGGGTCGAAGTCGAAGGCGAACCCAAACTCATCTCAGCTCCCCTCTCCCGAATGACACTGCGTGCATGCATCCATGCATCAACGTGATCGACGACGCTGCGCACTGCAATGAAGCGATTGCAGCATCTCCGCCTTCACCGGTATTCGTGCCGGGGTACGGGCTGCCACCACGCGATCTGGTGCCGCTCGCCCAAGATTGAAAACCGGACGCACTCACGTCATGTCTTTTCGTCCGACAGTTTCACGTCACCGCCAGACGGCCCCAGTAGCTATTCTAGGTGATTTGAATTCAAGGGCGTTACCGCCCCGTTTCGCTAGAGGTAACTTCGCGCCGGAAATGCGCTTGCTGGACAGGATGAAGTTCCCGGTCCACTTGCCCGAGCAGCGGAGCTTTTTCGTTTCGGGTGCGCTGTACGCAGTTCCAGGCGTTATTGCGCCCAAGCATCACCGCCCGCGCGTTAAAAATATCCTCGCTGCCGGCGAGCGTCGCGTGGATGTTCGAGATCGCGTCTGCATGCACTGGATTGTTCACGCTCGTCCTCTATGCCTGTTGCGCCTGATGGAGGATCGGGTCGTTCCGAGACTGTCGCGATCAGCGACGTGCCGATTCCGGCGACAAAACACGCGCACGAAGTCGAACAGATTCGCAGCAGTCGACCCATACGCACACCTCAAGCTTTATCCCGCGTCCGGAGCGGACCGACATATCGTTGCATTTCCCTTTCGTTCGCGAAAGGAATGGACTGCGTCGCCATTTTGGTCCTTTCGAGCATTTTATTGAGCAAAGACAGTCTCGAAAACGGTACACGGCAGGCATAAAGTGGAGGCTCCTAACCACTTGATGAAAACGTCGCACCGCGAGCCGCATCGCTATGTCAAACACCGATGAGGTTTCCTGAACGTCAAATCTGACGCTGGGATAAATCAAGTGATGACATTCAACCTTAACCGTACCACGGAGTCACACATGCGTAACAAGATCATTGCTTCGATATTCGTTGCTGCGTCAGTTTCCTTCGCCGCGCCCGTCTTCGCCAGTGGCTATGGGCCTGCACCGTTCTACCACCCGGCTGATGGTGCTCCGGCGTCACAACGTGGTCAAAGCGCCGAGACTCTTGCATCCAATCTGGCAGTGGTTGACGCGGGTGCATCGCATCGCGGCAACACTACAATCGAGACCGGAGGGACTGCGAAGCCCGATTCACCCGTGCAAAACTCCTCGGCAGGGGAAGGCGGCGTTGTTGACGGGACATCAGCGTCGGGTGCACATCATCCGCTTCGCGCGCTGGGTCATTCGATCCAGTCGGCGGGACATGCGATCCGGTCCTCTGTTCGAACTGACCCAAATGACGGTATGAAGCAGGTTTATTTTGGTCGTTAAACTTCTATGTATGGCTATTCGTACATTCTGTGAATTTTCCGGCGGTTCGCGCGAAGATTCACCCGTTGAATCAAACGAATGCCAGGTTTGGCAAGTGGTGGAGATCTACGAAGCCGCACGGTCTTGCTGCAAGTTGGTCTTAGCCACTACCGCCGGAAAATACACAGGGTGGTGAGCAACCCTGCGACATCATCTGCCAAGTCACCTTCGGTCGGCGCGCGTCCTTCGATCTCAAGATCAAGTTCCGCCAAGAACTCAATGGCCGTATCGATGTCTGCCAAGACGATGCCAACGTTGTCCTACGTCTGATCGCCACAAAGTCTCCGTGGCGTCCAAGCTGATATCAACGTCGGCACAACATAACAGCTGGCAAGATGCGCCGACGACTAACGAGAATTGGGTATTGGACGGGCCCATCTCGGCTAGTTTTTCAGATCTCTTCTCGCTGCCTGTCAAGGAAGCAGTCGATCGTCGATGATTGCAACTGGCCCGACACTGCCTCATGCCATAGTCATTCACAGTATGCGCCTCGGGCGCCTTCGGCCGTAGACAGGAAGTCAACGTCCTGGGACGTCGGAGCGGGCGCTAAGTCAAAGGTGGCTGCAAAAAGGTAGGGCCCACGCGTGCCTTCTCGTCTCTGGGCAAGTGTAAGGCGCTCATGGTATTTCGCCGCCGCGCCATTCATCAAACTTAGGAATCGCTGTCTCATACCTGCGTATGCCAGGCTTACTGTGACGGCTCCCCCAATAGGTCGTTGCAAGAACTCAAACTCGCGCCTGGATGCCTTCGAAGTATCCAAAAGTGTGAGCGCGTTATGCCCACAGGGTACTGCAGTGACCGTTCGTACAATGGGTTTTTGTTGATCGTTCGACTACCGTTATTGAACAAGATCGGTCCAACTGCGTCGAGACGATCTAATGTCGGCTAGAGCGACCGCTGCCTTCCACGCGGTACATAAGGAGAACGCTAACCAGCATTCTCGACCGCCCATCGACCGATCCACTACTAAGCCCCATTGATCACGATGCCATCGGAGATTGCCATGTACACCTATTGGATCCGTTATCGCGATGTCTGTGGCCGGTGGTCGGTTGCTTACGCACAGGCCACTTCGCAGTCAGACGCTGAAGCGATTGCAACCCGCCGTTATGGCACGTTCCATTCCGTCAGTCGTGCTGTATCGGTTTCTTGAACAACGTGAGCGGGCAGCCCGAACGACAAGGTCTTCCAGGAGCGGCGATTCCAACCCCATCCGTCGCGGACTTAGGGAATCGCCGCTTGCGAGACCTCGGATTCGGCGTCGCATGCGCCTAGTTCAACCGTCCGAATACTGCACAACAAGGGAGTCTTCTGCTTTTAGTCAACTAACCCCTAGGGAAACATGCTCTATCAATTCCATGTATTTCAGCGAGCAGTTCTGAGCCCGCTCACCGCCTGGGCTCAGGCCGCCTCGAAATCGTTTGCGAATCCGGCCAGTCCGCTCGCCTATGTGCCGGGCGCCACACGCCTGTCCGCTGGCTACGAGCTTCTGTACCGCCTCGGCAAGGACTACGAGAAGCCCGAGTTCAACCTGCACCAGATCGTCAAGGACGGCCACAACATCCCCATCGTCGAGCAGGCGATCGTCGAGAAGCCGTTTTGCCGGCTGATGCGCTTCAAGCGCTATTCGGACGACAGCGACGCTGTCACTCAACTGAAAAAAGAGCCCATCGTGCTGGTGTGCGCGCCACTGTCGGGCCACCATTCGACGCTGCTGCGCGACACCGTCAAGACGCTGCTGCAGGATCACAAGGTGTACATCACTGACTGGATCGACGCGCGCATGGTGCCGATCGAAGACGGCACGTTCGATCTCGACGATTACATCGCGTACATCCAGAAATTCATCCGCCACATCGGCGCGAAGAATCTGCACGTGATCTCGGTGTGCCAGCCTACCGTTCCCGTGCTCGCGGCCATTTCGCTGATGGCGAGCCGCGGTGAAGACACGCCGCGCACGATGACGATGATGGGCGGCCCGATCGACGCGCGTAAGAGCCCCACGGCCGTCAATTCGCTGGCGACGCAGCATTCGATCGAATGGTTCGACAACAACGTCATTTACAACGTGCCGCCGAACTATCCGGGCTTCGGCCGCAAGGTGTATCCGGGTTTTCTGCAGCACACGGGCTTTGTGGCGATGAATCCGGAACGTCACGCGGCTTCGCACTGGGACTTCTATCAGAGCCTGCTGCGCGGTGACGAAGAAGATGCGGAAGCGCATCGCCGTTTCTACGACGAATACAACGCGGTGCTCGACATGGCTGCGGAATACTATCTGCAGACCATCCGCGTCGTGTTCCAGGAGTTCAGTCTTGCCGAAGGTACGTGGGAAGTGAACGGCGAGCTGGTACGCCCGCAGGACATCAAGAAGACCGCCCTCTTCACGATCGAAGGCGAACTCGACGACATCTCCGGCAGCGGCCAGACGCGCGCCGCGCATGAGCTGTGCACGGGCATTCCGGAGAACGATCGCCGCCACTTTACGGCGGAAAAGTGCGGTCACTACGGCATCTTCTCGGGCCGTCGCTGGCGCACCATCATCTATCCGCAACTGCGCGCGTTCATCGCGGAACACGATCGGGTGCCAAGAAGAGTCCGCAAAGTTCGGGGCGAAGAGATCGACGACGAGGAAAGTAATACGAGCTTTTCCAGCGCGACCGTAGCGTCAGTCGGTTAATTGTTCCGCGAAGCAGTTTTTCGGTCGGGATGCGAAGCACGAAGCGAGCAACCGGTATAGTCGAGGACGGAAATGGCTCGGTCGACGTACGAAGGTCCGCTGTCTGGCGCCGATTCAACCAGTGGATGCAATAGCTTGTCGGAATCGCTCGGCCGGTGTTTCGTAGTTCAGGTTGGTCCCTGGAACGCTCAAAGGGCGTCTCGCCACGGCGACTAACACCAGCTCGCGAGACCTATGTCTATGGAATGCTGGCGACGATGCAGATCTTCAGGTCCGTGGCGTCGCGTCTATCGAATTAAAATCAGTGAGACGGTGAGCACGAGCCCCAAGTCATCTTTCTGATCAATGCCCGTGATAGGACGGTGTGACCACACTTTCATTCTGCAACGCCAAGCAGATTCTCTATATGATCCTCAATCCGCGCGCATGCTTCGGCCACCGCCTGTTCCCTCGTTGCGGACGCTAGCGGAAAGACGAGACCATTTCCCTTGAACCTGCCCGCATGGTGAACCCATGCCTCGTAGGCAAAGACGCCCGATTCCCGGCGAACCAGGTTTACCGTTACGTCGTAGGTACGTTGCATTCCTTCCGTACGCCTATAACGAAATTTGTAGATCTCAGAATGAATCATCGATGCGATTCACGGTTTGTCCGGACACAACGCCCCTCGATCTAAGAGCATGACCGCCCTCCCTGGTCTCGCTGCCGGTTCGGGGAGGCGCGCACTTCCTTTTATCATCACCTCACCCGGACCGCCTCCGCTAGCTGAATGAGTGGACTTGCCGGTCCAGTCGATTGTGAGAAAGCCTCTCAGTTTCGGGGGCTCAGGTGCTTTGATTGGTACACTACCGGAGCTCGCGGCAGCGGCTCATCATCCACAAAAGCCGTGCCGCACCGCACTGCGAACGCGAACGCCGACTGCGGATTCGCGAATTGGCCAAGATCTCCAAGTGAGGTTGCTTCGCCGTCTTCCTCAAGAATGCAAACACGTGCTACAAACGTGTTACCGCTTCTCGCCACCGACGGCTGGATCGCTACCCCGTGATGATAGACAAGCATGACGCCTCCGGTATCCCATTAGTCCCGCCCAGCCTCAGTAGTCACGATGGTGCCCACGACGGCAGTCGAAACCCCAGCCACGTTAAAGGCGTAGCCGTGTAGTCGTCGCTACAGTAACCAGCTCACGTACGTCGATGGACAGTACTGACGGTAAGGCCAATTGCAATCGCGATCGAAGTTCATTGACTTTCGTCGCGGGCGGGTCGAGAAGATCAATGCTCAGTGACTCCGCGTTGAGCTCCCTGTCCATGCGGATTCTCCACTCGCCCACGCGTAGACCAAGCTGCATGAGGTTACGCCAAACCGGAACCGCACGCAGTTCGCTGATTCCGGCGCGCACGACGATTCGATACACGTCGATGACTGTCCGCCTCAACCGGCTTGAAGCAGACCCGTGTCAGCGCTTACGCAGGCGCAAACCAGTCACGCGTGCAGGTAGACAAAACCCGTCCCTATCGACAGTGTAGGTGTAGGCAAAGCACATTACGCGACCAAGTCGCAAAAAGCCTGATGTTGAGACTTTCTCTTTGTGTTAGCGCCGACGATGAGCGACGCAGCTCGCTAGCCAGTCGCGCGGTCGAATCTACCTACCAGGATTGTTCATCCGGAAACGCCGGGCGCCTCTGGGACGAATAGTTTTCCCACCAAGAAATCTCGAATACATCGGTGTGAACTCTTAACATCGAAAAGTTTTTTGATATTTATGGTGATCAATTTTAGCCTTCGCGTGTGAAATTTTTGCCCGGTGGAAGACAATGCTCTCGCGTGCTTGTCCCACGCAGAAACCCGGCATATCTCCGGCGCTTTGCGCCGACAATCATGCCTGTTCGGCCGACCGACGCGCCAGAGGAAGCTATCGCTGATGACCGGATCTTGGTCTGGCAGTCCATTGCGTTGCACCGCAGCAACGTTCCGATGCCCCTCTTGCGCGGGTTTCCCCCGATGGGCCTATACTCAAACCGTCTCCTCCGTATCACCTCCGGATATGGATTTAGCCCGCTTCATGCGGGCATTCTTTTTTTGGATACCCCGCGCGAACAGTTCAAATCGGGAAACCCAAAAAGCGTTCTGGCGCCGGAAAGACGAGTCGCGGCGGCGGACGTTTCGGTCCCGAGTCGTCTGTCCAGCTACTCAAATCCCGTCGGTGTGAAAATTCATTCGACGTCCCACTTTACTGACGTGCTGCTAACGGCGATGGAAACCGTTGACAAAGAACCTGAAGTGCTTGCGAATCGTCGCGGCGTGATGTTTAGCCTGGTGCTTCGGAACGGCACTGTCACCTGCGTGATCGCCCTCACGGCGCTGGAAACGTTTTTTTGGCTCGAACCTCGCGCTAGCGACACCGACGTTCTCAGGACGTTCGAAAACGGCTTTGCGCGGATTAGAGCCATCGCTGAGCGTAAGTTTCGAGCCCACCCGGCTACGCATCTCAAGTTAACAGCAGAGGACTTCGCGCGGCCCTGACTGTGGCCACCGGTTCGACGGTGGTCAAATCTGCTGAGTGAAGCGGCGCGGGTGCCGCGACCACGCCTTTCGGACTTCGGGGCGGCGAACCGCTTCGGGTGGGGAACCTGCACGCACCCGCCACTGATCCGAAGCTCCCACGAACGGTCGCGCCGGCTGCCGCGCGCGAATCTATACTTTTCCTTACAGGTAGCTCGAGGGCAATGAGCGCGTCGCGCCCGAACGCTGCCCCTCTTTGCTACCTCGACCTCATGGGCGGCTTCTCCCATGCCCCCCAAGATTGTTGCACTGCGCTGGTCCGCGCCGAACGGACCGTAACGGTTTGAAGTTGGAATTCGGCAGCGTGCCGCCTGTAACGCCGTCTCGGTTCGCCTATCTATGTTGTGCCTAGTAGAGGTCCTAAAGCAGCCTCCGGTCCTGCGATGACAGCGATTCAGCACAAACCCGTCGTTGCAAGAGGCGCATGGGCTCCAAGGGCCACCGGGCACGGCCCGGCACGGGCTTGGTCGGCCTTCCTTCTGGAAGACAGCGGCGTCCAGCCGCAAGCATGTCCTAAGCTGCATTGATGACGCGACGCAGACGGATGGCAACGACTCGCGCTGAACGCAGCCCCGCGATTTCCAGATGTCTCGACACCGATAACGCGGCGGTCACTGCCACAAATTCGATTCTATTCCTGTCCGAGACTCGAAACGCTGCCGGAATGCCTATACAATTGGTAATTTAGTCCCCGAAGACGTCCACGTATGAATACGGAAAAGAATGGGACGACAGCGACGCCAGCCTATCAGCAACTGAAGGACTATGTTCGGAAGATGATTGAAACGGGGCAGTGGCGCCTGGGTGACATGATTCCGACGGAACTCTCATTGGCGAGCGAATTTGCGTTGTCGCGAATGACGGTAAATCGCGCACTACGCGAACTCGTGAGCGAGAATGTCCTGACACGAGTACGTGGCCGTGGGACCTTCATCACCGATCGTCGCTATCAATCGACTTTAATCGAGATCCGCAGTATTGCTGAGGAGATTCGCTCACGTGGCGACGCGCATCGCAGCAAAGTTCTACTTCTTGAGTCGACTCATGACGCCGCCGCCCTGCAAACCCTTGAGTTGCCCCAAAACGGTACTGCATTCCACTCGCGCGTCGTGCATTTCGAGAACGATGTACCGATACAATTCGAAGATCGTTACGTCAATAGCCTCGTTTTTCCGGACTATCTGGACCAAGATTTCGAGTCCGAGACGCCAAATGAGTACATGATGCGCGTTGCGCCCGCGCAAGGCGCGGAATACTGGATAACGGCACGTAAGACTAACGCGATCGTCAGGCAGGCCCTGATGATGCCAATAGGCGAGCCGTGTCTGGTACTGCGACGAAGGACCGAAGCCCAACGACAAATCGCAAGTGATGTCACTCTTTGGCATCCGGCTAGCAGATACAAACTTAACGGTAGATATTGAGCGTTGGGAGCCTGATCAAGTCAGTCTCCGACCTGATATGCACCCGATCCGGCCTTTGTGTATCGTGCCTGACGCGGAAAAGCCGATTCGGACACCACTCCTCCTGCACACGGCTCTGCGCTTTCTCCGCCAGACGGCGCATGACGGAAGGCGCATGGAGCGCCGGCTGTTCACCGTGAAACGGACAGCTCGGCGCTCGTAGAGATAGCGAACGCTTTAAACAACTTGTCTCCGCTGTCCGGCGTTCACTTCATCTAGCTGGGAGCCGAGACGCTGGAACCGGCGCAAATCAGCGGCTGGATGGATGAGGCACGCGGCGATCAAACCCAGTGTGGCAACCAACAACCCGGCATCAATGTAACCCGTGCGGAAGCCTTCGGCCGCGTCGGCACCAACATCGACAATGATACCCATCGCAATGGGTGCAATCAGGCCTGCGATAGTGTGAATCGAGTTCGTTATACCGAGCATTGCACCGCGTTGCGAGGGCGGGCTGATTTCCCCGATCAACGTTGATCCAAGCGTAAAAATTACGCTACCAATCGAAAAGCTCAAAGCAATCAGCGCCACTTTCAACGGACCCATCGGCACCAGCGGCAGGCACACCATCGCGACGCCAGCGATCATGACGCAAGCGCAGCCAAATAGCCCGCGTGAATAACGGCTGGAATAACCAACTTTCGTCATGCCCTGAGAAATAAACGCGCAGAATGGTGCAAGGACCATCTGCGTCACCGACGGAAGCAACACAATCCAGGCTGCGAATGAAGGTGTCAAATGCAGTCCCCGGATCAAATAGTTGGCGAGCCACACGATATTCAGCGCGATGATCCAGTAAGCAGCGAATCCAGCGATAAACACGCCTAGTGCGGTACGGCTAAGCAGCAATTGCACGTACGGAACTTTCAGCGTAGCGCTCATGCCGTCAGTCGCACCGCGATCCAGCGGTCCGTCCTTCCCAAGCATAAACCACACTACGGCCCAGCAAAAGCCAGTCACGCTTAGCACCATGAAAGCGGCATGCCAGCCAAAATGCACAATGATCCACGTAAGTAATGGTGCGACTACCCCTGTGCCAAACGCCGCACCACACGCAACCACGCTACTCGGCACAGCGCGTTTGGCATCGCCGAACCATTTGTAGACCGCGTGGATCGCAATCGGGAATGCCGGTCCTTCGGCCGCGCCAAGCACCACGCGGCTAGCGAGCAGCACGCCGAAATTCACGGCACCCGCCATCGGTAGCAGCGTGATAGCCCAGACGATGCTCATAGTGAGCATGATGGCCTTGGTGCTGACTCGGTTCGACAGAAAGCCGACCGCTATGCCCGAAACCGAGAACAGTATGAAGAAGGCACTCCCGAGCGCGCCAAACTGCGCGTGCGTCAAGCCCAGCTCCTTCATGATCGACGTGCTAGACAAGCCGATGATGGCCTTATCAGCAAAATTGACAAGCATGAACAGGAAGACCATGACGACGATCAACCATGCTCTCCGAGAGTCATCGATTCCATGCATAACATAGCTCCAGATAACGACAACACTGACCCGATTGTGGCAAGCCGGTGATATCGAAAAAAGCGACGCCTCGCAGCATCCTGCAAGTAACCCTTGATAACTGTCAGAAGTTTCGGCCATACGACGTTTTGCAATCACTCGCTACGCAACACGCCGGTATAGCCTCTACGTCCGCCACGCAATTGACTGCTTCTATCTATGCCGCTTGAAGCGGAGCATGCCGCATTTTCAGCAATGCGTCGCCCGATGAACGTCGCGATTTGAACTGGGCATACAGAACGGTGCATTTTGACAGATCGCATCTGGCCATCAGAATGACCTGCCCATATTATGTCGGGCGACATTGTAATCGGTCTTTGCCCCGATATATCTAGCCGCCTTTCCTCGACGCCTTCCCGGCTGACATCTTTCAGCCGCTGTGCTCTGCGTGTCTTGTGCTCCGCTGCCTAAATGACCGTTCATCCACGACCTCAAGGCTAAGGTCTTCAGGCTTAACGTTGAGTAACGTCTCTCGCGCATCACGTTCAGTTCGAGTACTGCTTCAGGAAGATGGCGGCCTTCCGGAATTCCGACGTAAATGGCCGGTCAGTGTCACGAAAATTAACTATCTGTCGGAACGCGCCCATGAACATCTCAGTCTGGGGCGATGCCGAGAAGCCGCCCGGCTGTCGCTTGCGCAGGTCAACCGCTTGAGCAGCAGACACTAATTCGATGCCAAGCAACTGAAAGTGATTGTCGATTTCGTTGCGTACGCGACGCACCACTTGCGGTGCGTTTGTCGCGATGTCTTCGATATCTCCCGCGACCGGCAGATAGTCGAGAGAGACGGGCATCGCGAGCTCTTTATTCGCCATGGCAAGCACGACCGGAGGCTTTTCCATTGCGCCGAACGCATGCAGTGTGTTGTCGGTGCCGAGGAAGCGGCTCAGATGCGTGAAACGCGGGTCGTTGAGCTTGATTATCTGTTGTGCGGATGCGAGAGAATTGTGCGCGATTGCGATGCCCATTTCTTCGAATGTCAGTACGAGCGGCAGTGGTTCGAAGTTCGCAGTTGGCAGCACTGCCCCCGTCAGACCATCGCGGTTCACATAGCTCCGCCTGGCCTGGTAAAGATCCGACTTCGGTTTGACGCCCACCGAGACACCCGGATTGTCATCCGAGGAGTTCAACTGAATCATGATTTGATTGCGCGCTTCCTCAGAGCTACGGTCAAGTTCGGCCAGTAGATATGGCGCGTCCCGGAAGCTCAGCGGATCCTGCAGTGCTCGCGCATCGTCCCGTTGCCATAGTGAGCTACCAGCGAGGAGTGAACGTAGCGCCGCACCGGTAAGCATCACGTGTGGAAATGGATGCAACGATAGCGAATCCTCAAGAAACGGCGAGACGTTGCCATTCAGACCCTGCAGAGCGACTGCGTAGACCAGCTTGGCCATCTTGTTCAACTGCGTCAGGTCGACAAGCGCGAGACTCGCCATGCCAGTTGTATAGGCGTTTGAACTGAGAATGCCGAGCGCGTCCTTTCCCCACGGCTTGATCGGCTGGATATCTTCTTCAGAGAGTGCATGTGACGCATCAGTCTTTACGCCACGGTAGTAAACGTCGCCCTCACCCATCATAGTCAGACCGACGTGCGCCAGCAGCGTAATGTCCGCTTCACCCATCGAACCGTTCGACGGTATCGCTGGAGTAATGCCGTGGTTGAGCAGCTGCGCATACATGTCCGCCACCGCTGGTTGGACGCCTGCAGCGCCGACCAGCATCTGGTTAAGACGCACCGCCATCGCAGCACGGGCATCGCGTATATCCATGTCTGCGCCGACACCCGCGGAGTGCGCGCGCAACAACGCGGCGTTGAAGCGCATCGACGCGTCAATGACCTCAGGTGTCAGCCGGCCCTTGGCATCGACCATCTGACGATCCTTATTCAGGCCGACACCAACGGTCAGGCCGTAGATTCGCTGACCATCCGCAGCCGCAGCCAGCACGACATCGTGTCCCTTTGCGACGCGTGCAAGAGATGAAGCCGGAACTTCAACAGCCTCCCCATCCGCAACGAGCGCGATCGCTTCCGGCGTGACGCTTCTTCCGTCGAGCGTGACGGCAGCTTGGCATGAAAACGACGCGAGAACCGCCGCGATGCCGACCACATAACGAAAAGCCCTTCGCATTTAGTTATTCCCACGTTTCTTGGTTGAGACAAGACGGGTTTCGACGAACACCTTCCCGATGCTGCAATAAGACCGGCCAAGCGTATATGTCTCGATATTGCTAAAAGAGTTAGCGACGAACTGAGTCGCGAGCAGGGCCCGTCGAATCTCGTGATGGTTCACAGATGATTGACCGATTCGAAAGTTTAGTGTTCGAAACGACACTTTCTCTACATTTCCTACGTTCCCCGACGACACCGTGACCTGAAGATTTTTCCGCTCTTCACTGAGGGCAACGCCATACGCGCCTGTGCGCGCAACTCGTGGCCGTGCTCATGCTAATGCTCTACGGCCCAGCATCGGCAGCTTGAGACCGGCTTCGCGAGCCGTCGACTGCGCGAGTTCGTAGCCGGCATCCGCGTGACGCATCACGCCCGTTGCGGGGTCGTTGAACAGCACGCGGCCGAGGCGCTCATGCGCGGCGTCCGAACCATCGGCGACGATCACGACGCCCGAGTGCTGGCTGAAGCCCATGCCGACACCGCCGCCATGATGCAGCGACACCCACGATGCGCCGCCTGCCGTGTTCAGCAGTGCGTTGAGCAGCGGCCAGTCGCTGACGGCGTCCGAGCCGTCTTTCATCGATTCCGTTTCGCGGTTCGGGCTCGCGACGGAACCCGTATCCAGGTGATCGCGGCCGATCACGATCGGCGCCTTCAGTTCGCCGTTCTTGACCATTTCGTTGAACGCCTGGCCCAGACGATAGCGATCCTTCACGCCAACCCAGCAGATACGCGCCGGCAAGCCCTGGAACGCGATGCGTTCGCGCGCCATGTCGAGCCAGTTGTGCAGATGCGGATCGTCGGGAATCAGTTCCTTGACCTTCGCATCCGTCTTGTAGATGTCTTCCGGATCGCCCGACAGCGCGACCCAGCGGAACGGACCCTTGCCTTCACAGAACAGCGGACGGATATACGCGGGCACGAAGCCGGGGAAATCGAACGCGTTCTGCACGCCCATTTCCAGCGCCATCTGACGGATGTTGTTGCCGTAGTCGAGCGTCGCCGCGCCGCGTTCCTGCAGCGTGAGCATCGCCTGCACCTGCTTGGCCATCGACTGCTTGGCGGGCGTCACGATGCTTTGCGGGTCGGTCTTCTGACGCTCGCGCCAGTCTTCGATCTTCCAACCCTGCGGCAGATAGCCGTGGATCGGGTCATGGGCGCTAGTCTGGTCGGTCACGCAGTCCGGCGTGATGTTGCGCTTCACGAGTTCGGCGAACACGTCGGCTGCATTGCCGAGCAAGCCGATCGATACGGGCGTGCCCGTCTTCTTCGCTTCTTCGATCATTGCGAGCGCTTCGTCGAGCGTCATCGCCTTCTTGTCGACATAACGCGTCTTCAGACGGAAGTCGATGCGCGACTCATCGCATTCGACGGCGATCATCGAGAAGCCCGCCATCGTCGCTGCGAGCGGCTGCGCGCCACCCATGCCGCCGAGGCCGCCCGTCAAAATCCAGCGGCCCTTCGGGTCGCCGTTGAAGTGCTGGTTCGCCACCGAGAAGAATGTCTCATACGTGCCCTGCACGATGCCCTGGCTGCCGATGTAGATCCAGCTGCCCGCCGTCATCTGGCCGTACATCATCAGGCCCTTGCGGTCGAGTTCGTGGAAGTGATCCCAGTTCGCCCAGTGCGGCACGAGATTCGAGTTCGCGAGCAGCACGCGCGGCGCGTCGGCATGCGTGCGGAACACGCCAACGGGCTTACCCGATTGAATCAGCAGCGTCTCGTTCTCTTCGAGGTCCTTCAGCGACGTGAGGATCTGGTCGAAGCAATCCCAGTTACGCGCCGCGCGCCCGATGCCGCCATACACGACGAGCGCATGCGGATGCTCGGCCACTTCCGGGTCCAGGTTGTTCTGGATCATCCGGTACGCGGCTTCCGCGATCCAGGTCTTGCAGGTTTTCTCGCTGCCACGCGGTGCGCGGATCGTGCGGGTCGGGTCGAGGCGCGGGTCGATGGGTTTTGAATCGTTCATGACATTTCGAATGAGGGACCGGCGAGCCGGGTTCAGGTCAAAAAGCACATCCTTGGATCAGGCAAAGCGCAGCGTTTGACCGATATCCAAATTCTTCGCTTTTTCCAGCAACGCGTGCCCGAGCGCGATATCGCTCAGGCTAAGACCTCGATGCCAGAAAAGGATAGTTTCGTCATCGCTTTCACGTCCCGGCTTCACGCCCGCGACGATCTGGCCGAGTTCGGCGTGCAGTGTCTCCTCACTCAGTTTGCCTGCGTCGACGTGCGCCCGCAGCGCACCAAACGGGAGACCTTTCCTACATTGCCCCCAATCATCGACAATCATCTTGTCCATGATGTCCGTCAACGTGAACTCGACGGCACTCATCGTGCCGTACGGCACCACGAAGGCTCCCTTTTTGATCCACTCAGTTTTGAGTAGTGGCTCCGGGGCCGGTAGACGAGATGCCTCGACAACGATATCCGCATCTCGTACACATGCTTCCCAGTTATCGACGACGCGTACCGGCTTGCGAAGAACGTGCGAAAGCCTCGCGGCAAACGCGTAGCGGCTTTCGGTACGCTTCGAGTGCACGCGAATTTCCTCGAAATTAAAGAAGTGGTCGAGCAATCGCACATTCCAGTATGAGGTTCCGCGCGCCCCGATGTGGGCGAGCACCTTGCTGTCCTTGCGCGCGAGATACTTAGCGCCGAGCGCAGTTGTCGCGCCAGTGCGCATGTCAGTGATCGAGGTCGCGTCCAGGATTGCTTTCGGTACGCCGGTTTGTGGATCGAACAGATTGAGAAGAGCCAACTCCGACGGTAGGCCGTGCTTATAGTTGTCAACAAAGTCTCCGACCGTCTTGACTCCTGCGAGGCCCAACGGATGGATCACACCACGCAGCACATTGAAGTGCCCTTTTTCGGAACTTTCCGGAATCAGGTGCACGCGGGGCTCAATGACGGTTTGCCCTCGGCCCTGTGCGTCCAATCCTTTCTCCACCGCGTCCAGAATTTCCTGATCTGTCAACGCCAAATGTGCGATGTCGGGGCCGTTGAGGTACGTGAGATGAATAGATTGCATTTAGTTATTCTCCAGTCGTGGATATGGGACTGTTAAGCCGCACACGTCGCGATCAGCAGCCAGCCAATACTGAAGCCTAGCAAGGTTAAAAAATCATGTCTATACATTTGCGATGTTTTGCACAAATCCCCGTAGATCAAGATGCCTACGTTACACCACCTTCTCATATGTATATACTTTATCGCATGCAAGGTGCGTCCACGGTACTTGGGTTCGGGGCGCGGCAGGAGGGATTTTCGAGGTTGAAGGGACGCTAAAGCCCGACGGCCAAGCTGCAAATCAGCCCTGCCGGTGATGGGAACGATGGTTTGTTAAAGCTGACCTGCTTGGTCTTCGACGGGATCAGAGTCGTAAGGACGAAAATCCGCGAGATTGCCCGCCTGGAGTCAAAACATAAGAAAAATCGGGAATGCTGACCCGAACTATCGGGTTGACCTATGCATGGTATGTGGAGGCAAGCCGGCCGCATTAAACTTCGCCCACCCACGATGAATCCTGTGCACGACGTGGGGTCTTGACGCTTTAAAACCTCACAGCCCGAAATCGCGCCACAAGCGGATAGGCACAGCTGGAAGAATTCGAACCAAATCGAGACCAAATAGAACCGAGCACTCGATATTATTCCCTCACCAACCTTTGAATATGGAGAGAATGATGATCGACATGAAGAACCTCGGCCGCCTGAAGAAACTGGATGAAAACGCACCTGCAGCCGCGAAAGCCTTCTGGGCGTTTAACGACGCGGCGTTCGCTGAAGGCGCGCTCAGCGTTCAGCAAAAGCAACTCATCGCGGTCGCGGTCGCGTTGACAACGCAATGTCCTTACTGCATCGAACTGCATACCAAAGACGCTCGCAACGCTGGAGCCACCGACGAGCAGCTTGCCGAAGCGGCTCTCGTTGCGGCAGCAATCCGTGCCGGCGGAGCAGTGACGCACTCTTCGCACTTGTTCAAGGAGTGATGCCTTCGAGTCACGCTTCCGACTCGCGCGCGGCGAGCGGCCAGAACCAAGTCTCTCTTGACTTCAGAAGGCGTCGGAAGTGCTCGCCGACCTGCCTTGTCTGTCTTCTACCGAGTTGCGAGGAAGACGGACGATTCCCTCGATTCCGGCTTTAACCTGCCGCCGCGTCTACGGGAGAGTTAGTCTGACCCGCGACACAGTCAACCGGAGTTCGATCGCCCGGAATTCAAGTGAAGTGACAGAGGCTGCGGCTTGCTCAACAAGCGCGTCATTCTGGTGCGCCATCGAATCCATTTGTGAGACGGCTATATTCACCTATCCAATTCGTTTGTCCTGCTCTACGGATGCGGCGACGATCTCACAATTATGTCAGCGCCCCGAACGTCTAAACAGCCAGACTCATCGATTTTGCTTACCCCGATTCCGGTCTGAGGTACAGTGCTGAGCCTGCCAGCGATGAACGCACGGCGCAGTAGGAAGTCTTGTCCATCATCGACAGTATTTTCAAACGGATGCCGTATGTTTCCACCGATATAATCGCGGTGTCAGAAGGAAAAAGTTTACGACAGGCGAGCAGATACTTTATAGAGCGCTGCACCGACGTCAGACACGAGCTTTGCGACCATCCTGTCCAGCGGTTGACCATTCTCGTCGAACGCCTCATGCGCAAGACCCAGCGCGAACGATTGGGGAACAACGATAGCCCCAAGCTTGTCCGGGACTGCCCTTTCATACCCGTTTGCGAACGAAGCCCGCCTAGCGGCCCAGGCGAAGCAGAAATTAGTGCAGCAGCTTTGCCAGCGAACAACGCGGTAGGAACACGCATGTTCCATCATTGCGAGATCAATGTGCTGGCAGTTCATTCTCGCATCGAGACGTAGGCGTCTCACGGTCGGAATTCACGCCCTTTCTGCACCGCGCGCGGTCGCGGACGGCTGCTGGCGGAAGATTTCAACTGGAGACGACCATTCCGTAATTGACCCACACTTGCCAATTACGCTCAAAGTCAAAATTGCTGTCACGCGCCAGCGCGGCGTCGAGCGCATCGCCCATCGCGGCACCGTTGCGAAGGGCACGCAGCATCGCGAAGGCGTTCGGCGATACCACCACCACCTCCGGTATCCAGAGAGGTCGGACCACAACCATCCACTGTGGCCGTTCGCAATCGCGTGGCTCGAGGTTCTCCCGAGAGTTGCGAGCCGCGAGCCAAAGATCCGCGGCGCTCGTCGAAGTATGTAGCAGCTCAACGGACGGATGAAGCCGGATCGAAGAATTTTCTAATGTCTCTCGCGTGCATTGAGCCCACTGTTCCGGCGACTGCGTCACCGCGTCCGCCGCAAAATGGGCTCGGTGGACAAGCCACTCAAGACGGGCAACATCTGCCAGATAGCGATATGTGGCGGTCGGAGGCCAAGCCTCCAGCAGTTCCGCCATCCGGCTTCCGAACCGGTTGAGGTCGCCAGACCGCGCCGGATCCGCGGCGCCGTATTCGCGCGAAAGCGTCAAAAAGAAGTCGCCGCCCAGCAGCTCGCGAAGCACCGGATAAGCGGATGCCAACACCCTGTTCCACATCTGCCTGAGATTGTCCCGATAGAAAGCGACGCGCTTTCTGTTCTTCGCTTCATCACCGACAAGAGAGACCAGCAAGCCCTGCTCGGCTTTGATGTTCAGCAGTGCAATCGCAAAGTCGAGTTGCACATCTTCAAGAGTTTTGTCCATCGCTCCCTCCCCTGTCGAATGCTTCCGCAACCCTTCTGGCCGTCGACGCTTCGTCCAGAAGAACTCGGATCGGAGGAACGTCCGTATCCCACTCGATGAGCGTTGATACGGACCCGAAAAGCTCGACCGCGTAACCGTAAAGCTGCCATACATCGGCTGATATTCTGTCGCCATGGTGATCCACGACAAAGTGCTCTGTAGCCAGATGTCCTCCGAGATGAATCTCCGCTACAGCATCCGGAGGGATCCGCTCCAGCGCGTCGAACGCATCTTCACCGTGATTGCACAGGTTCACATGAAGGTTATTCACATCGAGGAGAATCGCGCAGCCTGTGCGGCGCACAAGTTCCCGAAGGAAGTCACTTTCTGTCATCTCGTCCTGTCGAAAGCGAACATGGCTCGAGACATTTTCAATCAAGACGTTCCGCTTCAACACGTCCTGCATCTGGGCGACGTGCCGTGTCACCACATCGAGGGACTCCAACGTAAACGGCAAAGGTAGCAAGTCGTGCAGATGACGCGACAACACAGTCGACCAGCACAGGTGCTCGGATACCAATGCTGGCTGAAATCGATTAACCAGTGATGCGACTCGATTAAGGTGCTCAAGAGGTCTAGCGGTCCCGCCGAACCGACACCGAGCCCTACCCCATGGAAACTTAACGGATAATCCCGCCGGACCTGCTCCAGAACGTGCAGATTGTAGCCACCATCGCCCATGTAATCTTCAGTATGGACCTCCAGCCAATCAACCGGCTGCTTTGCCGCGAGGAAGTCAGCGTAATGCGAATGGCGAAAACCTATTCCCACGCCAAGCTCAAGATTCAGGCGTACTGCACTGGATGCGCGAACGGGCGTTGACTTGAGCAGTGGATGTCCGGTTGGCATGATTACGTAACGCCTCCTTCACCGACAGAAAATCGCCGGCGGTGTCGCTGATTCTGTTAAAGGTATTGGTGAAGATGATCAACGCGATCGCTGGCGAAATATTCGCCGACTGGATTCGGCGTATCAGGTCATCGGGTTTTTCCGCAATCGAGAACCCATTTACCGCGATCAAGGTCCGCTCGAACCATTCAGCGAGCCGATAACCGCCCAGCCCCGCCTTCGCTGCGGCCGGAACCCTTTGACTCGGACCTCTTCTCCGTCGAGATTTGGTGGCAGTTCCCGTATGTCGCTGTCGCCAAGAATACGATCCTGATCATTGTCCGTGTGACTCGAACACGCGGATGTCACTGAGATGGATTTGTTGCCAACTCGACAGTCTAGAAGAACGGCCGCCGCTCGATAGGTACAAGAATTGTATATTCGACTGGGACATCGGCGCGGTCCTTCCTGACCTGAAATCCCTCAATGATCCTGGTCGAGGGATCGGGCGCGACAATGTCCCGGCGGCCCCTCTGCTATCGATTACTAGGGACCGCCGATGTTCTTCGCTGGACGTGAGGCGACACCGCCCACGAGTTAGACAGTGTCAAGGCGTTAAGTCGCTACGAGCGTACCCGGATCGAGCGATTTTGGCTCTGCCAACCCGCGGCGAGCAGGCTGATACCTTTGGTGATTTCTTGTACTGGTGTTCCGCCAAAACCGAACACCAGCATATTGGACGCACGCCCCACGCTGGAAAAGGTGTCCCCCCTATATATGCCAACGCCTTCTTCATCTGCTACGCGGCACATCGAGTCGATGTCGTAACCAGCATTCACTCGTGCGGAAATGTGCAGGCCGCACGTCGAGTCTAAGGGTGTGAGCCATGTCGAGAGACGGCTTCGGATCGCTTCGAGCAGAATCGCGCGCCGCCTCTTGTACTCAGCACGCATGCCGGCCAGATGAACAGCGAAATCGCCGCTTATCATGAACTGCAGCAAGGTATTCTGGACAAGCATGGACGTTTGCCTGTCAACAATCCATTTTGCCCTTCTAAGGCTATCGAGCAGCCAAGGAGGTGCGACAATGAACCCAAGCCGGTAGGCCGGCGCCAAGGTCTTTGACAGAGAGCCCAGATAAATGACGCGTTGCTCCCTGTCAGCCGACTGGAGGCATGGAACTGGCATTCTTCCATGGTAAAACTCACAGTCGTAGTCATCTTCAAGGATCACGAAATCGTCTTTCGCCGCACGTGCAAGCAGCGCTTTCCGTCGCGCCGGCGCGAGCGTAACGCCCAGCGGAAACTGGTGATTGGGGGTGCAGTAAAGTCCGACGAGTCCTTCAGGAATTTCGTCGACCTTGACCCCTTGCTCGTCCACTCGAAGAGGAAAAGGTTCACTCCCGCATAGCCGCACAATCTCGGCGATGACGGGATAACCTGGATCCTCCACACCAAACGACGTCCGCGGTCCCAGCAATAGCCTCGACAGAAGATCAAGTGACTGGTGAGTGCCGGTGGTAATGACGATATCCGCGCCGGTACAACGAACCGATCGCGATTGCCGCAAATAGGCCGCAATCCGCTCGCGTAGACGTGCATCCCCCTCTGGTGGGCCATATTCTGAAAGGCGCCCCGGCTCCGTATCGGACGGCCATCGGCCTAAGCGCCTGCGCCGAAGAACCTGTTCGGCTTCCTCGGAAACTTTGCCGGGTCGAAAATCTACATCAACGTCCTTGTCCTGCAGCACGAATGTCTTCACTGGAAGACGCGCGGCCCATTCGGCTAGACGTAATCGTGACCCGGAACTAATAGCGGGAGAACTACTCTGTTGTGGACTCGTGCGTACGTATAAACCCGAGCCTACGCGGGCCTCGAGCCAGCCCTCCGCTGTCAATGCCGCGGTGGCCTCTCTTATAGTGTTGCGGGACACCCCGAGCTGGATCGCCCAAGTTCGGGACGCAGGCAACCGCTGTCCCGCTTCCAGTCGCCCGTCTGTCAAGGCAGAGTAGATGCCTTCGTACACTTGCTGCTGGATCGGACCCACGCCGTCTAGCCGGATTAAAAGGTCGTCCACGCGCCCTCCCCTGAATTTCACATTTCCATCGACCGTTCGTTTTCCCAGACGAATGTCTTTGTACGGCCCAATTCGTGCGGCCAACTTCGGCCCACATCCCCAATTGCAAAATCTTAGAATCGTAAAGCGTCATCTACGCGGCAAATCTCCGCGCTTGCGCGCGGTGAAACACTCGGAACCACGACTATGAACTCTACGATTGCTCGAGCTGATCGGACCTCATCACTTTATTGGCACTTCGCGCCGACCGTGCTGGCGCTAGGCTATCCGTGGTATCTCGCGAAATTCTACGAAGCGACCGGCAACCACAGCACCGCTGGTGCGTTGTTCGCTATGGCATTGGTATACGCGGTACCTGCTAGCGCGTTTGTCAGCATATTGACGCTCGGCCGGCTCGATGTAAGTGGGAGGCAAACCGTCATTTTGCGTCGTCTTGCGCACCTAACATTTGCCTCACCGCCGCTGTATGTCATCGTAGGGGTTCTGCTTTACCTCATGAAAATAAACGGGGCAGACGGAAAGGTATGGCTCGGCTTATGGGCTGCTGTGATTGTCGGAAGCCTATTGACGCTCTCAACCGAGCGAAGTGATACCGTCCTCTCGCGACCGGCCGTAAACACGAGTCGTGTCCGCGTGCTCCATGGTGTAGCATCCGTCGCCATCATCGGAGTGTACCTCTTTCCTCATCTGGGTAACCACGCTGTCGGCATCTTCGGCACCGACGTCCATAAGTCCGTCATGCTTGTGCTGCGCCACGTTTATCGGGCAGGATGGCTTGAACCTATTTTGATCGCACTTTTTTTCTTTCAAATCGTAAGCGGTCTCGTACTGTTGGCGCCGAAGTTTAACCTCAAACAGGACTTTCTCGGGGCAGTCCAGACGGCAACCGGCGCATACCTTGTCATTTTCATTGCCTCGCATATTAATTCTGTATTTATTCTCGCCCGTTACTTTGGGACAGATACCGACTATGCGTGGGCAACTTATGAACCGACAGGTCTGATTCGCGACGCGTGGTCGGAACGCCTGATTCCTCACTATTCGCTCGGCGTATTGTTTGTTCTTTCGCATATCGCCTGTGGTCTCCGGACCGTTATGCTGGCGCACGGTGTAAGTATCCAAAAAGCAAACCGAATCTGCTGGACCCTTATCGCCGCTAGCTCGGTTTGGACTGTAATCATCGTGGCAGGCATGCTCGGAGTTCGTATCTAAACTATCGCTCTCGCGAGAACACGGCCCGCGAGAGCGAACCTTCCATGCGGCGAAAAGCCATCGACGAAAAGGTGGATGCTAGCCGCTCACAACCTCCGCTCACCTAAAGCCATAGGTGCCGATTTGCTGGAAACAAAGCGCTTCCGTTAGCACAAGAGCCACTCGCGTGATTTGTTTGGGCTAGTGCGAGCAGCTTGACGGGATTCCCTGTCAGTTGTATTTCGTCCACCATCACAGTGCCAAGACAATCACACTCCCTGAAGCGTCATCCATGTCATTCGAGAGGCCATAGTCTTTCCCCGTTTCGCTCGGAATCAAATTCGACTCCGCCATGCTGCGCCTCATTCAGGCCGATAGAAGGCGCGTGTACATGCAGGTGAAGAATCGCCGGTAAGACCAGTTGCACAAGCTCTTCAAGGCGCTAATGTGGGAGCACGGCGCCATCTTCATCAGCAGCGCGAACGCTCTGGCACTCGCCACGGCATGGATGGGGAAATCCGCGCTCGACGCAGTCCGGAGCCTGTTACAGACCACGCGGCAGCACGAGGATGATCGCGCTCACGTGCGGTTCGAAGGGGCCAGAAGGTCTCGTAATAACAAAATGAGCCTATCCGGTATGTGACGCGTATCATCAACGCGATTTAAGACGGCAGCGCCCATTCTGGCGTCGGGAGATGGCCGTCTTGAAAAGAAGGCCCCTCCTCACCGCGCATATCACGGCAGCCAGGAGCTGAGGGCAGCAGCATTTCAACTCGCGATTCGCTCCGCAAGCCTGCGAATGAACGGGGCCGCAGTCACAACCACAGGAAGCATGGTCAGCCATGAAATACCCCATGACGTCAGCCAATGCGGTACAAACATGCCGCCTTTGAGAAATGAAATGCTCGCAATCGCGGCGGCGATGGCACTAGTCAGCCCCGCTTGAAGAACGCCAAAAACGAAGTGACTATAACGAGATGAGATCTTCAGCATACGGATCACCTTTCGCTTATTTCGACGAAGCGCGTTCGCACGTCGTATCAGGAGTCTTCACTGTATGCCCAGTCGATGCCTCTCACCAGTCCGTCCCGACGCAAAAGAATGCTCATTCGTATCATTACACGCAGAGCTTACTGAGCCGAACTTTCGGACGTCTCGGTGGCCAAGCGCGCGTTCAGTCGTTGGCGACGCTCGCTCCTAACTCCGCCAATCGTCGGAGTCACAAGCGCCACTTGTGTCAAGATGATTGCCGACGCGAGCGCAAGGAGAACTCGTCGTTGCCGGCCCCTAGATCAGTCGCCCAAGGCCGTGGGGGCCTTGGCGACAGCGTCAACCACAATCAGTGCGATAAGCACATTTGATCAATCAATCGTTGGGCGGCGCTGAACCCTGCCATGAGTGCAGCCGCTTCGGTTCCGAACAACTTTTTGTTGTCGTTTGTCACGCGGATAGGAGGACTGAGCGAGTTTGGCATCCCCTTTCCCCCGATGCTCACGATTACGACGAAGCCGACGGGCAGCGACGGCACCGCGCTGCCTGTGGCTTCCCACACAGATTCAAGGTCTACGGTTACTTCTAAACCTTTGTAGGGGTATGTTCTTTGCATCTGATGCGGCGAATAACGTCTCGGTGGTCTGGAGTGTAAGTGATGTTCGTCTCTCATGCCTGAGGAGGATATTAAGAACCTCAACGGTGATTGCTTCCCGGTCCCCGGTGTTAGCAGACCGGCCGGGTGACCGACGTGTCGCCGATGGTGTCTCGCAGTGGTCTGAACGGTCTCGCCTACTTCAGCGCGTTTTGATCGCGTTTCTGGACACCGTATTTCGTCATATATGCTTCTCGAAGCGCTTCTTCTGAAGCTCTCTCTCCAAAGCGGTAGGCAGGCGACAACAGTGGTAACGCCTCGCGCACATCGATCCGGACGACGTGATCAACCGGATAATCCGAGCCGTTCGTCCGCCAAACCCATTCCGCGACGAACTCCCGATCAACATCCCCAACGGGCAGCACAGTAGCCCTTCCGTTGAAGCGATACCCTCGGCGGGAGAAGACATCGACTACATTGATAGAGATTTCCGGATTACGTCGGATATTTTTGATGGTTTGAGGCGAGGCGATATCCGCGAAAAACAATGTGTCATTGCGTGCGATAAGCGACGCCTTCGGCGAAAGGTTCGGCGATCCGTCTTTGTTTACTGTCGCGACGAACGAAAGGATCGTGCGCTGGATTATGTCGAGCATGTCGGCGGTAAGAATCGGCATCATAGGCTCCTAAGTACCAGCGGCGGAGTGCCACCAAGGCTTATACTATGAATTCGATGGCATATCGCATAGAGCCAAGATTCGGTGAGCTCACCAGGCCATGATTCGCACACAAACAAACACGTTTCCTCCACTCGACCCGGCTTCCACCGAGCCCTTCTACCGGCAGGTCTATGTCCGGTTTCGCAACGCGATCGCCGACGGCCGCCTTGCTCCAGGCGACCGCATACCGTCGGCTCGCGTGTTGGCCAAAGAGTTGGGCTTGTCCAGGGGAACCATTGAGACCGCCTACTCGCTACTGATAGCGGAGGGATACTTCCAGCCTCGCGGCCAGGCAGGCACTTTTGTTGAGCCAGGCTTAAAGCCGCGGGTGTCGGCGCCAGCAACTGCCGAGCCACCCCCCGCTTACGCCGCGGGTACGTTGAACATGCGCCCGGTTTCGCTGCTACCGCTGCAGATGGGACTACCGGCATTAGACGCCTTTCCCCGCAGGCTGTGGACCCGTTTGGGCGCGCGTTGCATACGGGCCGCGCAGATGTCCGACATGGTCTATCCCCCCACACATGGTCTGGCCGCGTTGCGCGGTGCGATCGCCACGTACCTTCAACTCGCACGTGGCATCGACTGTTCCCCGTCACAAATATTCGTCACGTCTGGGTATCGCAATACATTGGAGTTGATCGTCCATGCGCTCCTCGAGCCAGGCGATCGGGTATGGGTCGAAGATCCCGGCTTCCCGCCTACTCGATTGTTGTTGCAACACACAAACATAACGGTCACCCCTGTCCCGGTTGACGAGGAAGGACTGATCGTCGCGCAGGGAATTGCCTCTGCATCACGTGCGCGTGCTGCCATTGTTACGCCCGCACATCAGAGTCCCCTTTGCATGTCGTTGTCTCTGCCGCGGCGCCTGGCACTGCTCGAATGGGCGTCAAAAAACAAGGCGTGGATTGTGGAAGACGATTACGACGGCGAATACCGGTACGTCGGCCGTCCGCTACCCGCTCTCAAGAGCCTCGATCGCGACGGACGCGTGCTCTATGCAGGCACGTTCAGTAAGGTTCTGTTTCCGGGTGTTCGACTCGCGTATCTTGTCGTACCGGAAGCACAAATCGAACAGTTCGAACGCATCAGCCAGATCTTTTCGGGCGGCGGACCGCAGCTTACGCAGGCTATAGTTACTGATTTTCTGACTGAAGGTCATTTTGCCCGACATATCCAGCGTATGCGCAGGCTATACAGCGACCGTAGGAAAACGGCGGCAACCGGCCTGGAGCAAATCCTCGGAGCGCACATGCGGATCGAACCGCAGCCGGGAGGGATGCACCTAGTACTGCGCATGCGGCGTGGCGGGTCTGACTGTCCCCTCGCCGAGCGCATACGAAGTCATGGTATGTATGCGCAAGCTCTAACCGACTGGAGCATCAGCAAACAGGTCGAGCCGGCCCTGCTACTTGGCTTTACTAATATTGACTCCGAGAGCACCGCCGAAAAACTCGGACGACGCATTCTGAAACTCATCTGAGTGCTCTATATGGCCTACAAAATCAGGCGGTTTTTGGCTCTGTGCCTCCGGGCCATCGCCCGCAAGATCCAGACTATATAGCCGCCAATCCTTCGGAGCGGCTGAGGATGCGCGGTACGCCGCCACCATGATGCCGCGCCGCATGGCGCTCCATGCGCATTGACCCTGCTCGTTTGAGCGAGTGCACCTATGAACGACCCTTCCGCCTTCCCGATCACACGGAAATGACCCGCGCAGCATCCTGAGCGCATCCAACTGTATTCGCTACCAACGCCGAACGGTGTCAAGATCTCGGTGATGCTTGTGGAGACCGGGCTACCGTACGAACCGCATCTAGTGCGCTTCGATACGAATGATCAGATGTCACCCGAGTTTCTCTCGCTCAATCCCAACAACAAAATTCCGGCAATCCTCGATCCCACAGGGCCGGATGGGAAGCCGCTCGCCCTCTTCGAATCACGCGCCATCCTGATCTATCTCGCCGACAAGGCCGGGCGATTCATCCCGGATGACGCGGCAGGCCGTTACGAAACGATTCAATGGTTGATGTTCCAGATGGGCGGAATCGGCCCGATGTTCCGTCAGATCGGATTCTTCAACAAGTTCGCCGGGAAGGACTATGAGGACAAACGCCCGCGCGATCGCTACGTTGCAGAATCGCGGCGCTTGCTAGACATGCTCAATCGGCGCCTCGCCGAGCGCTCCTAGATCATGGGAGACGCGTACACGATCGCCGACATGGCCACTTTTCCGTGGCTGCGCAACCTCGTCGGCTTTTACGAAGCTGCGGATCTGGTCGGTATCACCGATTTCCCGCATGTAACGCGTGCATTCCAGGCGGTCCTCGCGCGCCCGGCCGTTGCGAAGGTTATCGATATCCCACGCCGCTCATAGAACACACCGCTTCGAGCTGTGACGAACGCGGCATAGGACTCGTGGACGGCTTCCAACGAGGACACACGGACTGGTTAGCAGGGAAATTGGCGTCTCGGTGCCGGCTTGCAGCTTAAAGTCGGTCACCGAGATCATTCGGTGACCATTAGCTCGATGGTGCGAGTCTGTACACAGGAATAGCGGTGGTCCCGCTGACGGGCAACGGTGTTTCAACCGTTGCCGATGGTGTCTTCCAGATGCCAATGCGACCGGCCACGCCGGTTGGCGTGTCAACTCTCGGAGGGAGCCTGAGACGCTACAGCCCTCGGGCGCGTGCAGAAAAACGTCTTCATCTTCAATGCGATCATCGGCTCCGCGTTCCGCCACCATGCACGACAATCGCATTGCGTACACATGCGGTGCAAAGCGCGCGATGGAGCACACTGCAGACTGCAGAATTCTCATGAGAAGGTTCTAGCTGCACTGTGAGCGCTCGCCCCTTCACGGAGAACGCTCAAAGCATCATGAACCGGCCTCAAAGTTCGCCTGCGTACTCGCCGCGCGCCGGGTAATCATGCTGAATCGCAAAATCGAGAGCCTGCAGTAGCTCCTTAAAATTGGGGCGCACGAATGGCATAGACTGGACCGAAAGATAGTAAATGGTCCGGTCCGGACGCAGCAGGTACAAGCCCGGTTCGGAGAACATTTCGGGCTCATCGACCCCGATGGATGATTTGCCACGAGATGTGGAGATATAAAGTCCCCATTTTCGGGCTTCTGTTAGCGGTAGTCCATAACCGATGCGCAAGCTGTTAGCTGCAACCTTTTTCTGCATCTCTCTCGCGCGAGGTTCGCTATCGGAACTGATGGCAATCGTCGTAATGCCTCGCTCAGCGAATTCTGGCGTGAGTCGTTCCAGCTCTCTTAGATACATTGCACAGGTGGGACAATGAAACCCGCGATAAAAACAAATCAGCGTCATTCGCCCAGGCACCTCCGAGGCGAGATCGAACGAACCGTGGTCCAGAGTATCAACGACAAGTGCAGGTGCCGTCTGACGAGGGAATAGCATCGCGCAACTCCTTTCATAATCGATAATTCGCGCCGGCTGACGCGAGCACTCTACTTTCGCATATTTTTCAGAACAAGAAATCCGAAAGACATGATCCAGAGTCCGGTGCTATGAGCGACGTTGCGCCACTTCGCGTACAGCGTTGCGGGCCGTGCAACGTAATGCAAAATCGAGTTTAAGCCAACGCTCAGAACTGTCACGGCGCGATTGGTCTATCGATCGATATGCGTTATCTTCTTGGGATATAGTTTGTTGCGACGATCAAATAACGTAGGGATGCTTTTCTCCCTCACCGCAAGATGTCCAATTTCAACACGAAGGCTGTACGAAATTCCGAATCTTCTACGCTTCCATCTTCGTTTCGGCGGTTCTCATCGAGACTATCGCTGGGCGTCGGGGTCGCCGGTGGCGCTTTGCTCATGATCATCGCGATCAGCCTGGGCGAACACCTTGCGACACTAGCGCTCCGGGAGAACGAGCGAGTCATAGGTAATGACTTGGCGGCATCTGTCGACCGTGTCCTTGACAGCGCCAGCACCCGAAGCCACGCAAACGTGGAGGCACTTACCGGCTTGCCTTGCAACGAGGTCGAGCGCAGGCTCGCAGAACTGGAAACACATCTGCGCTACGTGCGCGCGGTCGCCCTTGTCCAGAATGGCCGCGTGTATTGCTCCTCCGCGCTGGGGCCTATAGATGTTCCTCTGTCCGCTTATGTGCCACCTCGACATCGCACACAGGGCATCGCGCTTCTCGCACAAACACCGTTCCAAGCGGGTACCCCGGTGCTCACCGTTTTCAGTTCGACAGCGAGCAATAGCGGTGCGCTGTACATCATTGAAGGCGACTATGTGGCGGACGTGCTGGTGCACGGGGTCAGATATGGAGCCGAGCGTGCCGCTTTCGCGATTGAAGGAAACGGGGTGCTCGACGACAAAGGGCGGTTCTTTTCAGCAATCGGTGTCAATGCCGCTTATTCAACGCATGTTACGTCCCGCGCTTGGCCGTTCGTGATCCTCGTAGCATCATCGCCTGGCCTAACGACACGCAAGCGCTGGAGCTTCGCAGTAGCTTCAGGTGCCGTAGGCTTGCTCGTAGCCGGTCTCATCGCAGCTATGTATCTGCTCGCCTTTGCGCCACGTCGGTTACTGCTGGCGGCGGTTCGGCAAGGACTAAAACGCAATGAGTTCCACGTCGTTTATCAACCTATCGTTGCCGTATCTGACCGCAGCGTGGTAGGCGTAGAGGCCCTGCTTCGCTGGCATCACGCGAAATGGGGGCCAATCAGTCCGGCTGTCTTCATGGAAGAAGTCGAGTCTAGCGACATGCTCGAAGAGGTGACTCGCTTCGTTCTTCAAACAGCACTCGCGGAAATGAGAGCGCTGACACCGGCCTTGCCCTTGAGAATCGCCGTCAATATTGCACCGCGTGATCTGGAGCGCAAAGGTTTCATTGCCGAGGTCGTAGTTACAGTCAGGAGCTTGCCGCCGAATACCACGCTAGTGCTTGAACTCACCGAGCGATTTTTGCTCTCAGAAAGTGCTCGAACATCTGCCGCATTCTCCGCACTGAAAGCCGAGGGTGTGAAGTTCGCGATTGACGATTTCGGGACTGAGCACAGCAATCTCGACCTGCTTGGTCGTTTTCCGTTCGACTACATCAAAATCGACCGGCAATTCGTCACGCAGGTCGATACCGGTGGAGCCGACCTGATAGCGGGAATCGTTGCGCTGGCTCGGCATTTCGGCCTCCAAGTCATCGCTGAGGGCGTGGAGACGCAATCGCAGCACGACGGTCTGGAGTCAGTCGGAGTTCCTTACGCGCAAGGATATTTATATCAACGTCCAGCAACCGCACAACACATTGCGACATCAATTTCTTCGTCAGGTCAGACGGCCCAACACTAATCCGGAAGGCCGTTTAACCCATTTCCTTATACAGAAGTGTCATAACCGTCGCGCAAGATCTGGATGGTGATCACCGCATCCATGACCCGCTGCATGCCGATCCACAGCGTCTTCGCGCCCGGTTCACCGTCGCTTTTACGCCCGAGGAATCCGCCCAGTGACGCGATCATCCGTATCATCTGGTTGAGCGTTGGTGTCTTTTTCGGGCGTGGCTTTTTCGAGAGCACGTGAGCGCCATGTATCTCGTCAGCTGCAAAGAACAGTGATGCGTCCAGCTCTGGACACGTTCTGCCTAGACGCATGAGCCGTGCGATGCGCCACGATACGACCATGTACAGTGCAAGTGCCTTCTCCACCCGCTCCATCTGCGAGAGCTGCAGCGCCTCAACCCGGCAGGCGTTCTTCAGGACATTGAAGAACATCTCGATTTCCCACCTCGCGCGGTACCAGTCAACGAGTTCGGTGAGCGCATCCGTATCACCCGCTTCGCGGTTGGTGACAAGACGCCAGATGACGGGCTTTACGCCCGCTGGTGCTTCCACCTCATACGCCTCAATGCAGGTAAGCGTAATACCGGCTCGCCCTGGCAGCGTGATGCGCTGGCTACGCAGTTCCTGCTTCACTTCACGCGCCTTCTGGCCACTGCGCCCGGGCAACACGAAGCTGATATGGCCAAGCGTGTGACTCGCGTGCACCTTGTCCCACAGCTTTTCTTCGTCCTTCAAGGCGCGATTGTGCTGCGAGCGAATCAGCCAGTCCGCCGGTTCACCCAGTTCCTGCGCACGCTGCATGAGTGCCGCGATGTCGCCTTCACGATCGGCCACGTACACCAGCCGCGTGTCAGGCAGGCTGCCCGCCTGTTCGGCGACGATCTCGTAGCTTTCTATCCATCGCACACTTTCTTTCACGCCGCCACGCCTGCCGTTTGCATCGCGTGGCTCGCGCGCAAACATCCACGAATTGATTACGCCCAGTGGTTCGCGATCCGGCGTTACCGCGTAGGTCGCGTGAAGGTACATGCCCACCTGTGCTTCATAGCTGAGCGGGCCGGCACCCTCGATGTCCTGACCGTTAAAGTTCAGCTCCGTCGTATCGGCAATACACAGCACCACCGGCAACTGCCCCATGCGCGCTGTGGTGCGATCCCAATGCGGTTGCATCATGTCGCGCCAGTCGATGCGCTCATTGCCCAGAAAGCGATAGGCCGCCATCGTCTCGGCCCAGTCTTCGCACGCGCCCGGGATACTGGCCGTCGGCCGGCTGGCAAACCGTTTGACCAGTTCCTTCGCGCGCCGGTCTCGCCGTGGATCACCCAGATCCAGCGTTTCGAATTCCTCGTCCACCCATGCCCCCGCGTCGTCTCGAATCTTCATGCCGAAAATCCGAGAGTAAACGCGAAATCCACATCGTTAACAACCCCCTTCCGACTGCTTTGCTATTCCAGCATCGCCTTCGATACGTCAAGTTGTGTATAACCACATGCGTTTAACCTCCGCGACGAGTCAATGATCTTTGACGTCCGTCTTAAGTTTTCCTTAATACAGCCGTGGCATACTGCGCATCCTCAGGTTCCTGGACTAGTGGGCCTCGGAATTCCAGGAATCCTTTTGGCCGGCGACGCCATGCGCCGGCCACTTTTCCGCGCCTCCGCTGTCCAATTTTCACCAAACGGGTACGGCCTCAACCCTAACCGGCGGCATCCGGACGAGCATAGCCCCGTACGACCAATCCATTAGCTCTTTCATGACTGCAAGTCGGAAATAGCGGACCATGGCATTTAGGTCTTCACGGAGCGAAGCGCCCTCGTCACATCGCAAATGAGGGGCCCCATTCCGTTCGACCGAAGCACTGAAAAGATAGCATCGGCCGCCCATCGCTTTTCCAACTAATTGATACTGCGTGACACCCAAATCTCCTCACTGCGCTTGATCGTAACGGCATCCGATGAGAACACGCTCGTCGTCCACTATCGCCAGTTTTTCAATTAACTCCTCTTTCGTTACTAGGTAACGATTCGCCTCTCGGCAAATGCAATCAACGCGCGGTACGTTTGACGTTGCCAGCGCCATTTGCTATTGCGATGTACCACCGGTTTTCGTAGTTCGTTACTGCGTAACGCTTTGAAAAAGCATATGCCGAGCTTAAGTAATCACCGTATCTTGCCGTTACCTGGCGTAACTCAAACGGTGATGGCGAATACATGAAAAAGCTAACGTTTGCGCAGAAACTCTGGATAACTCTCTACGTGTGCCTCGCGTGCCTCACCAGCGTGACGGTCTTCGACGCATGGTCGCAGCGGCACGTGCGTGTCGAACAGCGCAAGCGGGATCTGGCGAATAACGCAGATAACGTAGTGAGCTTGGTCAGGCAGTATGCAGATATGGAAACACGCGGCCTATTGACGCGCGACGCGACGCAGAAGAAAGCGCTGGAGCGGATCAAGGGCATGCGTTACGGCAAGGACGGCTACTACACGGTCATGACCGTTGAGCCCAGGATGCTGATGCATCCGTTCAAGCCGCAGCTGGTCGACCGGGCGCTGGGCGACTTCAGGGACGCAAACGAAACGCCGCTATACCGGGATGCTGTCACGATTGCGAAGGCCGAGGGCGTCGGCTTCATCCGATACGTATGGGAGCGACCCGGCGAAAAGCAGCCCGTGCCGAAGCTCACGCGGGTCGCCGCTTTCAGGTCTTCGGGCTGGATAGTTCTCAACGGGACGTATATTGACGACATCGACAGCGCCTTCTACAAATCACTCTTGAGCGCTGCAGGAATTCTGGTCATCGCCGCGCTGGTCCTTTGCATGGTGACTATTGTGCTCAACCGCGCCCTGCGGCGCTCGCTGGGTGGCGGTCCGGAGCATGCGGCGGAGCTCGCACACCGCATCGCGGCGGGTGATCTGGCGAGGCCCGTTAATACACACGACGCGAACGACGGCAGAGTGCTGTTCGCGATCGAGTCCATGCGTATCCAGCTCGCGAATGTGGTCAGCGCCATGAAGCGATCATCCGAGTCGATCCTTCTAACGAGCCAAGAAATTGCCATTCGCAACTCAGACGTTTCCCAGCGGACCGAAGGACAGGCACCGTCGCTCCAGCAGACCGCTTCGAGCATGGAGCAGATCCCCTCAATGGTTACCCGTAACGCAGACAACGCAGCACGCGCTAACGAACTCGTCAGCACTGCGTCGGCGATAGCCGACCGGGGCACCGAAGTCGTCGGCACGGTCGTGGGCACCATGCAGGACATCTCTGAATCGTCCGCGAAGATTTCTGAAACTGTCGGTGTCATCGAGGGAATCGCCTTCCAGACCAACATCCTTGCGCTCAATGCAGCGGTAGAAGCCGCGCGCGCAGGAGAACAGGGGCGCGGCTTCGCGGTCGTGGCAAGCGAAGTCCGAAGCCTCGCGCTGCGAGCGGAAGCGGCCGCCAAAGACGTCAAGACGCTCGTCCAGGAATCTGTCGCGCGGGTGGACGACGGCGCCGCACTCGCGTCCGAGGCCGGTTCAGCGATACGAGACATTGTTGGTGCGGTGCGGCGGGTGGATAAAATCATTCACGAGATTGCGGCGGCCTCCAGCGAACAAAGCTCTGGCGTCCAGCAGGTAGGGCTGGCGATATCACGAATGGATGCTGTAACCCAGCAGAATGCTGCCCTCGTTGAACGCGCGACGACCGCAGTTCACTCGCTCGGAGACCACGCAAAGGGTTTAGCATCCGCAGTATCCACCTTCCGACTACCCGACGAGGTTAATCAATTGCAAAGAAATGTTAAACCCGAGACGGTGACAGAGGTAATTGAATCCGATGCCCATTGAACGAGTGCTAGGTTGGCTTATGGTACTGGCCGGCGGCGCACTGTTGCTGTGGCTGATAATGACTCACTGGTAAGCCGGACGATGCAGCATGGCGAGCGCTCCCCCGCACTTTGCGAGCTCAATCCCTCCGATTCGGCTAACGTCCTCAAGTGGAGAGTGATATGACTCTGGAAAACGAAATCAAACAGCTTGAAAGATCCATCAATACTCTGGTTCGTCGCCCAACCTTAATCCGTCACGACTATTGGACCGTTGAGACCGAAAAGCTTCTGCTGCGTCGCGAACTGTCGATGAAGGATCGGCATCGGCTAGCCGCCCTTCTGAATCTTCTTAGCGGAATTATCGAGACAGCTGCGCCAGAGTGCCCGCCCTCACGGATCGAATGCAAGACATGCGACTTGCGAGGTGGGAGTCGCACCGGGGCAACCTCATGAATGTCCCCCCGGCCGTGACAGATACAATCTGCGAACGCGACGTGCTGGCCCGGCCCGATCGTCGGGAACAACGGCCATGAATGACAGCGGTGTGAGGAAAGCCGCACTGTTTCTGCTTGAGCTTGGCGCGGACGAAGCGGCCGATGCATTGCGCCATCTCACGCCCGGGGAAGTGCAGAACATCAGTGCGGCGATGGCCGCGGGTAAGAAGGTTGAGCCGGAAGATCTCGACAAAGCCGTGCGGAACTTCATACAAGGTGCGACCACGCGCAGTACGCTTTCACTTGGAGCGGACGCATACCTGCGTTCGGTCCTGAACAGGGCGCTTGGCGACGACAAGGCTGCCGGCGTCATTGAACGGATTCTTGTTGGCGGCCCGATCGAAGGTATCGAAGGACTCAAGTGGATCGAGCCACCAACGGTCGCTGACTCATCCGGAATGAGCACCCACAGACCATCGCGACGGTACTGGTGCACCTCGATCCTCTGCGGGCGGCAGAGGTGCTGACCTGTTTCACAGACCGAGTCCGTAACCACGTAATGATACGGATTGCCACGCTTGAAGGCATCCGGCAAGCGGTTAAACGCCAATGAGAAATTACTTCGACTCGAAAAACCCACCATTTTCGCCACTTCGGCTACGGGATATCTGGTGGTAGCGAGCAATTCCGCCGCTTTCTTTAAGCGCACGATCTTCAGCATGACCATTGGCGACTGGCCAGACGCTTTCATGAATTGCGCAGCGAACGCTGAGCGGCTCATTCCGGCGATGTCGGCAAGACGCTCGACTGACAATGAAGACGCAGATCGTTCGAGAATTGCTTCTAGCGCACTGGCGAGGCGCCTGTCAGCAATGCCGGCTGCCCAAGGCAGGTCCGCGCCGCCGCCGTCTATCTGTCGCCGAAGCACGAGGATCAGGCATTGCCTCAGCAGCGCTTCGACCAGAGTACGCGAGCCAGGCCCAGGACGCGCGGATTCCGCGAGCAGCAAAACGAACTGGTCTTTCAATCCTGACTTGCCGTCGAACTGGGCGACGAGTGGATGTCGCAACGTCTTGAACGGGTCGCTGCCTGACGTCTTGTCAAGACGCAGTTCGCCACATGCAGTCGAAATACCGTTGTCCCCACCACCGACGTGGACAGCGGGAACAGTCTCCTGCCAAGGCCAGTCACTTACACGCGCGCGATTCGTTTCGTGCGTTGCGCACGATTTGCCACTCTCGATCTTATAAGCGATTCCTGGGGGCAGAAGTACGAAACTGTGCGCGCTGAGCGATACTCTCTCGCCATGTTGCGTTATCAAATCACCGCTTCCGTCCATGCAGTAATGCAGACTCGCCGTTGCGCAGGCCTCGAACCGCGCGCTCCAGCCATCGCGAATGTCACAGAGAGTGAAATTCGCCACGCCAATATCCAGAGCCGAGAGAAGGCGCTCCAGGACAGGAAGCTCACGGAGCTGCGCGTTATTCATGGACGAGTCCAAGACTACGAAAAAACATCTATAAGTCTACTATGAACTGGCTGTTCCGGTATTCGCAGGGAACTGACTTCTTCCTGCCACCGAACGGAAAGAAAGAAGTGAGCACCCGTGCCGATGGTGTCAGGGCTGAGACATTCGCGTCCCCATATCCTTAAACCCGTTGTAGTATGCCGCTGCGTCCTTTATCTCTGTTTCTGTCAGATTCCGCGCTATGTTTCGCATTTGCTCACCGGCATCATTATGTCGTTGACCCGCTGCGAAGGCGTTTAGTTGGGCACCCAGATAGGATGCCGACAGGCCCTGCAAAAACGGTGCTCCGGCCTTGTGATCAACTTCTCCGTGACACACAGCACAGGAGACGACATTCTTAGTGGGGTTTCCTTGCGCAACAATGGGTGGCTCGCCGACCGTCGCAACGCCGCTAGTCAAACGCCCCGATGAAGCAAAGTACTGCGCGAGGTCACGCAGATCTCTCTCGGATAGTCCTTTGACCATCGAGGTCATTATTACATTGGTTCGCGCACCACTTTGGAAATCGGAAAGCTGCTTGTAGACGCATGCAGCGTCTTGCCCGGCAAGAAGCGGCGCGACGACTTGAGATGCATTGTGACAGCCGACGCATCGAGTTGCGAGCACGCCGCCGCGCTGCGCCGCATCGTGGTCGGCACGAGCAAGTGTCTGCGGCGTTATAGTAACCGCACTTACCGCGCCGTCAGCAGGATAGACGATCAATTCGTTCTGCGCCCAGTGGCGGGATACTCCTGCCGCATTACAGATCGCGTTCCATATGCCTCGAAACTGAGGGCCGTCTTGCACCGACGGCAGGAGGACAAACCCTATCGCTGCTGCGATGACCGCGACGGTGAGAGTTCCGCAGACGCTGCCTACCAACCATCGATTTGTCAGCGAAAACACTGGTTTCGCGTCCATGTCAATGCCCCTGACCGATCGGGATTCCAGGCACGGCGGTGTCTGGGCGGGCAATCAACGACGCAATCGGATATCCGTAGTTAAACAATGTAAGACCAATCATCAAGGCGAGCCACAGCCGAAAACCGTTCAGTGCAGACGGCACATTCTCTGTTCGATGAATCGGCGCACTAAAGGTGTAGTCCTCAACAAGGTCAACCGTTGAGCGGTGAGCGCGAACCAGAATGAGTATAAAGAGAAGACCGGCCAACAGACAGATGACTCCACCAATGACCGACACGATCACAGGCAGCGCCTGGGACGAAATCTCACCATTCGTGTAATCGAAGTATGCCATTCTCCGCGGCATTCCCATGATCCCTACCAAATGCCACGGAATCGTCAATACCATGATTCCGATGAACCAAAGCCAAAGCTGAATGCGGATCAGTCGCAGGTCTGTAATCGCACGACCAGTAATCTGAGGCCACACGTCGTAGGCGATCACGAAGTACATGATCACAACAGCTCCGGCGAAGATGAGGTGAAAGTGTCCCGTCACCCATTGGGTATTATGTATAGTCGAATCTAACTGGTAACTCATGTTGATGAGTCCGCCTGCTCCTCCAAAACCCAACATCACAAACGAAAAAGTGATGGCAAGCATCATAGGATTACCCCATGGAAGAGCCTTCAACCAACCTATGACACCTTTCCCGCCGCGCAGCCGCCCGGCAATCTCGACCGACGCACAGATTGTGAACACCGTCAGCAACGTGGGAATCGCGACTAAAGCCGTGAAGACCGAGTGCATGAATTTGAACCCCGAACCTACCTGCGGGTCGGCGAACAGATGGTGGATGCCAATCGGCATTGATACAACCAGAAACATTACGAAGGATACCCGCGCCATCAAATCGCTATAAAGCCTCCCGCCAATCGCGCGCGGAACGATTGTGTAATACGCAATGTAGGCCGGCATTAGCCAGAAGTACACGATTGCATGAAGCGTCCATGAATAGAAAACGCGTGCGAGACCGGCATCGATATTGTGTTTCCAGCCCAACGATACTGGAATAATCTGAAAAATGATTTCAATTGCCGCGCCGACGGCCGTCCATCCCCATAGATACGCGCTGGCAACACACGCAAACATAGGAAGCGGAACGGGAACCCCAGGATTATCGCGTTTCCATATTGCGAGATTTACGCCCATCAGCGCAACCCACACCCATGACCCAACAACGATCAGGACGACACCTATATAGTAGATAGAGCTGCCGATCATCGGCGGGTAAAACGTATAGAGAACTGACGCCGTACCTCTCCCTATCGCGACAACGGCCAGCATAAATCCCAATGCAACGGCACCAAACCCAGCCCACGCCAACTTCGCTCCCACAATCGCGCGCTTTAGCGAAAGCTCAATGACTGTGTATCCGAGGGCCATCGCGACGAGAGTCGGGAATACATACGCCATAGTGGAGCCGTGCGCCGAGACGGATCGATAATATATTTCAGGATCCTTTATCCATGGATGTAGCGGACTTCTCACATACATCTGCCAGGCGCCCAATGCCAGAGCGACAGCGAAACTCGCGAAAGCGAGCCAAAAATGCATAAGCACAAGCCGCCTGTTAATTAACACAGTCCAGTCTCCCGTTCACACCCTTTCGCTTAAGCATTTCGAAAAACGCCGAGCGCTCGATCACTTTCACGCGCGCCCACATCGCCTGATGACCCGTCCCGCAGTATTCATGACAAGGCATCAGATGCTCAGCTGGCTGCGGAAACACGGTTTTAAACGTGGATATGTAGCCTGGTTCAATCATTGAATTGATGTTAGTCCCTGTAACCAGCATGCCGTGGATTGCATCAGCGCTGGTCGCTCTGAAAGTAATTGGCGTATTCGCTGGAAGCAGGATGCATTGAGGCGTGAACGAATACTGCTGCGCCAGTACCCGGACGATAACAGATCCGTCTTTTGACGTCGCACTTCCCAGATTACTTTCCGAAAACTCGCTATTTGTTTCCAGGGATGCTATGCGTATCGTCTCTACTCTGGACGGCGGCATCATCGCCCAATGCAATCCTGTGAAGACGACCGTCAGCATCATGACGAGCATGATTGCCGACATCAAGATCGCCCACCTTCGTTCGATTTGATGGACGATACTGACCGATCGAGTTTCCCTGATATTGTCGCTCATTGAATAACGCCGCGCGGAAGGAAAACGAGTAAATAAAATACGATCCATATGAGGATCACGATAGCTGTCGCAGTACCTGCTAGAAAAATCGCGCCCTTCGGCCCATCGAGAACGATGCGTTCAATGGCTTGATCCTCGTCTTCTTTCGCGTTCACTTGGTTCTTCCCGTGGCAATTCAGGACAGGCCTGAAAATGTCCATCTCGCTAGGCTCTATAAGGATCCGGTGACATTAGTCGACGCCGATTATCAATCGATATATGCGGGAGGATTCCTGATATGGCCTCGAGGACGTGCTTTTCCATAGCCGTGTCTCATTTCGAGCAAGCAATCACGAAGTGTTCCGCCTGCGATCTTCCAGCTCTTAAAAGAACAGCGCAATCATGACTGCGCCAATTTCGGTTTGCTAGGCCGCGACAGACTGGTTTACGGTCGCGGCCTCGCTTGGTCGCTGCGAGAAAGGCACAGACTCGCGTTGGGAAACAGCAACCGCGCGGGCTCCTGCCAGTCCATAGAACGAAGGTCGACTATTGCGGGAAAAGCATCCCCGCTCCAGCTTCTTTTGTGCGCCGCCGAGTTACAACACGCTAACGAATATCTATGCAGCCTGACATTGCATCCGCCGGGGACACAAAACACGCGCCCCTGCTCCGCTGAGCTATTCAAGCCGCATGCCACTCCTTGACTCGCACGGTCTCAGGATATCCCGACGGGTCCTCCTAGCAGCTATAACCGCGGCGCACTATCTTACTCAGCTTCAGGCTTGTAGTTTGGGTTCAGGTGCCCATCATCATCGAGCAGTCGATAGAATTGCGTCCACACGTCGTCCTTCTTCGCGCTCGCGATGTGGCAGAATGCGCATTCCTCTTTCGCCTTGACTTTCGCCATCTTTGCCTTCGGCTCAAAGTGGTTAAAGTTGAAGTATCCCCAACCGTCGGTAGCGGCAAAACGCTTCGTGTCCTTCACAGTGACATCGGCTCCGTTGAACTTTCCAGGGAAGAAGCCTCGACCGGACGGCTCGTTCCTTGATCCGTCTGGGAACTGTTGATGCGTCGTCAGCTGAAGCTCTTTGACAAAGATCGTGCCCTCGGGGAATTCGCCGGTTTTCTTGTAGATTGCGTACGAACCCGGCTCAATGTAGACGTTGTGATATTCCGGGAAGTTCGCCTTCCCCCCGTTAAGGGCGTTCGGGGTCAGCGGACTCCCGACGTAGATCCATTGATGAAAGTTCTTTGGAAGTAGTAGTTGACCATCAGCAGTGTATTGCGGCAGCTGCCGCTTTACCGTGGGAAGGTCTTGCCCATCCGAATCAGCCCAAGCGCCGGTGCTAAAAGATGTGCACGCGATCAATACTGCACCAATGACTGAGAGTCGCTTCAACATGCGGATTCTCCTATACGTGAACGAGATAACCGGAATCTAGTACGCTTTGCGACGTCCCAGTCCGTAGCCTATGTCGGCTACAGAATTAAATACTTTTGAGGTCCATCAATCAACGATCCACAGGTATATGAATCATGCCCTTATGGTTTCAGCAGTTGATGGCGCAGGCGAGCGAATTGCGAACGTGTTTCAAGCCGCTTTGCCGATGGCAAACATCGCCGGCCAGCCGAACGGAACCGCCCGATCGTTCCATATACGCATGTATAGTCGGCTAGTCTTTGTTCCCATCAAAAAGTCGTGTAGAAATCAGAATGGAGGATTGGTGTTACTTATGCGAATCACTGCGACAGTCCGTGTGACGCAGATACCGGTCCATCACATCGTCTTGATCACCATTATCTGGAGTGCCCTTGAGCGAGCGTCCGACGGCCGAAGGCCAGATTAGCTTCAGAGTTCGTGGAAAACCATATGAACTGAAGCACGCCATCGATCTCCTTAGATCAATGCGTTTTGCCATTGCTTTGCTAGTGATATTGGCGATTGCAAGCATCATCGGTACTGTCCTCACACAGGAGGATACGTACGTCAATTACGTGAACCAGTTCGGTCCATTCTGGGCTGACGTTTTCCGCGGCCTCGATCTGTACAACGTCTACGGTTCCTGGTGGTTCATGTTGATCCTGGTCTTTCTTGTGACCTCGGTCTCACTATGTGTGATCGATAACGCCCCGAAGATGGTCCGGGACGCACGCAGTTGGAAGGACCGCGTCCGCGAAGGGAGCCTACGCGCATTCCGCCACAAGAGTGAATTCCGCGCAGATGCTCTGAATGGCGTCGAGACGGCGGACATCCTGATGCGCCTCGGACGTCAGTTGGGCTATAAGCTAGTCACCCGTGATACCGGTACGGGAGAGATCCTGATCGCAGGTAAACGTGGTGCCCTTACAAGGCTGGGCTACATTTCGGCCCATTTTGCTATCGTGGTCATCTGCTTGGGTGGCCTGCTGGACAGCAATCTGCCTATCGAACTGCAGATGTGGATCTCCGGAAAGACAGCTACCGAGTTGGATTCCGACGTGGACGCGGTTTCCCCAAGTCATCGACTATCTCCTTCAAATCCGACGTTTCGCGGGTACGCTCTAGTACCCGAAGGCCAGCAAACTAGCTCGGTCGTACTTAGTCGCCGGGACGGCTCCTTGATCCAGGATTTGCCATTTTCAATTCAACTGAAGAAGTTCGTGGTTGATTACTATTCAACGGGTATGCCCAAGCTGTTCGCCAGTGATATCGTAGTGACGGATCATAAGACTGGCCAGCACGTTCAGGCGCGCGTCCAGGTAAACAAGCCGTTCACCTATGACGGCATTTCCATTTACCAGTCGAGCTTCCAGGACGGAGGGTCCAAGGTGGCGATGACCGTGTGGCCGATGGCTGACAGGTCTGAATTCACCGAGCAGCTTCAGGGGGTAGTCGGGGGTGTTACGCATATTGACCTTCCGAACGCCAGAGAAAATGGAGAGACGGTGGAGCTCACCGATTTCCGCTCGATCAACGTCGAAGATGCGAGTAACGCTGCCGACGCCCATAGCGCGCAAAGCGCCCCCGAAGAACATGCGTTTAAGCAGGAAATTGATGCGCGACTCGGATCAGGCGCCAAAAGCAATCACCAAACGAGATTACGAAATCTAGGACCCTCAATGCAATACAAGGTCCGTGATATCAACGGTCAAGCCCATGAGTATCGAACGTTTATGCTTCCAGTAAATATCTCCGGTCAGCAGATGTTTATGACGGGCGTAAGGTTGGACGCTAACGATCCATTTCGCTATCTCCGGATTCCCGCAGACGAACATAATTCAGTACGGGATTGGATGAATCTTCGAGCCGCCTTGCAATCTCCGAGCATGCGAAACCAGGCTGTATCCCGATTCGTACGGCGTTCGTATTTGGGTGCTGATACTGACGCTCAGAAAGCTGCCGCATCCGACGTATCTCGGCTATTGGACCATTTCGCTGGTGCCAAGGAAGATAAGGGCGCAACGACAATTGCGGCATCAGCGGGCGGCTTCCAGGCGATTGCCGGCTTGATTGACCGATCGATGCCCAAAGTACAACGGGAGAAAGCGGCCATGGCGCTCCTACGCACGCTCAATGATGTGATGTGGGATCTCTGGCAGCTGTCACGGATTAAGCATGGCGAGCCCGAGATGAAACAGGATCCGTCACATATGTCGTTCATCCGGTCTTCGATCGATGCGCTGTCGGACAGCTTTTACTACGGCGCCCCGATCTTCCTTCAACTTGACTCGTTCACGCAGGTTCAGGCGTCGGCATTCCAGTTGACACGGGCGCCGGGCAAGACTTTGGTATATGTCGGTAGCCTTCTGCTTGTCATCGGCGTTTTTTCGATGTTCTATGTGCGTGAGCGGCGTCTCTGGTTTTGGATCAAGAGCTCCAAAGAAGGCGGTGCAGATGTCTTGATGGCGATGTCCACCGCTCGACGAACGCTTGACTTCGAGAGGGAGTTCGTACGTACGCGCGACGCGGTACACATGGTACTAGATACGAAAGACGCTCAAACGAGCTGACTTTTCCGACCAGCCGGACAACATGTCCGGCTGGAACACTTAACATAACGGAGACCGGCGCAGGATGACGTCACCCACAAAGCTAGGGCCGTGAGAGCAGAAACCGAAAGACGAATCCCGGAAATGAAAACACTATCAGCAACGATACAGTGATTACGTAGAATTGCCAGCCTTGGTCGAACACTCTACCTTCCCGAGCCTCTAATGCATACGCTGCGGATGCCACTATCATGTACGTCAATACGAGCTCCATTATATAGATCCACGATTTCTTGCCATGTCGAAGGGATATGACGCCAAAGAACTTCTCTGTGGCGAAAGGAATATTTGCCATCGAAAGAGCCAAGGTGAGAATAAACCAGCCATAGACTGACATTAAGATTAACCTCGTATCACTTGTAACATCGGAGAGGGATCTCCATGATGAGATCTGCGAATCCCGCTTAGGACGACGGGCTCAATAGTCTCAAGGCTACCAGCTTCTAATTGAACGAAACATCAGAGCACTATTCAACGCTCCGTTGGTATAAACATCCGATACCTTATCACCGCGCAACACCGCAGACATAAGACCGATCCATACCGTCTGACCTCCATGACTATCGAGATTCATCAGGAGCGCTAGCTCAGCACCCCGCGCTCCATAGGCTTTGCCTTCAGGGCGCGGTTGGTGAAACTGCACTGTCGGGGCGTTCCGCGCGAAAGTCCTGCGGCGGTAGAACCTCAGTTCACGCTGCAGCCGACCGTGCAATGCGGTTCGTCGAGAACAGTCACATTGCGTCCCGGCTCCCGCAAGGAGCACGCGACGTTCAGGAGAAGGACGAGGATCCAGCGTGGTCGCCGGAAGCGCGTAAAACGGATATTCCTTGGGTGGCTACGTGCGTGCAACCTTTTCTGCATCTCAGCATTTGCGGCTCTATACGCGAGTCTATACATTGATACTATGGATTCCTTGAGTATTGCCCGGACGCCGAATAGAATCGGCATGGTAACCGCTATGTACAAAGCGTGCACAAAACTTTTGCTGTTCGACTGACAGCGCCGATAGGCTTCTATCATGTGATAGTCAGGGCGACCGTGATATCAGTCACTCAGCAGCCTTATATTCCCATGCACTATCTCGATAACCGAATTCAAAGGAAGAGCAGATGGCTACAGGTACTGTCAAGTGGTTCACTGATGCAAAAGGCTTCGGCTTCATCAAGCCCGATGATGGGAGTGAAGACCTTTTCGCCCACTACTCGGAGATTCGGTCGACTGGATACAAGTCTCTCCGGGAGAATCAAAAAGTCTCCTTCGAGATTGGTGCCGGCCCTAAAGGCAAGCAGGCATCAAATATCCGGGCAACCTGAATCGCAAGTCTAACGCCGTATAGCACGTCAGGACAATTTCCTCGTTCGTGGTCCGTCGATCCCTTACGATCATGTCGGGACCACCACGTGATAACTGCTGCACGCCGGCAGCCGTTCCGGCTCCGAGCATCTTCACTGCTGCATTGATGAGGCGATGATGATACGTACCGCGTCGGGGACAGACGCATGCCTTGCCGTTGAAGGGGCCACCGTCGATCGGGACGTCGGCTACCGCGACCATCGGTTCCGCTAGTCGAAGCGCGACGCAAAAGCGTATCCACGCCAGCGAGCCCGGCTACGCATGCGCCTTCATCAAGTGAGGTATGAAGAGTAACTTATGAGCGCCGCTGACGAAGACGGTCGATGATGTTTTCGAGACTACCGCTAACAGCAGAAATCGTCGCGGCGATCGAACCAATGAAGATGACCTGGTCGAGCGATCACGTCTTGTCCCTACAGGGTGTTTCATCAAATGAATACAATTGGCGCAACGCAACGAGGAGAACACGATATGGGTACGAACTTGACGTTCCGACATCTGGAGTCCCCCGATGATTGGATCCGCGCGTTCGACGTCATGAAGGAATTGCGGCCACATCTGACGGACCCAGGAGCCTTCTGTGCGCAATTGCACCATCAGCACGAGGAGAATTATCGTCTGCTCGCCGCCTGCAGCGTGGAAGGGACAATCCTCGGTCTCGCCGGTTTCCGCGCGCAAACAAATACACTATATGGGCGCTTCATCTATCTTGACGATCTTGTCGTAACCTCCCGACTGCAACGTAGCGGCATCGGAGCGGAACTGCTCAACGAGGTTCGCGAGATTGCACGTCAATCGCGCTGCGCGCATTTCGTGCTCGACACCGGCTTGCACATGTCCCTTGCGCAACGCTTCTACTTCCGCAACGGCTTGCTCGCCAAAGGTATGCACTTTGCGGAATCACTCACGCCCGGCGGATCGGAGTTCGCGCGATGAAAATTCTGTTCATTAACGCAAGCCCGCACGGTGAAACGAGCCATGGATACGGTCTCGCGCTTGAGATGATCCGCTCTCTGGGCAAGAGTGCGCATAACGCACTGCTGACACGCGATCTCGGTTCGCTGCCATTGCCGCCGATCACGCAGGACTATGCAAAAGCCATCACTTCACGTGAACCTGATGTAAGCCGGTTCGATGTGTCCGAGCAGCTCATTCGCGAGATCGAAATGACGGACGCGCTTATCATCAATACGCCGATGCATAACTTCACAGTTCCGGCTGCGCTGAAGCTGTGGATTGACTACGTGCTTCGGGTTCATCGCACGTTCGCCGTAACGCCCGAAGGCAAGGTCGGTCTGATGCGCGACCGACCTACCTTCGTAATCGTCGGTTCCGGGGGCTTTCATAGTGGCGAGCGTGCGTGGCAAGGCGATTTCCTCACCCCATATCTGCGTTACTCGCTCGGGTCCATTGGGTTGAAGAGTACTCACTTCGTGCTGCTGCAAGGACTCACGCATGGCGACGAGGCCGTGGCCGACGCCCTCCAGCGTGCGCGCGAAAAAATCGCGGAACACCCACTCTTCGCATCCGACAATACTATCATCAGCTAGCGCTGCTTACGCATCGTATGCCGTGCGACAACAACGGCTTCTTCATCGGCGTTCCTGATCCAGGAAGCCGAAAAGCAAGCCTCACCGCATGCGCCTTGTGGGTGTCCAGGTATCGCTCTCAGCATAAGCCCCTCTCCAAACGTGTGAGCTGCGATCACCGGGGCATCGGCGGCGAACCTTCTCGTCCACGCCGAAAAACACAGCGAGATGCGCGGCGCCTGACGACGAAAGCACTGGTGATGATGCCGATCTGCAGCGATTTCCGGCCGAAGCCAGGTGCGCGCTCGCTCAGATTCACCGCCTACAGATTGCGACCGACACGCGACCACACCAATATTTCCAGGAACTAGCTCGTCCGCCCTGAATAAAGCGTTTTGGTCGTCGCCGGCGTCAGACGACGGCCGTTGACTGATCGACAGAAACGAACAGCGCCACAAGAACGAGGGCGCAAAAAAGCCGCAGTTTCCTGAGGATCATGCGCAGGTTGTGGCCAGTGCCGCACAGCACCGCGTGCATCGCGTCGCCGAGCGTCCCCTTAAGCCAGTTCCGATCGAGCTTTCCATCCGTCTTCATGTGGCCGATCGCTGGCTCGATCGCACTGCGCCGCCTGATCATCGCCCGTAATCCCCTTGTAATGCCTCGCCGCAGCCCCGGGTGGTAGATCTTCACCCCTTCGATGTCTACGCCCTTGTAGCCGCGGTCGACGACGGCGATTTCCGGCGTGATGTCGCTCAGGATTGCCGCCTGCTCCAGCGCTTCTGCAAGGGTGTGGCCGTCGTAAGGGTTGCCCGGCATCGAGCGCATGCCAACGACCAGGCCTTCCTTGTGCGTCGTTGTGATCGACACCTTCACACCAAACTCATACGGCGTGCGCGCCTTGCCTTTGGCCAGACACTCCACCTCTGGCGCATGCAGTGCGTAGAGCTTGTTTTTGTCTTTTGTCTTTTGCGACAGGATCCGTTTCGTGCGCCCAATCAGTTCCTGCAAGGCCACGCGGCTTCCTTCGGATACCGAATCGACCTGCCGCTCCACGTCACGCATCACCCGACCCACACGCGAGCGCAGCGTACGCAACGCCTTCTTCATGCGTTTGTACTGCTTCGCATGGGCGTAGCGGCCAATCTGACGCTCCAGGTGCGGCGCCTCGCGGTTGTAGTTCTGCCGCAGCTTCAGGCTATGCCGCGCAGCCGCCTTTACCAGATGTTCGCGACACCGCTCAAGCAAGCGGGAATCGGTTGGATGGGCAATCGCCTTCTCCATGACCGTCGTGTCTACAATCACGCGCTTCACGCTTGCAGCCTTGATCACGCCAGCACGTTTTGCTGCCTCGATCGTTTCGGCCAGCAACTCTTCGACGCCGGCTTCGCCCAGCCGCTTGCGCCAGCGCGTCAGGCTCGATGGATCGATTGGCGGTTCGGTCTGCAGGTAGGTCTCGCCAGTGAAAACCTGCCAATACGGGTTTTCCACCCATTGCCAGACGACCTCTTCGTCGGACAGGTCAAACCCGTGCTGCAGATACAGCAGACCGGCGATCAGCCTGGGCGATGTAGCCGGTCGCCCCTTGCGCGACACGAAGCTTTCGCTCATCGCGACACCCAGCCGATCCCAGTTGATGAGGTCGGCCAGCCGTACCAGCGGATGTTTCAGATTGATCTGTTCACGCAGCGGCTGCCGGAAGAAATCTCCTTCTTTCACAGGCGTCTTCGGACCCATCCGTACCTCGCCAGAATTTGCAGGATTCTCACGTCAATTTGCCAGGTTCCTGCAAATCTCACAACACAATTTTGGCCTCAAAGCTCCGCTGCACGAGGCTCGCCGATTTGTTCAGGCTCGACTAGCTCGATCATCGCCGCACAAAAAAGGACTGTTGGAACCGGATGCAGTGGCTTCGACATTCCTTGATCGATCCGTACAAAACAGCACAAGTTACAGATTGCGCTTCATCGTGCCTTAGAACGCGGCCGTCGCATTGAGCGTCTGTTGTCGGACAACGGCGGGTAAAGTTGGGGGCCGCGTTGTCGATTGCATCAGACAGCCAACACCCGCGGATTCTTGTGGCTACGTGTGTCATGCAGCCGGGTTGAAGGTCCCGTCAGGGTTTCGACAGGATCCTCAGTGAGCTGCTGCTCAAGGCTGATATCCGGGACCGTGCCGAGAACGATGACATCGACACGGAAGAATTCGCAGATGCGAAACAACAGTTCGCTATCTAAGCGCAGCAACCGGTCCTTCCTGAGCAGCACACGATGCGCCATTCATCTCCCAAAGGATTTCCTGCAGCAATCGGCGCAGCCCTTTCTTGCGGTAATCCAGTCCACTGCCCAGATCCGAAATAACCTCGGTATCGGCGAATCCGGCCTTGATCCAATGCCTGTAACGCCTCGAGGCCTGCGTCGTCAAATGCTCAGCTTGGTCGTCCGAGGACGGGCGGGCGTAGCAGATTCTCTTGCCCGCGCACTGTGTCGCGCTGCTAGCCGCGATGTCCGCCGACAGTCCTGCCGATCGGCAGCACTCGGCCTTGCCGATGCCAGCGTCACATTGCGTCGACCGCCATGCTCAACTCCGCTACTATCTCGCCAATCGATAAGAGTCGCATCCGATATCTCCTGTGGGACATCGGGTGTAGCGACCTTTTTTTAACGAGGTGGTAAGACCTGTGCGGGTTCAATGGTTACTGCCGCAAACCCTTTGGGCACGTCGCATCAACTCTCCGTAAGATGTTGCAAGACGCATATACGGATGTATCTCTTTCGATACTTCGTTCAGGTTGAAGATATAGCGTTTTGAACATTTAATAGCGGGGCAGGAGAACATGACACTGTATTTCTCCAGCTGAATTCGGTTACCCGCGTCTAGCGATTCGGCCCGTATGCAAGAATTCACTTCTAATATGTTGAAAGGCATCCTCATGGAATTTCACATTGACCGCCTCAGGCTGGTAGCACGACCGATGGTATCTCTATCGATACTCGTGCGAATAGAGTCGGAAGCGCCGCGCCAGAGCAAGCATCTCTCAGCCCGCCCCAAAAAGAAGCGTCTCCGTGCCGACAACTGGGCCTTCGGCTAAAAATGCCGGTACGCGGTTTGGCGAAACCGGTTTTCCCGACTCCGTCACATCGTCTCGTCGCGCATCGCGCATCGCGCATCGCAGCAACAGAGTATCTGACGGTTTAACCTGATGATATTGGCATCGCCCGCAATTCCCGGCGCCCACGGAGAACCTCAGACACGCCGTCAAGAGGCCGCCGTATCGGAAGGGCACGGCTGAAACACCAACCTGCCACTGCAGCCCATTATACGTCGCAAAGAGGCCGTTCTCACCGCGAGCAATCGCTAGCCGTAGATCGAACATTCTCGACGCGCTTTCATTGATTCTCTGTTCATGAGCTTATCGGCGTCCGCGCCGGCGAAAACCTTCAAATTCATTCAACCATGGAGCAATTTATGCGTTATTCTGGACTTAAGTCTCTCACCTCATCGAAAACAACACCAAGTGATAACAGCCCTATCACCCGGCCCAAGCTTCGATGGCTGATGATGTCAGGTAACGCGCATCTTCTCTTCTCGAAGCGGATCTCCACAAGCATCGAAGAGCAGAGCGAGAATATATGGAGAAGCACGGTCGACGCACTTGAGAAAGCAGGAATGACAGTGCACGATATCGTTAAAGTGACGCAGTATCTCAAACTTGAAGAACATATACCCTTATACTCGGCGATTCGAGAAAAATATCTTAAAGGCGCGACACCGGCATCGACGCTCTTGGTAGTGCCTCACCTTGATCCATCGAGCAGGTTAGTTGATGTCGAAATTATCGCCGCTAAAGATGATCTGGAGTTTCGACGAAGCAGTGAACATTAGCTGTTGAGTACATCCGTCATCGGCCTATTGCGTAGCCTATCCCAATTGTCGGCGCAGAGCGCATCGGACAGCACCGCTTCACGCTGGCCCGACGTGGCATCTTCACGCGCAACCTGAAGCGTTTCGTACGCGGCAGGTTACCGAACGGGTTGGTCTCGGTGACGGCCAGATGATCCACGTTGAAATCGAGCCCGATGGCGCCGTGCTGCACGCCGAGCGTGACCCTTCGGGCCGGGGCGTAGTCGAACGACACAAATGCCCGCCAGTGCCCCCCTCTCGGTGCAGCCGCCTGGTGAGCGCGACGTTCGCGGCCAGTGCCTGCTGCAGCGCGACGCGGTCGTGATCGGATGTCACGTCGCTAATGAAGAGATATTTGCGCTCGCCCCAGCTGCACATGCAGTCCAGCACCCGCGCCAAACGCGCCAGTCCCAGTAACGACCCAAACGATCGACCCTTGGAGCCAAGCCAGATGTGTCATGAGCTATTGCTAGAGGCGCCGGAGGACGTCAAGCACGTCTGTAGGCCATCTGGTCAAACGATTCTCCAACGCGAAAACGCTCCAAACGGTGACCGGCATCGATGATTGCCGCGAGTGGTGCGCGACGCATTTGATAATCGTATGTCGTGACGATGGTAGCGAAGTGCCGGAATTCTTCTTCCTCGAGCGACCATACGTTGGAATGTCGACCGCGATTGAATGCCGCGAAAAGGATGCTTTCCGCTTCTTTCATTTCCTCGAATGTCGCATCGCCATAACCCGCTTCGACGAGCAGGCCAGTCACGATCATCACTTGGCATAGTGTACGCGCGGCATCGAAGTTGCCCCTTTTTCGCCGCATAGCATCGAGGGCGACGTGCACCTGCAGACTGACACGGTCCGCTTCTGCACGAGCTATAGGTAACAACGCCGCTTTACTTCGGCGTACGCGCGCCGCCTGGGAGGTTCTTGCAAATGCAGTCATTCTGGTTATTACGTGAACAAAGCATGGTTTAGAGAGGCGTCCCGGTCGAATACTACACCGATTCATGCTGCGATATCCAACCTCTGACTGTTGGCAGACGTCCCAAGGTTTCAGCAAACTTTCGGTTCGCGGTTAAAGCGCAATACAAATGCATTCACAGGGACAAGCAAGATACACAATCCGTCACAGTAAAAAGGCAGTAACTGCGCCCCCTTCCCCTCGTCCGAACTCGGCAATAACTTTCACATGAAGTTCGCGCACGAAAACTGTATCGCTACCTTAAGCGCACACCGGAGAACCCGATCGCCTCGCCTCATATACGAAGGTTGCTTCGCAAGGTTCCCACAAGAATCTTGGTCTCCAAAGCGCAGTCCTGAAGTTCATATAGCGCAATCGCAAGAATATCGTTTCAATACCTAAGTATGTTTTCATTTCGTTCCGGAACGTCTTAGAGTACAGCGGAGCAACCGCCAATCTTTCAAACTTCGCCGTCCCACGGCGCGGGCTTGTCACTATGGACCGATACAAGATGACACTTGAGGTGATCGCGCGAATTACTCGTGAGCCGTATCGCGTAATCCCGCAAAGCTGGTATGCCGGTGAACCACGCTTTTCGTCCTTAGATAAGTTCGACAGCGACTGTGGTTGGCCACGCTTTGCGAAGCCCTCAGTCAAACAAAGCAAAGGTGAGTTGCGGCACGCCAGTCATGGAACACTCCGGACCGATATGAGATCAAACATGGTGACAGCCACTCGGCGACATCTTCCTTGATAGTCGCGAGAATGCAGAACGAGTTAGGAAAACACCGTATATACGAGCTTCCGAGACAGGTGGTATGCGCCGGCAGGATCCGTGAACTATCGACCTGTTCGACTTTTCGTGAAAAGTTGCCATTTCGACCCTGCAATCAAATAGTCTTATTTTGTTCCGCCTTATCCGACATTCAGTGGGCCCGGGCTCGGTTGCGGGTAGCGTTGTGCCCTACCCGGATCAGAAGGATGGCCCGCTTTCCCGACAATGCGCCGATGCCAACGCCCTCAGCCAGCGCCATCGCAGCCTTTTTTGATTGATCCAAATGCACGCATCCTCCACATCACCAATTTCCAAGTCGCGAATGAGCACACCGGAATTGCGCGCGACTTTGTCGCTCGCGGGGATCTTCGCCCTGCGCATGTTGGGCCTGTTCATGATCATGCCCGTGTTTTCGGTATACGCGAAAAGCATCGCCGGTGGCGACAATGCACTGCTCGTAGGCATCGCTCTCGGAGCCTACGGCGTTACACAGTCGCTCCTGTATATTTTCTATGGCTGGCTTTCTGACAAGTTGGGCCGAAAACCCGTGATCATCACGGGCCTGGTGATCTTCGCCATCGGCAGCTTCGTGGCCAGCTTCGCGCACGACATCGCGTGGATCATCGCCGGCAGGATAATTCAGGGCATGGGTGCGATTTCCTCCGCAGTGCTGGCGTTCATCGCCGACCTTACCTCCGAAGCGCACCGCACCAAGGCCATGGCTATGGTGGGCGGGTCAATCGGCATGTCATTCGCCGTGGCGATCGTCGGCGCGCCCATCGTGTTTCACTGGCTAGGTATGAGCGGCCTGTTCGCGCTCGTCGGCACATTCTCAATTCTTGCGGTGGCCGTTGTGCTATGGATCGTGCCAGATGCACCCATGCCTGTGCACGTGCGAGCGCCGTTCGCCGAAGTCCTGCGCAATACAGAGTTGCTGCGCCTTAACTTCGGCGTACTCGTGCTGCATGCCACTCAGACCGCGCTCTTTCTGGTCGTCCCGCGCCTGCTCGCGAACGTGGGTCTTCCAGTGGCGTCGCACTGGCAGAGCTATCTGCCGGCTATGGGCCTTTCGTTTGTCCTGATGGTGCCCGCTATCATGGCCGCCGAAAAGCGACACATGATGAAGTCGGTGGTCGTCTCGGCCATTGGACTTGTCCTCATTGGCCAGGTTATGCTCGGCTTGCTCGCGCCTACCATAATGGTGGTGACGACCCTACTGTTCGTGTATTTCCTTGGTTTCAATATTCTCGAAGCCGTGCAGCCATCGCTAGTGTCGAAGCTCGCGCCGGGCAACCGTAAAGGGGCGGCGACGGGCGTCTACAACACAACCCAGTCGATCGGCCTTGCGCTCGGCGGCGTGGTGGGCGGGTGGCTGTTCAAACACGTCGGTGCAAGCGGGGTATTCTACGCGTGCTCGATTCTTGTCCTATGCTGGCTCCTGGTCGCTTTCAACATGAAGGCGCCAGTGCCGCGCAATGCCTGATTTGTGCCTCGGGACGCGAACAAGGAAACAACGTCAGCATCAATCCGTACCAACCTCGTCAAGCCGTTTAAGCACGTCGCTACTTCGCCAAATCGCGAGCGCGAGCAACGTCTTTGGCGATCGAGGCGCGACTTAAGTCCCCCTCAGGCATGGTGGCCGCGAGACGTTCCCAGTAGCCAACTGCGTCGCTGTATCGGCCGGCTTGAAACGCGGCCATGCCCGCTAACTTTAGGCTCACTGCCTCTCGCGGGTTGCTGGCGAGAGCCTCGTTGGTGAGTGCCTGCAACTTGGGAGTCCATTGGCGACCACCCGCGAAATATTCGGCTTCCGCCCAGTCACCCAGCAGTTCCGGAGGCCGCCCTGCTAGAGCCGCTCCACGCTCGTACGCGCGGGACGCGTCGGACATCCGTCCTTGTGCCATGTAGGCGCGGCCCAACGACGACCAACCATCGGCCGAGTCGGACGTAGCAGCGAGTGATGCAGCTTCCTGGCGCATAGCAATTTTCTCGACATTTTGTGCAGCGGCGCGTTGGCGCGTGAGCTTAAGTTGATCAAGCGAGCCCCAGTGCAGATACAGCGCCAGCGCCAGCAACGGCGTTGATAGTGCTACTGCCAGCGGAATAGATCTGCCCATAGAGAAATCAACGGCATACTCCGCACGGCGCGTGTCGTCCAGCAGTTCTCGCGCAGCTTCCGCGCGCCCGAGATCTAGCTGGGCCGCGTCGAACACGCCAACCCGGTGCTGCTCTTGCAATTCGTGCAGACGTTCGTGGTAGAGGCCGACATTCACACGGGTGCGATCGGCATCGACGCGCCCGCGAGGGATGTGCAACTGAGGCACCAGAATGAAGGCTAGAGCTGCTGCAAACAACAGTCCTGCGTAGAGCCAGAAAGCGATCATGGATCTTGTCCAATGGATGAGTCCGCGTCTCCAAGCAGGCCGCCTAAGCGACGCTGGTCACCGTCCGACAATGAACTTACTGGTGCCGGGCGCGATCGACGCCGGGTTGCGACAATAGCGGCCACGATCGCACCTCCAGCCAGCAGCAGTGCTGCAGGGCCAAGCCAGAGCAGCGCCGTGCGGCCGGAAAGCGGTGGGTCGTACAAAACGAAATCGCCATAGCGGGCGACCATGAAGTCAATGATTTGTTCGTCGCTTCGGCCTTCGCGCAGCATGCGATGAATCTCACCACGCAAATCGTTGGCGATGGGTGAATCCGATTCCGCGATGCTCTGGTTCTGACACTTGGGGCAACGCAGCTCAACGGCCAGTTCGTGATAGCGTTCACGCTGACTGTCGTCAGCAAAATCACGGGGTTCGATGGCGGCGTAGCTGCCACTGAGCCCGCAGAGCCCTAGCGCAATCACGGTCAAAAGGCGCTTCATGGCCCGGACTCCCGCAACAGCTTGGCGTAAACCGGAGCAAGTTTCTTCCGCCAAACGTCCTCGTCGATGATTCCGACATACTTGTCGCGGATGACGCCTTGAGCGTCGATGACGAACGTCTCCGGTGCACCATAAACGCCGAGGTCCACACCTAAGGACCCGACAGCATCCTCAATGTCCAGCAAGTACGGATTGTCCGACGTACCCAACCAGCGCCGCGCCGCAGACCGGTCATCCTTGTAGTTGACGCCGTAGATGACTACGCCTCGAGAGGCCAGTCTTATTAATACCGGATGCTCCTGTCGACAGGATGAGCACCACGACGCCCAGATGTTCACCAGCGCCGGTCTTCCGGTAATGTCCTTGAGTGTCAGCGTGCGCGACGCCTGGTCGAGAGCCGAAAGCGCGAAAGCGGGAAAAGGCTTTCCAATAAGCGCGGAGGGCACGCTGGTTGGATCGAGGAACATGCCCCGATACAGAAAGCCCGCGATGAGGAGAAACACTACCAACGGCAACAGCAATAGCAACCGTTTCATGTTCGCGCTCCGCTAATGCGTGTCTCCTGAGCCGATCTATTCGACTTGGCGCGATAGCGCCTGTCGGTCGCCGCCACGGAGCCACCCAACGCCATCAGCAGCGCACCCAGCCAGATCCAGCGAACGAAAGGTTTGATCTGCACCCGCACCGTCCAGGCGCCGTCGACCAGCGGTTCGCCCATGGCTACAAACAGGTCTCTAGTGAAGCCCGCCTCGATTGCGGCCTCGGTCATGGGAGTCCTTTGGACTTGGTAGACGCGTTTTTCTGGATGAAGAATGGCAACTTCGCTCCCGTCTCGAAGGACCCGTACTCTGCCGCGATCGGCAACATAATTCGGCCCCTGAATCTGCGTCGCGCCTTCGAATACAAAGTGGTAGCCGCCCACTTCGATGGCTTTGCCTGACGTCATGCGCAGATCCCGGTCAACGCTGCAGACACTTGCCAGCACGGCTCCCAACGCGCATACGGCGAAACCCAGATGGGCCAGTTGCATGCCCCAATAGCTGCGGCCGAGCGTCGGCAGGCCCTGGAGCAACCCCTTGCTACGCGTTTTGTCCAACACGTCACGTAAGCCCGCGAAGACGATCCACGCAGCCAGCAAGCCGCCTCCAGCCACCGCCCAACGCGACAGGGACTGCAAGGTAGCGACAACCAACGCGAGCATCAGGCTGGCCCCCAGCACAGGCATAAGCATTCGCCCGAGCCAGCGCACTGGAGTGCCTTTCCAGCGCGTGAACATGCCGACCGCGGTCGTCGCCATCAGCAGCGCCATCAGCGGCACGAACATGGCATTGAAGTAAGGTGCACCGACCGACAGCTTCGTGCCGGTAAGCGCGTCGAGAACCATCGGGTAAAGCGTGCCGAGCAGGATCGCGGCCGCCGCCACCGACAGCAACAGGTTGTTGACCAGCAGCAGCGTCTCACGCGACCAGATCCCGAAACCGACGTGGCTTTTCACCACCGGCGCCCGGAGAGCAAACAGCGCAAGCGACCCACCCACCACTGCCAGGAGGAATGCGAGTACGAATACGCCGCGCGCCGGGTCAGTGGCGAAGGCGTGCACGGAGGTCAACACGCCCGACCGGACCAGGAAGGTGCCTAGCAAGCTGAGCGAGAACGCGGCGATCGCCAGTAGCACGGTCCAGCTCTTGAATACGCCCCGTTTCTCAGTTGCTGCCAGGGAGTGGATCAGAGCCGCGCCCACTAGCCAGGGCATCAACGACGCGTTTTCGACGGGATCCCAGAACCACCAACCGCCCCACCCGAGTTCAGAGTAAGCCCACCATGATCCGACGGCGATACCCACGCCGAGAAACGCCCAAGCCACGTTTGTCCATGGGCGAGACCAGCGTGCCCAAGCGGCGTCGAGCTTACCATCCAGCAGGGCCGCGATGGCGAAGGCGAACGCGACCGAAAAGCCAACATAGCCCATGTACAGTATGGGCGGATGGACGATCAGGCCGACGTCCTGCAACACAGGATTGAGGTCCCGGCCATCGACTGGGACATTGGGTAATAATCGCGCAAATGGGTTTGAGGTGCCGATCAGAAACAGAAGGAAACCAGTGCTTATCATGCCCATCACGGCCAGCACTCGCGCCAGCATCGCCTCCGGTAGTTGGCGCGCGCAGAGCGAGACCGCGGTTGTCCATCCTGCCAGTATCAAGGCCCACAGGAGCAACGAGCCCTCATGCGCACCCCAGATTCCACTAAGCTTGTAGTACCATGGCAGCGCACTGTTGGAATTTTGTGCAACATACGCAACCGAGAAATCGTCAGTCAGGAAAGCGTGCGCCAGGCAGGCGAAGCTGAACATCAAGAACATGAGCTGTCCCCGCGCGGCCGGCTTCGCCAGCGCCATCCAGCGCTGATCGCCCCGCCAGGCACCTGCTAAGGGGACGCTTGCTTGTACCAGCGCGAGGCATAGCGCCAGGATCAGGGCTAATAGTCCGAGTTCCGGGATCATCGATACGACTCCTGTTTGCCGCGCAGAAGCTGGTCTCTCGCACCGATTTTCTTCAGCGCACTCCTCGCCTCCGGTGGCGTGTATTTCTCATCATGCTTGGCGAGGACTTCATCAGCGTGGAGTGCGCCGTCAGGCTCTATGCGACCCATGGCGACAATACCTTGGCCCTCGCGGAAAAGGTCGGGCAGAATGCCCTCGTAGCGCACGAGGATGCTGCTCTCGCCGTCCGTCACGATAAATCGCAGTGCCAGTGAACCCGGCGTGCGTTTCAACGAACCGGTCTCTACCAGCCCGCCCGCGCGAACGCGTGTGCCGCGCGGTGCCTCACCAGCAGCGATCTGGCTTGGGGTGTAAAACAGATTGATGTTTTGCCGCAACGCCGCCATTGCCAACGCCGCGGCCGCACTTGCGCCGCAGAGCAGGGCCAGCATCCAGTACAGTCGCTTCTTACGCGCGGGAGTCATTGCAAGGCCTCCCGGCGTCGGCTGCGCGCGAGAGTATTCAGGTATCGACGGTGTGCAAGAAAAGGCAGCATCACGTTCAATGCCAATAGCACAACACACAAACCATAGCCACTCCAAACGTAGGCGCCGTGGCCACCCATGGCCAGAAAATCAGCGAACGACGCAAATGCAATCATGTCCGATTCTCCAGAAGTCGGGCGACCTCAGCGTCGGCCCAGCGACTGCCGGCCTCGCGCCGCAGCACTTCCAGGCGCATACGCACGAAAAGTACCGCTCCGAAGAAGCAATAGAATCCCAGCGCGGTTAATAACAATGGCAGCCACATCTGCGCCGGCATGGCCGGCGCAGATGTAAGTGAGAAGCTGGCCGGCTGGTGCAGGGTGTTCCACCATTCGACCGAATACTTGATGATGGGAATGTTGACGACGCCGACCACGGATAGCACCGCGCAGGCGCGTGCGGCATTATCACGATTGGTGATCGCCTGGCCCAGCGCGATGACACCCAGATACAGGAACAGCAGGATAAGCATGGAGGTCAGGCGTGCGTCCCATACCCAGTAAGTGCCCCAGGTAGGCTTGCCCCAAATCGCCCCGGTGCTCAGCGCGATGAATGTCATCCAGGCGCCGATGGGGGCCGCCTGCTGCAGTGCGACGTCCGCAAGCTTTATTTTCCAGATCGCTCCGATGACGCCGGCAGTCGCCAACATGACGTAGATCGATTGAGCAAGCAGCGCCGCCGGCACATGGATGTACATAATGCGAAAGCTATCGCCCTGCTGGTAGTCCGCGGGCGCAAATGCCAGCCCCCATGACAGGCCGATCACGAGCAAAAACGCGCTGACAGATGCGAGCCATGGCAGGCACCTGCCACTCATGGAGTAGAACAGTTTTGGCGAGCCCCATTTGTGTAGCCAGGTCCAGTTCATTCGAGTTGCTCTTGATGGGTCGTCGGGTCTGCACCGCAGATGGTGAGTCATTCGGCGACACTGATGGAAAGCGCCGCGCCAATCGCAAACGGCGCCAAAGTGATTGCCAGCAAGGCAAGGCATGACAACCACAGCAGGTACCCCGCAACGGGCAGGCCCTGCAACGCCGCTTGCAGAGCGCCGCTACCCAAAATCAACACCGGGGCGTACAGAGGCAGGATTAGCAAGCCCAGTAACAACCCTCCTCGACGCAAGCCAACGGTGAGCGCCGCGCCGACCGCGCCGAGCAGGGTGAGTACAGGCGTGCCCAGCAACAGGGAAAGCAGCAGCGCAACGAAGCAATGGGCCGGGAGGCCTAGTGTCAGCGCCAGGAGAGGGGCCGCCACCACCATCGCAAGACCGCTGCAAACCCAGTGCGCTGCCACTTTGACTAGTACCAGCACGACCATCGAGTGTGATGAGAGCATCCACTGCTCTAGCGAGCCGTCTTCGAAGTCGGCACGAAACAGGCCGTCTAGCGAAAGGAGCATGGCCAGCAACGCCGCGACCCACACTAGCCCCGGCGCCGCTTGTTGCAGAAACTGCGATTGCGCCCCCAGCGCCAGCGGAAACAGCGCGATGACAACGGAGAAAAACACTAAGGGGTTAACAACGTCTCCGGGTTGGCGACATAACAGACGCAACTCGCGGTTGAGTAAGGAGATCACGACCATGCTCACGTCGCGTACTGCCCGAGATCAAAGACAGCATAAGCGCGCGCCCTTCGGGTCAGTTCATGGTGCGTAGTCAGCACCACCGTACCGCCGCGCTCACAATGCATTGCCAGGTGAGCTTCAAGTTGCGCTGTGCCTGCGCTATCGAGCGCTGTGAAGGGTTCATCCAGTAGCCAGAGCATTGGCGCACCGGGTAGGTACAGTCGCGCCAACGCGACACGACGCTGCTGGCCCGCCGACAGGGCATGGCAACGCGTGTCCTCAAAGCCGCGCAAGCCCACCGCGACAATAGCCCGCTCCATGGCGGTGATCGCACTGCGCCCGTGCAATGCTCCTAGCCATGACAGGTTTTCCTCGACGGTCAAGAGTGCCTTTACTCCTGGTGCATGCCCTATCCATAGCAGTCGAGAAGCGAGCGCCCCGCGCTGCCGGGCAAGCGCTTGGCCGAACAGCTCGACATGCCCCTCGGCCGGCTGCGCCAATCCACATAGCAGACGCAGCAAGCTGCTTTTTCCGCTCCCGTTGGGACCTATGATGCGCAACATGTCACCCGCCCCAAGGCCGAAGCTCACGTCGTTGAAAAGCCGACGTTGGTTTCGTTCGCAACGGAGACCCACCGCTTTGAGCATCGGGCGCCCGGCGCGAAAACCAACATCCCGGCTAACGCAAAGTTCTTGCATGACGTACCGCACCTAAGACCGAGTATTGGCGCCAGCGTGGGTAGGAATTGTCGCGGATTCGCCTACGGTTTCTCTCTTGGCGAGGACCCAGTCGGGACGAGGAAAGTGACACGTATACCCGTCCGGCCGCTTCTCAAGATAGTCTTGGTGCTCCGGCTCAGCTTCCCAGAAATCTCCGACAGGCTCAAGCTCAGTGACAACGCTGCCCGGCCAGCGGCCCGACGCTTCAACGTCGGCGATCGTCTCCAGCGCCATCTTTTTCTGTTCGCCGGTCGTATAAAAGATCGCCGAACGGTAGCTTGTTCCGACATCGTTGCCTTGACGGTCCAGTGTCGTCGGATCGTGGATTTGAAAGAAGTACTCGAGGATGCGTCGGTAACTCGTTTGCGTTGTGTCGAAGACAATCTCGATCCCCTCCGCATGAGTGCCATGATTGCGGTAGGTCGCGTTCAAAATCTCGCCCCCGGTATAACCGACGCGGGTCGAGACAACACCGGGAAGCTTGCGGATCAGGTCCTGCATTCCCCAGAAGCATCCCCCAGCAAGTACAGCACGCTGATGCATGTTAAACCTCCTTGATCTGATCGAGATATCGTTGTGGCGTTCGCTCTCCGTGCCGTCGCTGTTGACGAACCAAAGATGGCGCGGAATTAACGTGGTAGAGCGGCTCTCTACCGCGACATTCGGGAACTACATCGCCGAGGGTGACTGTCCCCATGGGTTGAATTGACTCGATCGGTTCATCCCGGGGACGAGTCGAAACCGTCGATGTATTCGCGGAAAATCATACTCCCGAAAACGGGCGCTCTGTCCTGGTCCTCCGAGCGGCACGACGCAACTATGCCGTCGTTCGAACGCGATCGCGTCCTGCGACTTTCAATACCTGGGCCATGAGTCTCCATTGCCTCGCTAGCTAAATGCATCGCTCACGTTCTGCATTTTGACCGGACTGACCGCAGCAAAGCGCTCGGGCGAGCAAGCAAATAGTTACTTGTATCGGCGACCACGCGCTGTACTGACTTCTTACTGCCGAATGCGGATAATCGTCTTCCCTTCACGTCGTTTGATGGGGTTCAAGGCCGCGACGGCATTGTCGAGGGACGAGATCTCGCCGATATTCGTCCGTAGTCGTCCGTCCCGCACCCGCTGGACAATCTCGCTCAGTTGGGCACGATCGGACTCAACAACAAAATCTATCGCACGCCCGATATAAGGACGCGCCTCGGACGGGCCGACAACGGACACCAGTGTCCCTCCGGCTCGAACCAGGCCAGCGGATCGTTTCCCGATGTCGCCACCGATGACATCGAACACCAGATCGACTCCGCCGACGTCCTCCAGCGTATCGCTATCGAGGTCGACAAACTCTTGCGAGCCGAAGTCGAGCGCCTTCTGACGGTCGGCGGCTCGCCCTGTGCCAATGACATAAGCGCCGGCCTCTCGTGCGAGTTGCGTCACCATCGTGCCGAGTGCCCCAGCGGCACCGTGAGCGAGCACGCGCTGGCCCGCCTGAAGGCGCCCATGTTGAAACAGCCCTTGCCAGGCGGTTAGTCCCGAGATCGGCAGGCTAGCGCCCACCGTAAAGTCGACATCCCCGGGCAGCGGTGCCAGGTTGCGCGCCTCAATCGCCACATATTCGGCTAAGGTTCCGTCACGATACCAGTCAGCAAGGCCGAACACCCGTTGGCCCACAGACAGCCCCGTCGTTCCATAGCCGAGAGCGGTGACCACTCCAGCCAGCTCGTGGCCTGGAATCGACGGCTTCCGCTCACGGTCGCTGCGATCAGTCCAGGTCGAGGGCCACGCCATCTCAGTAGGGACGAACCCCGATGCATGGATCTGAACGATAACGTCGTTTATCCCTGCCGACGGCTCCGGTCGCTCGACAAGCTTCAATCCGGCCAATCCTGCTGTCTGATCTGTTGCTGAAATCGCCTTCATGTGGATTCTCTCCATGGTTGCGTGCCTCTAAACTCGAACCGTCACTCGGACGGCCGCGTATCGCTCACGGACGAACTCGGATGATTGTTTTTCCGTTCGTCTTCTCACTCGGGTTGAGCGCGACTACGGCGTCCTCGAGGTTAGAGACTTTGCCGATATGCGTACGTAACCGTCCCTCACGGACACGCCGGATGACTTCGCTCAGTTGCGTGCGATCGGATACGACAACGAAGTCGATCGCCAGTCCGTCTACAGGTCGCGCCTCGGCCGGCCCGGCGATTGTCACCAGTGTTCCTCCGGCTCGGATCACACCAGCGGACCGCTTCGCGATGTCGCCACCGAACACATCGAAAACCAGATCAACTGCACTGACATCTTTCAGGTCGTCGTTCTCAAGATCGATGAATTCTTGCGCGCCGAACTCGAGTGCCGTCTGACGGTGCCCAGCGCGTCCCGTGCCAATGACATAGGCGCCTGCCTCCCGTGCGAGCTGAGTCACCATTGAACCGACTGCGCCGGCGGCGCCATGCACGAGAATGCTCTGGCCGGCCTGGATGCGACCGTGGTCGAACAATCCCTGCCACGCGGTCAGGCCTGGCATCGCGACGCTCGCGCCGACCGCGAAGTCGACGTCGCCTGGCAGCGCCGCGAGGTTGCGTGCCTCGATCGCCACATACTCGGCCAAGGTGCCGCTGCGATACGAGTCCGTAAGTCCGAACACTCTCTGTCCCACCGATAGTCCCCTTGTGCCATAGCCGAGAGCGGTGACTACACCTGCCAACTCTTGCCCGGGAATCGATGGTGTCCGGTCACGGCCTTGACGATCGATCCACGTCGAGGGCCACGTCAGTTCATCCCAAGTGAACCCCGACGCACGGACCTGAACTATGACGTCGTTTATCCCTGCCTCAGGCTCCGGCCGCTCACCGAACTTCATGCCGGCCGTCCCGGCAGCCTGGTCCGTCACAATGATTGCCTTCATGTGATTTATCTCCTCGGTACTTCGCCAAAAATGTTGCATCGGTCGAAAACCGTTCGACGCCTATATCGGGCGCCATGGGAAATTTACGAAAGCGAAGGACAATCAGCGCCTCACCGTGATCCTCGCTTCCCCAAAACTGCTCGAACTAGCGCGGCGGCTCGACTGACACTTTATCGAGGCCGCGCCCACTTTATTGGCTTAGGGGCGGATAACCCGTGGTGTATATCCAGTCTGACGCTTGCGCCGGTATGTGACACGACTGACAGTCTTTCTTATAGTCCGTGGATGTAGTCTTCTTTGGATCGCTTGCATCAAACCAGGACCAACCCCATCCGTCGCCCCAAAGCTTGTTTTCCGGAAAGCGACCGACATCATCTTTAACCATCACGAACCAGCCCGAAAGGATTCCGGCACTGCTTACTGTTCCGGTCGTCATTGGCTTCGTGTTCGTCTTGTACACTTCCTTCACGAGAACCGTGCCATCCGGAAAGTGTCCGTCCTTGCGGTACGCGGCGATAGTTCCCGGCGATGCGTAGACCACATGCAATTGCTTTGAGCCCGGGCCACTGTCTGCAGCCACCGCCCAGCTGCCGAGCGTCTGATAAGTCGTCCTGTAATCGGTGGGCACGTGCATATTTCCGTTGCCGTCGACAACAGCCGCGGTCATTCCTTTGAACGGTGAGCGCGTATCTGTCTGCCCGTAGGCCGCGACAGCGACAGTCATGGACAATCCTGCCAGGGCGACGCCCAAGGCACCGACAATTCTCATGGCACTGCTCCTCGTGTGTTGGTGAACACATATAGTTTCTCGCCGGAAGACATAGAGGTGCAACGGCGCTTGAGTATGTGAGCAATATGCGTGAGTATGCCTCCGGGTTTCGCCGACAGCGCGGAAGCTGACCGCACGCCCTCGCGAAGTCAGCGCACAGCCGAGAGATTGACTGGCCTGCTTGCGACGCACAGGAAAATCTTCACCGACAGCAGGGATCCTCTGAGAGGGCATCGCCAATCCCGCTAGAAACGCCTCGGGCAATGGATCAAAGTCATAGGTCGAAAGAATGCAGCACTCGCGTTCCGCGACCTTCAGCGAGGGCTCGTTCACGCGGTTCAAGACGACGCTAGCCTCGCGCAGCGCCACGCAGTAGCGCGTCGTGGTTGTCTTCGTTCTGAATCGAAAGAGGTGGATCGTCGTCGCGACCACTTACGATTAGGAGTCCGACTTAGCGCCGATGTCTCCCATACCTCCGGTCGCCGAGCCCACACTAGCGAGGCACCGATCATGCGAAACCCAAAGCGGCCTTTCGGTGCCTGTCGGCAACAGACCGCGGGCCAAGTCACAGATGCTCAGGTATCAGCCGACTATACCGAAAGATCGGCCGAATTTGATTTCACATCATTTAACATGTACGGAAATTCGCCACCTCGCTCCGCGCGCCTTCACGTCGCCGCCGGTCCGCGAGAGAAAGGAAAAGAGAAGGGAATGTATATAAATCTTCTATCGATTAAAGTGCATTAGCATTTTTTGACGTGCCAGTGCGACCAGTGACATGCGCGATCCCGGAGTTCCGCAAGGGGATTGGCGCCTTGATCTTGCGTGACGCAATAACGGCGCTGCATGCCGGCATAAACCGGCTTCTCCATCAAGACAATACTCGGGCACGGCGGCGTACGCGACGCATTGCTCGAAACATTTACTTGCCGACCGAACGATCTTCGCGAATATTTTAGGAGCGTAAGCATGCGCATGCTGTTTCTGTTCTGGTTAGTTGCAAGCGCTTCCTATGTCGCCATGCGGGGCAAGGAACGCTTCGCGTTCTGGCGTCAGTTGTCCGACCACTCAACGTTTCTGGCACCGATTAACGCCGTTTTCTACATATTTTCGACGCTGAAGCGGGGTGCCTACATTGACGCTTCCAGCTTTCATGAACTGGCCCCCCTCAAAGCAAACTGGCAGACCATTCGGGATGAGGCACTCGCTGTCGATGCCGCACGGAAAATCGTCGCAGCAGTAAATTACACGGATATCGGATTTAACTCGTTCTTCAAGACCGGTTGGCGCCGATTCCACCTGAAGTGGTACGACGAGCCTCACCCCTCTGCGCAAGCACTTTGTCCGGTGACCACGCGCCTGCTCCAGCAGATTCCGACCGTCAGAGCAGCCATGTTTGCGCAGCTGCCGCCGGGTGCCAGCCTCGTTCGCCATCGCGACCCCTACGCCGGCTCCGTTCGGTATCATCTAGGGCTGGTTACCGCGTCCAGTCCAGGTTGCTATATTGAAGTTGATGGAGAACAATACTACTGGCGCGACGGTGAAGAAGTAATGTTCGATGAAACCTATATTCACTATGCCAAAAACGAAACCGACATCTCGCGCATCGTCCTCTTCTGTGATGTTGAACGCCCGATGCGTTATCGCTGGACCACAGCATTGAACCGGATTTTCTCTAACGTGGTGCTCCGCGCCGCTACTTCTCCCAATGAAACCGGGGACTCTACTGGCTTTTTGAACCGTGCTTTCAAATACGTCTATGCAATCCGTCGATTTGGAAAGCGAATAAAGGCTTGGCATCGACCCACCTACTACGCCGTAAAGTGGCTTCTATTCGGATCGATCTTTGCGGGGATTATCTACGCACTTTAGTTTCGCGTAGCTTAATAAATTTGAGATTGAGCGGCGTGATGTCGCATCAGTATAAGAGGCATGGTGGGCATTTCAACCGCCCTCCGCAGAACAGACCGACGTCAGAAGCGATCGAAGTCTCCCGCAGGAGCACAACAAGCACCTGCTGACGCCGGCAGCCCGCTTCCTCACGCCCACCCAACCCGCAGACCACCTCTTCCGCAAGGTCACGCGTCCCGTCCCTTTGCGCATGACTCGGGGCGGTTATGCCTGCGCCGAGCGCCTGCCACGCGCAGCGCTGGGGAAACAAAACCTACCTCAATAGCTGTTGCGTATCGGCTGTACCAACCGTGACTGGATCGCCCCATCCTCCACCGAGTGCGCGGACAAGGTTTACGGTGGCGACCGCCTGAATGCCGGAAAGCTTGACGGCCGTCGTTTGTGCTTGAAGTACCGTTCGGTCGGCATCGATAACGTCCAGATAGTTGACAGCCCCTTCCCTGTATTGGGTACGCGAGATATGTGCCGCACGAGTCGACGCCCGCACTGCCTCGGTTTGCGTCCGGGTCTGCTGCTCAAGAATCCTTAGGTCCGACAGGTTATCCTCAACTTCTTGGAATGCCTTAAGGACCTGCTGACGATAGTTGGCCACGTCTTCCTCAAACACGGCTCGCGCGTTCGCGAGATTCCCTTCGCGACGGCCTCCATCGAAAATAGGCACTGTCAATGCCGTGCCAACCAGGGGTCCGAGAACGAAGGCTCGACTGGACCATTTGAATAGATCGCCCAACGTCGCCGACTCAAATCCAGCGGCGCCAGTGATGAATAACGAAGGAAAATACGCCGCTTTGGCCACGCCGATGCGTGCATTGGCCGCGGCCATTGCGCGCTCAGCGGCAGCGATATCGGGCCGACGCTCCAGGAGTGCCGAAGGTAGCCCTGGCGGAATCCGAATCTGAACAGGTTGCAGTGGGTTCGATGCCATCGAAAACCCCGACGGAGCCTTGCCGATGAGTATCGCGAGACTATGCTCGGCGGTCGCCCGTTGGCGTTCTGCTGTCATCTCGTCAGTACGCGCTGTCGCGAGCTCAGCCTGCGCCCTGGCTACATCGAGTTCGGCGATGTCGCCCGCGCCGAATTTCGACTGTACAAGCTCCAGCGCCTGTTCGCGAAGCGAAACGTTCTGCGAATACACCTGAAGTTGCGCGTCAAGTTCACGAACCGTGAAGTAGTTCGCAGCTACGTCGGCCTGAAGCGCGAGTTGCACGGAGCGCAGGAGCGATTCTGATTGCTCGCTTTCTGCACGACTAGCCTTGACCGCATCGGAGACTCGTCCGAAAAGGTCCGCCTCATAAGCCGCGGTACCTTGCGCGCGCCACAACGTCTGCGCTGGTATGTCTACGCCACTCGGCGGGAATCGTGAGGAAGGCGAGGCTTTTTCTCGGGTTGGTCCAAAACCAGCGCCGATAGTCGGGAAGAGGTCCGCACGGGTGACCTGCTGAACTGCACGAGCCTCCTTGACACGCGCGGCCGCCGCGGCCAGATTCTGGTTGGCGGACAGCGCCTGTTCTTCGAAATCGTTGAGCGTCGCGTCGTCGAAGATCACCCACCACTTCCCGCGAGGAATCTGATCAGCGGGCTGTGCGATCTTCCAGGTCCCGATCTCCCCTTCTGTCGCCATCGTGGCCGAATTGCCGGTGGTTGCCGTAGCTTCCTTGAAAGTGGTGGAGTTGGCCGCCGCGGGGACTTTGTACTCTGGTGCCAGCGAGCAGCCTGCCGTCAGCAGCGCCCCCGCGAGGAGCGATAGAGAACCGCGCAGAGGACATTTCATTTGACTTCTCGACATGGTGGCCTCACCCGTCAACCGAAGCATTTACACCGCGGACGTGCGGGTGGTGACCGTGTTTGTCCACGATATGCTCGGTCCTCGTGAGCTTTCGAAGCACGACGTAGAACACCGGCGTCAGCAGCAACCCGAACAGGGTCACTCCAAGCATTCCGAAGAACACGGCGATCCCTATTGCGTGACGCATTTCCGAACCAGCGCCACCGGAAACGACGAGAGGTACCACACCCATGATGAACGCAATCGATGTCATCAGAATCGGTCGCAGGCGCAGCCGGCTAGCCTCGATGGCCGCTTGAATGATCGAGCACCCTTTCATCTCCAGCTCGCGCGCAAACTCCACAATCAGAATCGCATTCTTCGCGGATAGCCCGACGAGCACCATCAGGCCGATCTGCGTAAAGATGTTGTTATCTCCGTGAGTCAGCCAAACGCCAAGTAGCGCAGAGAGCACACTCATCGGAACGATCATCAGAATGGCCAGCGGTAACGTCATGCTTTCATACATCGCTGCGAGCACCATATAGACGAGCAGAACGCTGACAGGAAATACCCAGAGCGCCGCGTTGCCGGCCAGAATCTGTTGATATGTCAGGTCGGTCCACTCGAACTTCATACCTCGCGGCAACGTCTTTGCGGCAACCCTTTCGATGGCAGCCTGCGCCTGCCCCGACGAGTAACCCGGCGCAGGGCCACCATTGACGTCGGCGGCCGTGTAGCCGTTGTACCGAACGACGGAATCAGGACCAAAGGTCGGCGTGACTTTCACGAGGGTCGACAGCGGCACCATCTCCCCCTTGTCGTTGCGCGTTTTGAGCAATCCGATATCGTCCATGTGCGCACGAAATGGCGCGTCCGCTTGCACACGCACCTGATACACACGGCCAAAGCGGTTGAAATCATTCACATAGAACGAACCAAGATAAACCTGCATAGTGCTGAAAATGTCGTTCACGGAGATGCCCAATTGCTTGGCCTTCACGCGGTCCACGGCGACGTTCACCTGCGGCACATTGATCTGATAGGTGGAGAACGCCGGGCCGAGCTCAGGCGCCTTCGCTGCGGCCTTGAGGAAAGCCTGGGTCGCGTTGTCGAGCGCCGTATAGCCAGCGGCTTGCTGATCTTCGACCTGGAGCTTGAAACCACCAAGCGTGCCCAGACCCAGAACAGGCGGCGGCGGGAAGACGGCGACGAAAGCGCCCTTGATTCCAGAGAATCTCTTGTTCAAATCCGCCGCGATGCTTAACCCTGTCATCGATTTGCCCTCACGCTCATCAAACGGCGTTTCGGCGAAAAAGACGACCGCCGAACTCGACGAATTGGTGAAACCATTGACCGACAAACCGGGGAACTGCACGGCGGATTCGACACCGGGTGTCTTCATCGCGATGTCCCCGACCTGGCGAACCACAGCTTCAGTCCGGTCGAGGGATGCGCCATTGGGCAACTGCACGATAGCGACCAGATACTGCTTGTCCTGAACGGGAACGAATCCACCTGGCACGACCTTGGTCACGAGGACTGTGAGCCCGAGCAACACGCCATAGAACGCAAGGATGACGACCTTGCGGTTGACGACCTTCGACACGCCGCGGCTATACGACTCTGAGCCGCGATGAAAGACCTTGTTGAACACATTGAAGAATGGTCCGAACAGGCGATCCATCGCGCGAGTGAGCCAATCTTTAGGGTCATGGTGTCCTTTGAGCAAAAGCGCGGACAGCGCGGGCGAAAGCGTCAGCGAATTGAACGCGGAAATGACCGTCGAAATCGCAATGGTCATCGCGAACTGTTTGTAGAACTGACCCGTCAGGCCGCTCATGAATGCGAGTGGCACGAACACAGCCACCAGTGTCAACGCGATTGCGATGATCGGCCCGCTCACTTCCTGCATCGCCTGATTCGTGGCCTCCTTTGGAGACAGCCCGGTCGCAATATTGCGTTCGACGTTCTCGACCACCACGATCGCGTCATCGACCACGATGCCGATTGCCAACACCATGCCGAACAGCGACAGCGCATTTATCGAGAAACCAAATGCAAGCAACAGCGAGAAGGCGCCTATAATCGAGACTGGCACGGCAATCAGAGGAATGACCGATGCGCGCCACGTCTGCAGAAACACGATAACAACGAGCACGACTAAGGCGATCGCTTCGAGCAGCGTGTGAATCACAGCATGGATACTCGCGCGCACGAACTGTGTCGGGTCATAGACGATGTCGTATTTCACTCCTTCCGGCATATCGGCCTGCAGTTGTTTCATCGCGTCGCGAACGTGATCCGATATGTTTAGTGAATTCGCTCCCGGCAACTCGAAGATCGCCATCGCGACGGCCGACTTGTTATTCAGCAGCGAACGGCGCGCGTATTCAGACGCACCCATTTCGACGCGTGCGACGTCCTTAAGTCTCGTCACCGCGCCATCGGCCGACGTCTTCAGGACGATGTCGCGGAATTCGTCTTCGGTCTCGAGTCTGCCCTGCGCGTTCACATTGAGTTGCAGTGGTGCATCAGGCGTCGACGGGGATGCGCCGACCTGTCCAGCGGCGACCTGGAGGTTCTGATCGCGAATTGCCGTGACAACGTCGTTCGCCGTCATGTCGTGTTCGGCCACCTTCAACGGATCGAGCCACACGCGCATCGAGTAGTCGCCGGCCCCCCACAACGTGACCTGGCCGACGCCGGGAATGCGCTCGAGCCGGTCACGCACGTTGATCAGCGCATAGTTGCGCAGATACGTGCTGTTGTATTTCTCGCTCGGCGAAACGAGGTGCACCACCATCGTGAGCGTCGGCGACGACTTGATCGTCGTAACTCCGAGGCGCTGCACGTCCGTAGGCAAGCGCGGCAGCGCCTGGTTCACACGCGTTTCCACCTGCTGCTGAGCAAGATCGGGATTCGTGCCGAGCTTGAACGTGATCGTCAGCGTAAGCGTGCCGTCGCTATTGGCTTGCGACTGCATGTACAACATATTTTCGACGCCGTTGATCTGCTCTTCGAGCGGCGAAGCAACCGTTTCAGCGATCACCTTGGGATTTGCGCCCGGATATTGCGCAGTCACCACGACGGACGGTGGCACGACCCCGGGATATTCGGAAATAGGGAGATTGACCATGGAAATCAATCCCGCCAGCAAGATCATCGCGGACAGAACTGCCGCAAATATGGGGCGCTCGATAAAAAACTTGGAGAGATTCATGACGTTCTCTGGCTAAGCATGAGGGGCCATGCGCGATCCACGCACTCAGGAAGCCTTCGTCGTTGACGCGGCGTCGCCCGACATCTTCACGGTGTTCGTCTTGACGGAATCGCCCGGACGAACGCGCTGTATGCCGTTCACAACGACGCGGTCTCCAACTTGCAGACCGCCCGTGATGACGCGAAAACTCTGCTGCCGGTCGCCGAGTGTCACTTCGCGGTACTGGACCTTGTTGTCCTTGTCGACCAGCAGCACGAATTTCTTATCTTGATCAGTCTGAATGGCCTCGTCGTTGACCAACACTGCCTGATGCGGCGCGCCCCCGCCAACGCGAGCGCGAACATAAAGGCCAGGTAGAAGCACACCATCCTCGTTATTGAAACGTGCGCGAACACGAATCGTTCCGGAACTGGTGTCGAGTCGGTTGTCGATGGAATCGATCACGCCCTGCCGGGAATATCCTGTCTCGTTAGCGAGTCCGACGGAGACCGGGACTTTTACTTTCGAGTCGCGACTGAGAAAGCGCAGATATGTCTGTTCGTCGACATCGAACGACGCGTAGATGGGCGACGTCGAAACCAGCGTTGTCAGCACGGGCGCATTCGCCCCGGTGGAAACGATATTGCCGATAGTCAGTTCGGCACGGGAAACTCGCCCGGACACCGGAGCGGTAATCGCTGTGTAGCCCAGATTGATCTGCGCCGCTTCGAGGGCAGCCTTTGCCGCCTTCACAGCCGCCGCCGCTTCACGATTCGCGTTTTGCGCCTCATCGTAGTCGCGCTTGGCGATCGCATTATCTGTCAGCAGTCTCTGCGCGCGCGCCCAATCGGCCGACGCGTATCCGCTCCGAGATTCAGCCGACGCGACCTGCGCCACGGCCCGGTCGACCTCCGCCTGATACGGCCTCGGATCGATGGTGAAAAGCCGGTCGCCTTTCTTAACGACCGCCCCGTCGTGGAAATGGACTCCGACGATCGTTCCCGAAACGAGGGGTCGGATCTCGACCTTCTCGATCGCCTCGATTCGACCTGAGTAGCTTTGATAGTCGGTGATGGACTGCGAGATCACTGTCGCGACGTCTACATCTGCAACAGGCGGCGCAACAGCAGCGGAAGCCTGTGCGACTGGGGAGCCGCCACCATGTGCGCGATATGACGCGACAACAATGGCGACGACCGCCAAGGAAATCGCGCCGGCCGTGACCAGATTACGCTTGAACGGCATTTCAAATTCCACTTGATTGATGTTACGAATCAACCGCTCTCCGAATCAGCAGCAAGTCCTCAGCTGACGAAGGCGACAACCAGCAAATCCCGTCTTCACGGCACCTCGTTGTGTGTCACATTTGCATAGAACGCAACCGTGGCGGGTACACCAACGGCCACCGAGTACGCGATGTGCGTTTCTGCCTCGATACGAATCAATCGGTGCTCAGCGCTTGCGATGAATGGCGACTAACCCCTTGAGACAATGAGACACGATTGGCGCGGCATAAGGAAGGATCCGGTGAGACGCCATGGGCAGAGAAGCCCGACACACCAACGAGCAATCCGCTACCCACATTTCAGGATTTGCCTCGCTATCCAGATTTGCAAAGCCCCTCATGCTCAGATCACGCGGAGCCAAATTGAAAAACAACAAGCGGGCCGGGTCACGAACCATCGCCGCCGGTCCTGCGCTCAGATTGCCACCCGCGTCACATCCGGCTACGGCCATTTGCTTTATGCCAGCAGACCGTGCGCGTGCACTCGTCACCACCCACTGCCGGGCTGGGTATCCGTCGCGAAGCGCCGCGACGAGTGGAGGGACTAGCCACATCGTTCAGGAGCTGCGCACCAGCCCCTACAGTTTCCCGTAGCTATGCAGGCCAGAAAGAAACATGTTCACACCGATAAACGCGAATGTCGTTACTACCAACCCAGTCAGCGCCCACCATGCCGAGGGTCGGCCGCGAAGGCCCTTAATCAGGCGCATGTGCAACCATACGGCGTAGTTCAGCCACACTATCAGCGCCCAGGTTTCCTTTGGATCCCAGCTCCAGTATCCGCCCCACGCCTCCGCCGCCCATAGCGCCCCGAGAATGGTCGCAATGGTAAAAAATGCGAAACCTACCGATATGGACTTGTACATCACATCATCGAGTACTTCCAACGCGGGGAGGCGGTCACCCAAAATGCCCTTGTCCTTCATCAGGTAGGTGACAGCAACCATCGCGGACAGAGCGAAGCTGCCGTATCCGATGAAATTCGCCGGGACATGAATTTTCATCCACCAACTTTGAAGCGCAGGAACAAGCGGCTGGATTTGCTGTGCGTCCCGCGATATCGAGTACCACATCATAAAACTGACCGCGGCGCTAATTATGAGTAGCACGAAAGCACCGAGCGCGTGTGTCTTGTAGTGCCCCTCGTAATAAAGGTAGAACAGCGCCGTGATGAGATTGAACAGTACGAAGACTTCGTACAGGTTCGAAATTGGGATATGGCCAATGTCCGGTCCGATCAGATAGGACTCGTACCACCGCACCATCATCCCGACGAAACCCATCAGCACGGCGCTCCATGTCAGCATCGATGCGATAGCTCCAGCCGATCCCGAGCGCGATAACAAGCCGATCCAGTAAAACAGAGTCGCGAGCACAAACAATGAACTCATCCACAGGATGGCGGATTGACTTGACAGAAAGTACTTCAGCAAAAAGGCATGATCGGCACGAGTCAGATCATCACCGTAGAGGTGAATCGAAAACAATGATAACGCAGCGATACCCACCATTAACACGCGTGCTGGCTTCCAGCGCCATCCGAGCGCGGTTAACGCGGGAATCGTACAAACCAGCACTAGCTGGTCGTAATAGTTCATATGCGCGTGATACTTGGTCAGCGCAAACGCTGCCCCACAGACCAGTACCACCGCGAACATCAGATCAAAAAACAAAATCTGCGGGCGGACCCTCGGTTGCCAGACTCTAATGCGTGACGATGGTGCAATTTCCACCTTCTTGTCGCGCGATGATCGGCGATGCGGAGCACTAGATGTCACGTCCATTTTCGACCTCGATCCTGGAAATATGCCTCATAGGCCGTTCGCCGTTATGTAGTGCGTACCGGAGACAGGCTTTCGGGGAGGCGACGTTCTAGGGCGGCTAAGAGCACCTTCGATTTCGCTCGACGCCGCCCGAGAACGGAAATGCGATCACGCAGTTTGTTGCCGAACTAGCGATTCGCGCGGGTGGAAACCGGCGGTGAATTACCCTTTCTTCGCGTACCCATTACACCAGCCAGCCCCTTCGACGGTCTTGCCGGTGAACAGCGGGCAAGCAGCACTCTTTGAAGATGCACTCCCCTGGTAGAATTGACAGTTTGCACAGTTCTGGCCGTCGGCGTACTTCGGAAACTTGACTTTGTCCACCTTGGTCGCATCCACTCGATAGCCGAGTGCGACCGCGCTCGGATCAGTCTCGGACAGTTCCTCCGCTGCATGAGCGACGAGCGGAAAGAAAGCGCTCGACGCCAACCCTACAACGCTTCGTACGATGAACTCACGGCGACACGACTTCATTTCAACCTCCTCGTTGGCTTGTTCGACGATGATGGCTATTCAGGAGATTTTCTTGGATGAGAATCCTGAACAGCCAAGACAATCTATTCACTGATACTGCTCGTCGAGACGTATCCATATCCACTGCCTGACAGGACAGTATGTAACTCCAGCGACTGATGGTATGGCGATGCGCCTTAAGCCGCAACGTCCCGTGGGTATCGGCCTTATATACTGCCGCATAGGATTTGGGAAGTGCTATCCACGTCCGCCCTGAACCGAATGAGGCCCTCTTTCCTCCCATGATATGAGTTGCATTCGTTTAACGAAAACAGTAGGCAACATGGGACTGCTTATCCTCGTCTAATTAAATGCACGAAACATTCTCGAAAAGACTCTGCTTATGAACTTTCAACGGCGTTCGTCGAGTGAACGCGACCACAACTTCATCAGCTACGCGAGCCGCTTCTCGTCGAAGTAGCCACCGTTGGTAGAACGCGTGCTCGATGCGAGCGGGAGACACTTCCAGATCCTGCTGTAACGTATGAGCGATCGGGCGGCGTCTGCTCCGTTCAGGGCCCGCAGAACAAAATCAGACCGGACTTGTCACCCCGTCATCTGTTACCGCGTAACGAACCATCGAAGGTGGTCTAAGTCGGTGATAAGCTCACCTTGACGACACCCGTGTCGTCAGACTGAAAGGAATTGGCCCGCCTAACGGCGGGCTCTTTTTCTGAAACGAGCCATCCAAAGAAGGATCGAAAACGCCGGCAATAGAAGCAGAACCACAAACGCAGAACCTATGTGAAAAGACTGCGCACTGGCGCTTGAAAAAAATGCAACGCTCATGCTCAGTTCAAAAGCAATTGCGCGGAACGCGCCTGCGTTCAGGTCGATCAGCGGATCGCAAACAGATTTACGGTTGATGCAGAATTCGCCGTGGCCCAGAGAGCCTGGCGGAAATACCCAAAAGCAAAAGGGATGCTTCGGGATTCGAGGTGCACATCATCATCGCGACATTGCTGCAGCGGTTCGCCTATTATGGCTTGACGTCGCAGACTTGCAAAATGGGCAGTCGTCCGTCCCGCGGCTCGCGTAGTACAGAACTCCCGGCCCGAATCCGGGGAGAACGACGACGCTCAGGCGCACTCAGTTTAGCGAGAATGTGGAGCAACAAGCGGAAGGATCAGCGATATCCCTAGCGTCATTACTTTAAGCAACAGATCGACCACCAGCACGCTAAACACCAGCGGAGACGATTCATATGCCAACGGCAGTGCCTGCGCAACAACTATCGAACTGACCGCACATAGGAAAAGAAATATACCCCTGGCAAACCGAATCTTGCATATCGTCGCGAGGGCCAACGCGACCCAGATCAGTCGCCCCACCGCCGAAGCGAAACGCTCGGTCGATGACTGTGTGAGGATCAACTCGATCGGCAGTTCCAGTATCGACCATAATGCAACGGAGAGCGGAAGCGCGCGCTGCGCGATTCGTAGCGTTACGGGCATCAGACTAGCGATAAATCCTCCCTCTTCCCCGCGGAAGCACTTGATTCGACTAGTTACGTATTCGAGACGCTTCTCTATGTTACTCAAACGAGTGGCCGACATTCTCGCTCCGATGTTCTATGACCTGCAACGCCCGCGCCGAGACTTCGTAACTGGCTCATGTTGCGGCAGGAAAACGGGACCATCTGTGCTACAACTAGCGCAGTTCTCCTTCCGACTGCCAAAGAATACGCATGATCAGTTTGATCAATGCCCCGCGATCACCGTCGTGAACTCGGTATGCGCACACAAGAGGCAAGGATCATTCGATGGCTGTTTGCCGGGGCGCGTGTCTCGCTCACCCATGGTCGAAAAACCGAATCGCCGATCTTGATCGGCATACCACTTAGCGCACAGAATGATTGACCATGTGCAAGACCCATCCTCCAGACCTGTTCGCCAAAATACCCTGTAGTCGAGTCACTCCAGCAAATACTAAGCGTGACCGATGAAAGCTGTTCGATTATCGAAATCCTTGCCGGCAACAGTTCTTTCTTCGGTGCTTCCTTCGCCCCCTGACAGAGCAGGGCTTTCGATCGACGGAATTTCTTCTTTTTAACAACCGTCGCTTTTGGCGCGGGTTCTGGCGTCAAAAGGCACAGCAACGCTCTCTCAATAATGTCTTCGCGAGTTTCCAGGATCATTTGACACCTTCTTCGTTGGTCGACATCAGAAATAGTGAACCTTCTTGATCGCGACTACACAAGTGCTGTGCCTTTCGGAGGGCGAGCTTGGCCTTTGTCTTTGCACCCGGTGTGCGGTCTTAACCGAGCGGCCCGTGGGCGATTGCCATGGGACTCGGAGGCAATGTTAGCGATCGAGAAGCTACGCTACAATATTCGTCGCGTATCGCTACCGCATCCGTTGGTATATTCATCGTCGAATTCCACCACCGATATGAATACAAATGCTCGATATAGAATTTATCAGGATCGTGAGACGCATGCCTCCGGAGCACATCGAATTACCGGAGCGCGATATGCATCAAACAGAGGAGTCTTGCCCTGAATGCGCAGTCCATCCTGATGCTCCCATCTCTAGGCGTTACAACATCCGGTGAATTTCTCGTATTTTTGCTGTCCACATTGCTACGGCACGTATCGCTTCTTCCACATAGGAATTCTGAAGTGAACATGCACAGCAGATGCAGCGCAATACCTCGGTATAAAACACCGATACCAAATATCTGCGTCACGTACTTATGTGTGGCAGCGCCGCGACGTACACTCGCAGCATGAACTCCCGCGATTGTATTGCCTCAAAAGAGTAAATTTTGGATAAGGCATCAAAGTCACTTTCCCTCGAATCTGAACGCCTGCCAGTGCGGGTATGGGACCAGTCAGTGAGAATCTTTCACTGGACAATTGTCGGCCTCGTCGTCGCGGCGTATGTGACATCCCGGTATAACTGGATGACGTGGCACGTTCGTCTGGGGCAATTAACCCTGACCTTACTGATCTTCCGAATTCTGTTGGGTTTTTGGGGCAGCGACACCGCGCGTTTCACACGCTTTCTCGTACGCCCCTCGAATGCCTTCGCCTACATCCGTCGCTTCTTTTCCCACGCTGGGCCGACGTACGTTGGACACACACCAGCCGGCGGATGGATGGTGATTGCGCTCATCCTTATACTGTCGATGCAGGTATTGACGGGACTATATGCCTACAACGACGTGGCCCGAGTAGGACCGCTTTTCGGCATCTTCTCCGGTGATACTTCGAATACGTTGGTATCTGTGCACGGGTTACTGTTCACGATCTTGATGACGTTCGTCACTATCCACATAGCTGTGATTGCCCTGTACCGGATCGTGAAGCGACAAGATCTGGTTCGACCGATGACGACGGGAATACAATATCTACCACCCGGCTTTCGGAAGCCACGGATGATATCCGCAAGTCGAGCGCTGTCGCTATTTCTTTGCTCCGTCATCATTGCGACGCTGGTCTCCCAGCTTTGACGCGCAACGACACATGCCAAACGGGGAGTACGACCTGACACCGTGTCTCATGATGCGGCTTGGTGATGAATCTTCTCCACCGTTTCTCGCGTCGCCTCGTCAAGCAACAGTGGCTCGAGGGCAAAGCCCGCAGCGCGCCAGGCGTCGAGCCCACCGGTGAGTGGAAACACATGGCTGTACCCCTCCGTCTTCATTTTCTCCGCAACTAATGCGGCACTCACTTCGTTCGGACAGTCGCAGTAGACGACAAATTTCCTGCTCCTCTCCAATCCGTCGAGCTGCGCTACCGATGCGCCGTGGTCAAGCACAATCGCGCCCGGGATCCGCACAGGATCGCTCTGTCGGTTTAACCCTCGTCGCGCATCTATGATGCAAGGCGGAGGCTCTTGTGTCAGCAGCGCATCAAGCTGTACAGCATCGAGCCGAGGCATGCGCAAACGCCGGCGAAGGGTCGCTCGGTGTCGCCATCGGATACCTACGTAGATAACCAGAAATATCGCGCCAATAATCGCCGCCCCAAAGCCGAACCAGTCGAGGACATTAAGAATCGTCTCCACAGCGTCGGCAAACAATACACCTAGAGCTACCCCAACGGTTGCCCATAGAGCCGCCCCGATGGCATCATAAAAAAGGAAACTAATAAATGACACGCCCATTGCACCAGCGACAGGTATCGCAAGGGTCGAAAGACCTGGAATGAATTTGGTTATCGTGAGCACACGAACGCCGAATCTCCCAAAAACTTCGCTGGTCCTGCTCACACAGGTGTCCCGGGAGATCGACATGTTACACAGAAAGCCTAGCACTCGACGCCCGTAACGCCGTCCAAGCGAGAACCATAACAAGTCACCCAACAGCGCCGAACTCGCTGCGGTCAGAACCACATTGAATAGGGACAGTCTCATCGCCCAAACGTTTTCATGGCCACCTATCAATGCGGTGATTGCCCCGGTTAGAATGAGCGTCGGCATGGCAGGAACCGGCAAGCCAAGTGACTCGAGTAGTACGTTCAGAAAAACCAGCGGAAAACCGTACTGGATAATCAATTCTCGCAGCATCGTTTCAACTCACGGAAGAAGACACATCACCTACCAGCACCGTCTAATCACGACCGCCTCGAACGCCTGACGCTGCCCCTACTTCTTACGGGCAGTCTCGCCTATAGAAGCACCTTGTATATTGCACCCATATGAGGTTGCGGATGCTAATGTCAAGATGCATAGATACCCGTTACCGACACCGAAACACCATGCGCACCGATCCTAACAAGCGCTGTCGAACCGGGAAATTGCGCGGGGACCTACGCTTTATGCTCAGCGAACCAAACCCGCCCGAGGTTGTCGGCAACACCGGAACCCTCGCCGAAACAAAGCCGCGACGTCCCGAAATCAATACTCTGGTTCAAGCACCCGCGACGCGTCGTTACCGCGTAACAAAATGATTTGACCTGCTTGACACATTTTTCGCATCTCAATCGGTGAAAACCATGAAACCGGTAACACTCCAGACGTGTCATCTTTAGTGAGAACCGGAAAAACATACGAAGGTATATCCGTTCATACGCGCGCGGCGGTACGGACAGCGCAGAACTTGGTAATATCGGCACCGGCGTTGTAGTCTCTAGACGGTGTTAGGCACTTCCGGTCAAACCTGGTACCCTGGAGGCATGACGAGAGAGAAACGTAAAGCCTACCCGACAGACGTATCAGACGAAGAATGGAGCTTCGTGGCAGCGTATCTGACGTTGATGGATGAGAGTGCGCCACAGCGGAAATATCAGTTGCGGGAGATGTTCAATGCGTTGCGCTGGATGGCTCGCGCTGGGCTGCGTGGCGAATGCTGCCGACCAACTTTCCACCGTGGGAACTCGTGTACCAGCAGACGCAACGATGGCTGGCGGCCGGCTGTTTCGAGTGCATGGTGGGTGACCTTCGTTCGATCGTCCGTGTGGCGCAGGGGCGGCAGGGGCAGCCCAGCGCGGTGATCCTTGATGGCCGTACGTTGCAATCGACGTGTGAAAGCGGTCCACGCGCAGGCTATGACGGCTACAAGCGCAAGCGTGGCAGCAAGGTGCATATGGCGGTCGACACGCTGGGTCAGTTGCTCGCCGTACACGTGACACCGGCCAACGAGCAGGAACGGGCACAGGTGGCAGAACTGGCGCTCCAGGTGCAACAGGCAACGGGAGAAACCGTGAAAGTGGCCTTTGCCGATCAGGGTTACACGGGCGAAGATCCTGCGCAGGCCGCGCGCGCGCAGGGAATTGATCTCCAGGTGGTCAAGCTCGATGAAGCGAAAAAGGGTTTCGTGCTGTTGCCACGGCGATGGGTAGTCGAGCGCAGCTTCGGATGGCTCAACCGCTTTCGACGCCTTGCACGTGACTACGAACGCTTGCCCGAAACACTCGCAGGCCTGCATTTTGTCGTCTTCGCCATGCTTATGCTTGTCCATGCAATTCCGGTACTTCGAAGTTCCTAACACCGTCTAAGAAACTATATGCAGTACTTGGATGAGCCGGTGTGGCTCTTCGAGCGACAGCCCTTGTTATCATATCGCACATAGGTGAGTGAAAATGGCTATACCCAACGCTCGATAGTCCGGTTATTCGAGTGCGCGATAATTTCCCACATAGCTGGCGTACTTCGGATTTAGGGGACTGCGCCTCCTTCCCCGATCTAAGGGTCGCGTCGTCAGTCGATATGCACGACTGGAGGATCATATGTCATTTCACGTCGTAGCGGGCCACTCCCCCATAAAGCTATTTGATTCTTGGCGCATCGCCATTACCAGGAGTTAAACCAAACAAGCGGCGGAGACCCGAAAGGTCAAATGTGCCTCGCCCAAGAACCTTAACCCTCACTGTGATCCCTGTGTGAATTCGGATCCAGTGTCCTAAAAGTTAAAGTTGCGCGCAATCATGCCACGCCCCCGACAATTCAACGAATTCGATGTCGTCAACGCCGCAATAAGCTATTTTGGCGCAAACAACTTTCCGAATGCGTCGATGCGCAATCTTGCGCTTCACGCGGATTTAAGCTGTGGAAGCCTCTACAACGCATTTGGCGACAAGCGGTCATTATTCCGCCGCGCACTCATTCAGAGCGTCCAGCGGAGCTTCAGACCAACAATGGACAGCGAGCAACTCCAACTCTCTCCCTTCGGCAAGATCGAGCGTTTCTTCGCTGAAGCGGTCGAGACATGCAGTCATCCGGCAAGGAATGATGCGCGACTGCTACTCAGGGCCGGTTTTGAAGCCGCAAACCTCGACACCGACTGTGGCACGATTGTTTCAGACGCGATTGAGGCGATCGAGAAATACCTGACGGAATGCGTTTCTGCGGCGCAAATTGAGGGGGAGATTATCCGTAACCAACCCGCATCGGACCTCGGTAGACTTCTTCTGGCAACCCTGCTCAGCATGATTGTTCTCATCCGGTTGCGGCCCGATCGCACGCACCTTGAAGATGTGGTACGTCCCACGCTTCATCGACTTAGGCCCTTCGAGATCGGTTAAGTTCACAGACCCACTTAATCCAAGTGCTCCCAGACGATTCGTGAAACGGCAAGAGTCCATGTCGGCTCCCCGACATACACACAAACCGAATTTATGTATCACAACAGGCATGATCGCTGATGGGCACCGCGCTCGGCTATTGGCAATGGTCCGGGCTTCTCAACAACTTTCACGCAATAGCGATGAAAAGGAAGTCATCGCCACTTTCGTGCGATGTGCCCTATCTATTGCAGCGGCACACTGTGTTCGGCTCGTAAGCACCGACGGTGAATGCTTTCTCGTCGAGTGCGAGGCACGGTGGTCACCGGATGATGAAATTGTCGTCAGTCATCGCAGGCCGCTCGCCGAGTCCGAGGATTCATTCAAGACCATCCTTCAAACAGTTTCCCTGACCGATATGCCCGTTCTCCTAGGTACGCCCTTCATCGATCAGACTGAAGTTCAGGCCAGTCCGCGAGCCTACGTCCCCGAGCGCCCACTGTTATGTGTACCTCTGTTCGACGATGGCCGACGTAGGGAAATCCTCTTCCTAGAGGGAAACCGTCACACACCCCAGTTCGATACATCTCTCATCGCTTGCCTACAGATAATCTCGGCCCAAACGATCATGAAGCTAGAAAATCTGCGGTTCCGCACGCGCGACGCAGTTGAAAGCAGCATGATTGAAGAGGTCAAATTTGCGATGCGCGCGCACGAGAAAGAATTGGCACACACGCAACGAATGAGCCAAACAGGTAGCTGGAGATGGTACGCCGGTGCCGACACGGTGGAGGCGTCGCCAGAATTTTTCCGTATATATGAAATTCCCTCGGAACAACGCGTACCGAGTAAAAAATTTATAGACTTGACCCATCCCGACGACTCGGCGCCTGTAAGAGTCGCGTTGCATAAAGCCATCGCTGCTCATCGAGTCTTTAAACTGGAGTTCAGGATTACAGTCGGCTTCGGGGAAATCAAGTACGTGCAAATAGAAGGACATCCGCAGGTTGACGACATCGAAGGCGCGCAATACGTCGGAGTAGTCGTTGACGTTACAGAAAGACGTAATGCGGAGAGCGCACTACAAGCGGCGCGCGCCGAACTCGCGCGCGCCCATCGCCTTTCCACGATGGGCGAAATGGCGGCATCAATCGTCCATGAAATCTACCAGCCACTCACAGGGATTATCACAAACGCAGAGACCTGTCTGAGATGGTTGTCAAAGTCGCCGGCCGAAATTGGACGGGCAAGTGATTCGGCTCGAAGGGTAGCTAGAGACGCACGTCGCGCCGCAGAAGTATTCAGGGGGTTGCGCGCCGTGGCGTCCAACTCAGGCATTGTTAAGGTACCAGTGGACCTGGACGACGCGATCAGAGAAGTCGCGTTTCTGCTGCAGGGTGAACTCGACCGCGCAAACATACGGTTACGGCTTCAACCTGACGCACCCCGGCCCGTACTTGGTGACCGCACGCAGATTCAACAAGTCCTCGAAAACCTTATCCGAAATTCGATGGACGCGTTACAACCGGTGGTCGGAACACAAAGGTTTTTGACCGTGAGTTCTGCGTCGTACGATGACGCGTTTGCGGTAGTAACCGTACAGGACAACGGGTGCGGGTTCGGCGAGCATTCTCCGGAGGAGCTTTTCGAAGCTCTCTTTACAACCAAGCCCAATGGAATGGGCATGGGCCTCAAGGTGTGCCGTTCCATTGTAGAGGCGCATGGGGGAGTACTCCAAGCGAACCGGAATGATGACGACACTGTATTCCAATTTACGTTGCCGTTTATAGACAGCACATCGGGGGCAGATGGGATCCGGTCTTAACGTTAGTCCCATGGACACGTAAGTGTTGCATTCAATATCGGAGCAATATGCTATGGATTCGTTTTCTTTGATCTATGTTGTCGATGACGATATCTCCGTCAGAGAATCTATTGCGGATCTGTTGGCGACGGTAGGTCTTGAGGTGAGGCTCTTCACTTCAGCCTCTGAAATGCTCGATGCGTTCGTGACGCCATCGGATAAGTCCACCGTGTCACCAAGCTGCATCATTTTAGACATCCGAATGCCTGGTGTAGGAGGTCTCGAGGCACAGGAGCGCCTCGCCAAGCTTCAGGTCTACATACCGATCGTCTTTATGACAGCACACGGTGATATCGCGATGACCGTGAAGGCCATGAAATCGGGTGCGCATAATTTTCTGAGCAAACCTTTTCGTGATCAAGACTTGCTAGACGCAGTGCGGTCTGCAATGATGCATGACCGCACGCGTCGTGAAACTGAGCGGGGTAGGCGCGAATTACGTGAACGATACGAGTCCTTGACCGCCCATGAGCGCAAGCTCCTCTCCATGGTTACGGGCGGCCTGATGAACAAGCAGATTGCGGCAAAGATGAACCTCAGTGAGATCACCATAAAGGTACATCGCGGGCAACTAATGCGTAAGATGAAAGCGAACACACTTGTTGAACTCGTCAAGATGGAAACGCGTCTGCCGAAGTCAGATCAGTAAGCTCATCCACCAGGTACTAGTACGAAGTCGTTTTTGTGCCGACCATCTTACCTTGATAATACAATTAACTATATTTTACGGTCCCCGTTGGTTTCAACCTGGAGAGAGTAATGACGCGTATCGCGGTTCCGACGTGCAGCGAAACACCAGCAGCCTCAAAGCCGATGCTCGATGCCGTTAGCAGGCAGCTCGGCTTTACGCCAAACCTGTTCAGTATCATGTCCCTCAGCCCAAACGCTTTAACTGGCTGGGCGGGTCTCCAGGGTGCACTCGCGAAAACACTAGATTCGAAGACAAGGGACGGGATTGCATTGGTAGTTTCGCAAGTGAACTCATGCCTTTACTGCCTTTCTGCCTACACTTATTGGGCGATAAATGTCGCCAGGATCAGGCACGAAGAGATCTTACTCAACCGGCTCGGAAGTTCCAGTGATTCGAAGAGGGATGCCGCCCTAACCTTCGCAAAAAAAGTTGTTGAGACTCGCGGAAAAGTGACCGAAACCGACCTTGCCATCGTACGAGAAGCCGGTTTCACCGACGCCAACCTCATAGAGATTATCGCGCTCAGCGCACAATGCCTACTGACCAATTTCATCAACAACGTCTTCGATACACCTATCGACTTCCCCGTTGTGTTCCTGGAGCCGGCATCCGAATAGGTCGCCCTGTACACGGCGCACCGTATCAGCCGCAATTAGGGGAGCACCTCGGCCGACGAATTCTCATTTTCTTACTTTGAAGTCGCTTTCACATTGATTTTGAATTTTCACTAGTGCGGCTCTTTCCGGCGGGCTATACCGAAGTATCGCACGGCCAGACCGGGAGATGGTTGACGAAGACAAGGTATTCTTATTGAATCACAGCATCGCATAGATGCTACTGTAACCAGAACGAGTTTGAGGAGTGTAATGTACGATCCGGCAGAGATGATGGAGATATTTGCTATCTGCGTCGCAATAGCGGGCATTGCATATCTTCGCCAGCTATTTACGTCGATAGGATCGACCGCGCTGCAGAAGCCGGTACTGGAATATTCAATCTACGGTGATCTCACTCTTCCTACGAACTTTTGTGAATGGATCCCTCTGCGGTTGAACGATGAACCAGTCCGCGACTCCGCTGACCTTCGCATAGTGAAGAACTATCCGGACGCGTACGTCGAGCCGGCGGCTTATAGAATTTTCCTCTCTACTAACACTCTTCCCGATGGCACCATAGCTTTCAAGAGGAGCGAAGGAAGTCCTCCAATCATGAGTTCGGGGCTCGCAGATCGAAGCTGCAGACTCTGCTCCGTCACATCCGACATAGAATTCGCTAATGTCGCGGTGAAGGACAATCATCAGTTTGGCGGAAATTTCGGATGGGGTTTTTTTCAACTCAATCAGGCTTCAGCCTGTCCATCTGTCGCGCAAACTTTAAGCGTCGGCATTCGGAACGACTCAGAACATTCCACTTAGAAAGGCATCCGTCAACCTGCCTTTGTTGCATCAACATCAGATTTCTAATACTGTTTGAGAAATCATTCATCGCATCCAACGCAACCGCTTTTTATCCCGTAAGAACTATCGCCATGTTTTATACAGTTGTTCGAACGGCAACTTATTTCTAACGACTACGGACTCTTTAGCGTGCGTCGCATCCCCCATGCAGAGCTTGCTCGCTCTATGTCACATCTTCAAAAAGTCAGGTTTTATCTCGAACACGTTGGCTAATAGATTTGTCAGGAATACCTCCGCGCATAGCGCGATGATCTCAACGATCTGCGCGTCGGAGTATCCCGATGCGCGCACATTGCTCAGCTCGGCAGTCTCGACCCTCCCACGTGAAATGGAAACACTACGGGCAAACTTTACCGCCGCCTCAGCCTCTGGGTCCAAGGATCGTCCTGCTCGGTTTAGCGTCATCTCTTCTGGTATGAGTTTTAGGAAATAATGTCCGAGATAGGTGTGAGCAGAAATGCAATACTGGCAGCCATTTACTTCAGACACCGCTAGTGCGATCCGTTCGCGCGTGCGCGCATCCAATGTTCGCGACAGCGCCGCCTGCATCTCGATTAATCCTGTCAGAGAATGGGGACTTATGGACAGGATTCGGTAGAGATCTGGAACGAATCCAAAGCGCCTGCTGACGAGATGAAATAGCGGCTGAAGGCTGGACGCTGCGGTTTCGTCATGACCGGGAATATCAATTCGCGACATATTGTTCCTCCGTTGGCCCGACTAAGTCGTAAGGGGCAATCGATCCTAGTCTTGCTACGTCATCGTGACAACCCAGTGATAGTGAAAATTGCAATCTCAAAAACTGAGAGAGCCTGGGGGCACCGGCATCGCGACAGTCCGCAAACTACCTTCTTAAGCGCGTCCACGGATATGCAAGGGCGATACCTGCCGTCACTGACCCGAAAGGATTTTCGCGCAAGCTTCGTCCTTCAGGGCGGAGTTAGCGAAACCTTGATGTGCGCCAGTTGAAAACCGGACGGTACGACGACACCACCGACACGTTCAGGAAAAAGCCGGTCAGCCAGCGGGAAGCACGTGTTCGGTGATGGAGAGGATGCGTGCAGCGCGACCTCTCCACTGCGCTTCTGGCCGAGAAACTCCGAAGGGAATACACACCGGCCACCAGTGCTTGAAAAAGCCTAGGCTGCGCTTGAATCTTACCTGCAGCGGGCGGGCTGGTGTGCCATCAAACCGCAAACGGCAAACGTTGGCAGCCGAAGGCCAGACTTCACGGGCTGTCAGAGCGGTAAGCCTGAAGGCTTGTTGAGGTCCAACGGCCGACCGTGCTGCTGCCGGTCTGAGCAACTCGCTTCTTCAAGAACCATTGCGTTGAGCGGCGTTGCCCCCAACATGAACCCTCCCCCTTCACAGGGAGTAGATTTCACATATACCCGTCACGCGTTGACGACACAAACAAGCCACGTGAAACTGGATTGTCAGCTATGGCCTGGCCATTTGCCCCTGAGGGCGATGTACGATGAGATGGACCGAGTTTCCCACATGCGTCCGGCAGAATCCGTCGGCTAGAGAATAGTTGCATCAGCTGCTGCCGACATTTTGGATGTAATGGCGCCGCAGGCTTCTCTCCGCCTATCCAACGACGAACCGACTCCGCCACGTGGCTTGTGCGCTAATGTCCACAAACTTCACGTCGACCGACAGCAGCCAATCAGATCACGACAACACATGGAGGCTGGTCGGCGGCTAGACAAGCGAGGCTGCCAATCCTGGGCATACGGTTACCCGGCTCGCTGTTGCTGTGCAGTAGATGAAACCACGGCGTTTAGGAGTGCGTTAACCACAGCAACCACGTTGGGGTGGTTCAAATACATATCGCGCATCACCGCGATTCCACGCGTAGTTGCGATAAGAAACTTCGCAGCGTCGCCAGGCGACATGGTCAGTGGCATATCGTCTCCCCTCGCGCTTAGACCTTCACGTAGCAGGTCCTCAAGGGCGCGAAAGAAGTCTGCTAGCGAGCCGCGCAACCGCCCCGATGAATCTCCCAACTCAGTGGTCAAGCGGGTAGCGATAACAGTGGCGCACCGCGCCGAGTGATCGAGAGGGACAACCAATTCAAAAAACGACTGCAGGGCAGCGCGCCTATCATGCTTTTGAAGCGCATGTTCGACTTTTTGGTAGAAGTTGCCGGCCAGATCGTTGAACGCCTTGACGAAGAGGTCCTCCTTGCCCCCATAGGCGTGGTAAAGCGTGCGACATTGCACTCCCGCTGCTTCAGCTAACTCGCCCATCGTAGCTTCCTTGTATCCACGACGCACCAGCACTTCCAGCGCAGCATTAAGAACCCTTTGCTCATTAAATTGTCTTTTTCCCGCCATTTCACTTCCTGTACTACAAACTTCAATTGTTCATATCCGCAAGTCTTATCACCGGCCGCTTCTTCGGTGGCCATTGCCTGAACTACAGCTCGAGGTTTCGTTTTCCTCTTCCTCCGCTAACCCGGAACCATTGGCCCCGGAGCTCTAGCATCCGGTCTTTCGCTTCAAGTCAAGATTCGGCCGTTCGTTTTTGAAATGACAAATATTCACGGCGTCACGGTGGTCAAACATCCCGCACCGTGTCGAATGCAACCCAATCTCCCTTTGACTTGCGCCCTTCGCCTACGCGGTTTTTTCGAAAAGTTTTCATGGGACTCGGCTCACGACGTCATCAAAAGAACAACAGTTGATTCTTGCTTCATGAAATTACGGCAGACGTCCTGGAAATATGAAGCAGACGTATGGAGGTGTCTATGCGTCATATCCTGCTTGCCGCATATTCATACCGCTCCCGCATCTACTTCTACCTCCGGAAAATCAACGTTCGTGTCGAGCACGTTGTTAATTAGGTTTGTGAAAGTGTAATAGGCGCTGGCAGCGACGATCTCGATAATTTGACCGTCGTCGAATCCAGCATCCCTGATAATTTGCAACTCCTTCGCTGCAACCTTTCCCCGAGTTTCGACCACTTTCTGAACAAACATCACGAGTGCCTTCGACTTCGCGTCCAGAGAATCCCCCCGCCGGTTGAGCAACATTTCGTCGGGGCTAAGTCCGCCGAAGTTCATGCCTAGATAAGTATGAAGCGACAGGCAATATTTGCACTCGTTGACCTGCGACACCACTAATGCGATACGAGCGAGCGTTCGCGCATCGAACGCTTTCCCTATCGCACTCTTAAGTTGGGTCATGCCTGCAAGGGCATCAGGGCTGATAGCGGCCGCCCGGAACAGCGCAGGGACGAACCGCAACTGCCTCGCGACCGCATTCAGCATCTCCTGCGACTCCGTTGGTGCATCATCGCGATCAGGGATCGTGACTCTGGCATGTCTTTCTCCTGTTGGCCACTCGTTACGAACTGAAAGGGATACTAATAGCCAGCGCGTTCGTTGATAATCCTGTATTTTCGATATGTTTGGTCTCAGCAGATGAGAGGATAAATGGATCGCTTTGAGGCAATGTCATTCTTCGTTACCGCCGTCGATTTGGGAAGCTTCTCTGCAGTAGCCCGCAAGCTCGGCACTCCCTTACCGACTATCAGCCGCAAGGTAGCAGAGCTCGAACAGCATCTGAATGCGCGATTGCTTGTTCGTTCCACCCGCAAGCTGACCTTAACGGAGGCTGGCCAATCATATTTGAGCGCGTGCCGGACGATCCTCGACCAAGTTGGCGACGCGGAACGAAACGCGTCGGGCGAATATTCAACTCCCCGGGGCGACATGGTCGTCACCGCACCAATAGTGTTCGGCCGTCTTCACCTTTTGCCTGTCGTTAATGATTTCCTAGCGGCGTTCCCAGAAATCCACATTAAGCTCATCCTGTCGGATCTAAACCTGCACCTGATTGACAACCGAATCGACATTGCACTGCGCATCGGCCATCTACCTGATAGCTCACTCGTTGCGACACCGATCGGTACGACATGCCGAGTCTATTGCGGAAGTCCTGCCTACTTCGCCGGCGCAGGCAAGCCTAGAAAGCCGGAGGATTTGGCAGATCATGCCTGTGTGAGCTTCGAAGCACTAGCATCAAGGGAAACGTGGACTTTCGCCTCCCATCGCGGTCAACGACCAGACCGGCACATAGACATTCGGCCCCGCCTCTCTGTAAATACTGCCGAAGCCGCGATCGATGCGGCCATCGCAGGGGTCGGTGTAACACATGTTCTTTGCTATCAGGTTGCGCGTGCTGTCGAACTCGGTTCTCTCACACTCGTCCTCAGGGACTTCGAACCCGAACCGATGCCCGTCAGCGTGGTGCACGCTGGGCAAAAGATGCAGCCAATCAAGATCCGCAGGTTCATCGAATTCTGTGTCCCGAGACTGCGTGACGCATTGGCCGGGGATAAGGATCGACTGATGATCGATACGGCAACTCGCACCATCGGGACGAAACCCTCATAAAGTAGAGAGAAGTGGCATTTTAAAACACGTCAACTAAAACTTGCAAACTGCCGAAATCTGCATCAACTTCGTCTAAATACATGCTCCAAAGGATCAAGAGCGCCAACCGCCCGCGATCTTATTCTCTCAATTTTTGAGACACAACATATCGGCTCAGCCGGGTTATCTACTACGGTCCAGAAAGATAGGATTCTCCATCCATAGTGGCATGTTCGAACGGAGAAAAAATGACCCCTATCCCTATCCCACCCCGCGATCAAACCCCGGCCGATTCGCTTGTCACTCTCGATGGCTTCAAGAAGCTCTTTGGATTTGTTCCCAACGTTTTTGCTGTGATAGCGCAAAGTCCGCACGCATTAGCAGCGTTCAAAGGTCTCCAGATTCCACTCGAGAAAACGCTCAACGCTGGAATGCGCGACCGTATTGCACTGGCGGTTTCCGAAGTGAATGGTTGTGAGTATTCCGTGCGCGCGCATTCGTATATCGGCGTGCGACTCAGCAAACTAGATGCCGCAGAACTTGAGATGAGTCGTTACGGTGGGTCAAATGATCCAAGAACCGAAGCGGCCGTATCGTTCGCGAAGAGGGTCACAGAGACACGAGGCAAGATAAAGGAGACCGACCTTAAAGTGATCCGCGATGCAGGATGGACAGACGCACAAATCATCGAGATCGTCTGCCGCACCGCGCAAATCCTGTATGTCAATTTCGTAAATAACGTCTTCCATACCGAGATCGACTTCCCGTTGCCGGAGGCAATTGCCGACGAAGCGTGAAGCAACACCGCCTGGTTAAGCATTACGGCAGCATGTAGCGCGCTAGTTAAGGCGCGATGTCCTCGAAACCCTGAATATCCGCCCCTTCGGAGAGTAAAATTGATTCGCCTGAATGGACTGTCGCGCAAGCGCCACCGACCAGAATAGAGGGTGATTGCGCGAAGTCCCTGAGGGCGACCGTCCTGATCCGGACGTGTGCTTTGGTATCCTTTGGCGTAGAACTTTTATACCGATGCATGTTTGTTTCCAGTACAAGCGCCGAGTAGCATCTTTACATTGGCGCCGCATTCACTCGTCACAGACCCTCCACTGTTGACAGGAATCGCAATCAGCAACCTGTGCGATTGATGGGCCGACACGGCGGATAGGGGCGTGTACTCCGCCGCTATCTCTCGGCATCCGCCGCCACAACCCGGAGCCCCGGAGACTAAACATGGAAGCATCGGCTGCAACGGTTAAAGACGCACCATGGAAAAGCATTGTTCGATCGCTTGCCCGATCCGGTTCGCTGACTCTCGAAACAATTCTACCTACCCGCCCAACGTCGCAGACAGGTACTTCAACATCCGACGACATGAATGTGCGCCACGCAAAAGTCAGCGTCCTCGAGCGGGCGTCGCCGTCCACCGTGTTAATTTCATGGCGCGATCCGACACGATGCAGTTACCACTTCCAACTGTGGCGTCGCTTCGACGCCCTGAAATCAGGCATCTGCGCCCTCAGCGGCATTGTCATCAACGCCGGCGACAGCATATATAAGCCTATCTCGAAGCCGCAACCGCTTAATGCGTCCGCGATGATCCTCGCCACTGAAGTCGAAAGCCGTCTCGGTCATGAGTCGCTTGAACATTGTTGAGAAGCAGCGACATACGGAGATAGTATTTACGCAACTCTTGACAGAGGGTGTGACGTCACCGCTTAACACGCTCTGTCGCCATTGTTACTCAGTAACGAATCCTTGACCGAAACTCCCCAAGGCAATACAAAGCTCGATTATCTCCGAGAGTAGATCATCCTGATGATTCCGAATGCGTCGCTTAAGGATCCTGACTTTATGGAAGCCGCCTTGATCTGTTTCTCGACTTACGATTTCGAAAAGATCACTATCGGTCAAATTTCCAGCTTCACAGTTGTGCCACCGACGATGCTTGTCGCAGAGTATGGAGGCAAAACACAGCTGTTTGCTGCTGTGCTCAGCTGGTATATCGACAACCATTTTGACTCGATGCTGCGACACCTGCGAAAAGCTTCTTGTCCGATCACTGCAATTCTGTGCTTCTTTCGTGTTGTCAGCGGACCATCGGTCACCTTCGGAGGAAACAGCGCAAGGCTGCTCTTCACGACCGCGATAAGTCTTGCCGCACGTGGCTCGGCTTTCGAGGACATCGTTTCAGATGCCATGCAAAAACTTGAGTTTTTTTTTAACGAATGCGTGACTGAGGGTCAAGAGACGAGCGACAGTATGACGCGAGAACCCGCGGACCAGGTCGCTAAGCTATTAATCGGATCCATAGCCGCTCTGCCCGCTCTCGCTCGCGGCGGACATGCAACGGTGGACCAACTCGTCAAGTCGGTAGAGCTCTTACTGACAAGAAGACCCGCATAACCGTCGCTATCCGAGGAGATGTTTGTCCTCACTCAGCACCGCGTCATCAACCGCAGAGCCGGGCACGCGGCCCGGAATTTTCATTGCGGGCTAGTCGAGCGTTTCAACTGGCCCCCGTCCCACCAGCCGGAACTTCATGCCGAACAGGCCCGGCACACATCCTCGATCACTTGGCCGGCACGGTCGCATCGGATTTTTTTGTTGCGTCACCGGCAACCGTCGTTTTTCGGACTTTCAAAGGAGAGCCGGCTGGCGATACAGCACTCTGAAGAGATCTGCGTTCGGTTAGTCCAGAGTATTGGTCTTTTTGTCTTATCGATCTAAAGTACCGGACGTCGGTTGTAGTGCATAAGCTGCAATGAAATAACAATCGTGTATATGATCTTCCCTCCACAACTTCAGGGAAAACGTACAATTGCGGCTAAAATAGCTGTTCGGGCTCCCCGCGCGAGACGGCGATCGAAGTGGCCACCGCGCGCTCGGCATGCATACTGTCGCGTAGTCCGAGGGCTGGCTCGGGTTTTGTCGTTAGCTTGCACCATGTCACGACAGAGCCGGACGACTAACCGCTCACGTCTTTTCGCGCAGAGCGGCGAAGTGACAATCCGTCGTGGCGAACGACAGCGCATCGGTCAACACAGCAACGACATGCCGCATAAACGGACATGGCTGCCCTTAACGGACGATGATGCCGCCACGGACGGCAGGATAGATGGCCAGGAATTTGTCGGCGAGAGGTTCGCGACGTTCAAGGTGCCAAGCCGAACATGCGCCGATCAAACCGCCGGAGAAATGCAGGTCGCGTTGCTTGCGCTGTCCGACAGCGCAAGCATGGCCCCGGCTCTAGTACCACGGTATCGCTCGGCCACCGCAAGGCACGGTCATCACCTCAGCACGAGAATGGCTGACCGGGCAATCCCCTCAAGCAGAGCACGATTGGGCCGCACTCGAGCAAGCACCCGGATTCCGAGTAAGGCGCCTAGTAAGAGACGCGCTAGGTCGGTCGCGGGTAGCCCCGTCGATACTTCACCTTGTTCCTGGCCTCTCGCTATTGCTCGCCTGAAAAAATCCTCGATCTCAACAAAAACGTCTGACACGACTCCCTTTAGCTCCACATCATCATCGCCGAGCTCAAGGGCAGAATTTACCAGAAGACAACCTTTTCGATTTTTATCTTTTATCGAATAGTTGACAATCTCCTTGAAGAATGCCTCGATCGCACGCACTGTGGACTGATGTTCGCGAATGACGCGGCCCTCGATGCCCGTCGCAATGTAGCGCGCAAGAGCCATCTTGAAAAGTGCACGTTTATCGCCAAACGCATTGTAAAGACTGGCACCTGTGATCCCCATTGCCGCAGCCAATTCCCGAACTGAAGTAGACTGGTATCCGTGGAGCCAGAAATGATCCACTGCCGCGTCTAGCGCGGCTGCCTCATCGAACTCTCTGGGGCGCGCCATTCAAACTATCCTCTCGTATTTTCTGAGTGGGGCGATAGCTCGCCATATCGCCCCATTATAAGTGCGGGTGTCGTCAGCTGGTCACGGAGGTGTGCCGACCAGCCAAATTGGCTCACTGGCAAATAGCGACAATAGTCCGCCACAACCTCTGGCGCGCCATGCGTTCAGCATTCATCCGGTAAGATTAGCCTCGACCGTAGGTGGCATGGGACTCGTCATCGTGTAATACTTCGTTACCAAATTGGATAGTGTATCCCCGGCGTCGGACAACGGTTCACGTACGGTCTACTGTATTTGAAAAGGGAGGAATGATGTTCGTCCATTCTCATCCACCCCAACGACGCCCAGCCGGCAAAACGGAGCCCGTACATGAGTCGATCGTATACATCGTCGACGATGACGAGCCGACAAGGCGTTCCTTGAGCGCTCTTTTCCGTTCCGTGGGCCTGCGAGCGGAGACGTTCGGATCCGCACGTGAATATCTGTCATTTTTGAAGCCGGAGATACCGAGTTGTCTCATTCTCGACATCAGGTTGCCACACGAGAGCGGGCTGGAGCTTCAACAACAGCTTTTGAAGATGGGATTAGCTACTTCCATCGTTTTCATCAGCGGGCATGGCGATATTCCCATGACGGTACAAGCCATGAAGGCGGGCGCGCTGGATTTCCTGGCAAAGCCGTTTCGAGACCAGGACATTCTAGACGCCGTCGCCTTGGCCTTGCGCCACGACGCTGAACGCCTGTTGAATGAGCGCTCGATGGCCGATTTACGCTATCGGTACGATTCAATGAACGCCAAAGAGCGGGCTGTTATGGGCTATGTGGTCGCCGGCCTCATGAACAAACAAATCGCCGCGGAAATGAATCTCAGTGAAATTACGATAAAGACGCACCGCGCTCACGCTATGAAAAAGATGGCGAGCCGCACGCTGGCCGAGTTCGTTCGCATCGGGGAAATTCTGGGTATCGAACCCGACCGACAGTTTCTTTCGAAACGCGACTGATCGGTCCCAACCCGTTTTTCGCGTAGGTAGCTATGCTGCTATTCGCCGTGGCGATAGTACAAATTCCCGAGGTATCGAATCAATCCGTGAACGGCTTGTCTGATTATGTCCTCGACGCTGCTCACCGTGCCGGGGATTGACGTTCCGCAATGCGCGGACTCGATCGCCGATGATCACCGGCTCGTCCCGTTCTTCTCGCGTGCCTCGCCAAGGCTTCTGGCGCTGATATTACGGCATGCGCGTCGGCACGGAGTTTCCTTTCGTCCGAGCTGCGGCTATCGATGCGGATCGACACCAGTTGCTCTTGAAGCCGCGAGGTTGCTCGATCCGCGTAATATTCATCGCGCTTTCGGGTGCGACGCAGCGCGGTAAGTGGCAAGCTCGAATGGTGTAAGTTACGATGTCGCGAACCCGCTTGGGGCATACGGGTTCGAGAAGCGTTGAATCAGATTCCAGATTCAGACTTGGTAAAAGTACGCCCTCCCGGTTCCGGAAGCCTTACTTCGAACCGCGTTCCGTAAGGGCTCGATGGTTCGACACTAAGTCGCCCCGCGTGCGCCAGCACAATCGACCGGCATATGGGCAGACCCATGCCCATGCCGTGCGACTTTGTTGTGACAAATGGCGCAAAGATGTAGTCAGCCGCACCCTCCTCTATGCCAACACCAGTGTCCTCGATCACGAGTTTTACGTGCCCGTCGACGGACGAACCCGCGATACACAGGCGACGTTCACGGTCAGCAATATCGTGCATTGCCTCAATAGCGTTGATGACAAGATTGAGAATCACCTGCTGTATCTGAACTCTATCACCCCATACCACACACGCACCCGAAATTGCACTCATATCGAGGCAGATGGCGTGCTTCTCAAGCTGGCTCCGTGTAACCAACAACACTTCATCGACTGCGTCGTCCAGGTCGAACGCTGCAAAAGACGGAGCAGATCGTTTGACCAGCGACCGCAGGCTTTGCACCACGTCATGTGCGCGAGTACTGTCGAATTGAATCCTCTTTAACGCCTCCTCGACTTCGACGAAATCTGGTTCGTCACGCTTCAGGAATCTCAATGCCGCGCCAGAGCTGCTAGCTATCGAAACTAGCGGTTGACTGACTTCATGTGTAATAGACGCAACCAGCTGCCCCATAGTAGTCAGGCTCGCTACCCGCGCGAGCTCCTCCCTTGACTCCCGGAGCGCCTGTTCCGCAGCTTCTCGCATCGAATCACTCTGAATCGTATCCGCATAGAGGCGCGCATTTTCGAGCGAGATTGCTGCTTGCGAAGCCAATACTTCGAGCAGTGTCGTTCTTTCCTCAGTGAATGCGCCTGATATGAGATTGTTCTCGACATACAGGATGCCGACGAGTTCCGATTGTTTCAGCAAGGGCATGCATAACACCGACCGTAGCCCTCGTTGAGTAACTTCCCGGTCCTGAGCGAACTCACCAAAACGCGAAGCGTCATCAAGCAGGATTCTCCGTCGAGTCCTCGCGACTGTCATGAATATTCCCCGTGCGAAGTCAACTTCCTGAAGCGGGCGCGATTCGATGACATATATCGGGCCGTCAAGAGCTGCTCGGGCCTCAGCTTCTATCCTGACGTCGCCCATCCGATTGAGGGCAACCGCGCACCTTTGCGCTCCGGCGTGCTCTAGCACGTTTCCGATAAGCACCTCGAGAAGCCGAGGAAGGACAATTTCACTGGAAAGAGCCTGAGATGCAGTTATCACCGCTCTTGTATCCAGGTGCATCTTCCCCATATCGGGCGTGGGTTTAGCCCTATCGAGACCAATAATCCGCGTCACCCGAGCCCCGATCTCTTGCGCCTTCGCTTCCGCACCCCAGTTGAGGTATGCGTATCGAGCATCCCGCAGCAATGTTTCCGCAACGACCGATAGATTTTGGGCGGAGTAGAAATTCGCTGCCGCTTCAAGCGCGATCGCCTCGTTATGAACGAAATCTTGCTTGCGGGCAAGTTCGATCGCCTCTTCATACAGCAATTGCGCTTCGCCGATCCGGCCCTGCACCCTCGCCAGCTCAGCTGATACTAGTGCCGCCCGATCAGCGAAATTATCAGGACAGGACCTTGCCAGCAGTTGGATGTAATTGTGATGGTCTTGGAGTGCGCAAAGATGCGCGTCTCGCCCCCCCGCTTCCGTTGCCCTGAAGAAGGCGGCTGCTCGACACAGAGCGCCGTAATACGGAAGATCTGCGGCCTCAATATGTCCCAAGGAAGCGCCGGACAATTCCTTTGCTTTCCGTTCGGCTTCCAGCGCGCTCTCCCAATCACGGAAAAGGACGCAGATTCGGAGCCGATGTACCCAGAATGCGAACGCGCCCGTGCTCGTGCAGGCGACTCCATGAAGGAGACTCTCACTCCAGTCCGACTCTAGCCCCCGGGACTCGAACGCATGACCGTATGTGCCGCGCAACGTTGAAACGACCATCAGCTGCGCAAGTAGCGCATCCACGACGACCTTGAAACCCGCGCTGCGAGCATAATCAACCGCTTCCTCAGTCGCGCGCATAACCTCTTCAAGGGGTGCACCTACGAAGAGAAGGTTAGAAATCAGATTTCTATGAGAATACACAGCAAACGTGAAGTCGCAACTATCACGTGCAACCTTGACCGCATCTTTTAGGTAGCGTTGAGCAGACCGGACAGGGCTTGTCCATGGAACTACCAGCGCGCCAAAGCACACGCGCACGCGCGCCGCCAGTCTGTCAATGCCATCGTTCGGACTCAGCTGGAGTGCTTTCTCGCCAAGATACAAGCCGCGCTTCGCATCGCCGAAACGGAAAGCAAGAATGGCCGCCGCATGGACAAATGCATAGCTAGCGGCGCTGCAGTACCCTCTGTCTACGGCCATCAGCGCCGTGGTCAATACAAGACTGTGAACCAGATTCTCATTGTTGCCGAAAATTTCCGGAGTAATAAGGTATCCCAACAGATCTATCGTTGAGGCCCACAATGGATTAGCCGTCGCCCTCTGCTGTGTGTCCGATTCCAATCCGGCGTTATCAATGTATTGAATCAGCTTCGCACTATCCCTCGCGACGTCCTCATCACTTGGCTCCCGCGGAACGGCGATGCCGAGCTGCGCGAGGTAAGATAGTCCGCTATCGAGCGCGACGCCATGTTTGCCTTGCATCGTGTACAGAGCAGTGCGAAGTCTCGCCACGCTAGACTTCAGTACAAGGTCGATGTCAGATGACCACAAACGCTCCAATCTTGCCTCGGCGTCAGCCAACTCTGCCGTTGCGAATTCGCACTCTGCTCTGTGAAACTCAATCACACCCGCAATCGTCGAGTCTTTGACGTTCCGCAGGAGGAATGCAGCAGCCTGAAGATACATGATCGCCGCGCGATAATCCGCTGATTTCTTAGCATGGATCGCTGCGTCAAGATTCAAGCGCGCGTAACGCAGCCTTTCGTCACCGTCATCGATGAGTTCGGCACCAAGGTTTATCTGATTCGCAGCGGCAAAAAGCAACTCTCGCTGTTTGGGCAATCTCTCCGCAAGCCGTTTCCCCACATTAACGTGCATTTCCTTGTGCCGCTGCTCCCGAACGAGGGAGTTGTAAGTGACTGCGCGAATCCGGTCATGCAAAAATGAATATTCTGACGCATTCCATCGGACCAACCCGGTCCGCTTGGCATGAACAAATAAGCTATGCACGGTGTGCTCTTCAATCTGCGCCGCGACAGCTAGTATCTCCGCCGGGCTACTATCTCCGAGGCATGCCATGCATTGCAACAGGTTTAGTGTCGCGAGCGGCAATGTTTCTAGTTTATCGAGGAGCGACTCAGCCACATTGGAGGTGTATTTGCTGGTGCGAGCCTTAGACAAATCCCACCGCCACGAATAATTTGTCCAGTCAAACCATACGATTTTCTCATCCAGCAACATAGACATGAACCGTATGACGAAGAACGGATTTGAACCTGTCTTTGCTTGAATCACAGTGGATAGTGATAGCGATGCAGCCGGCGAGCAGCCCAACACGTCGCTGACGAGGCGGTTCACATCGACGAACCGCAGCGGGCCCAGTGTTATTTCTACTGTCGGAACAGCGGAGTAGGCGAATAGCGTCCGTACATGTCGCGGCTCGACCGATCCTTCGTCACGCGAAGCGAAAACCAATAACAGGTTGGATAGCTCTCTTGACTGCAATAGGCGCTCGATGACACTTAGTGTGCCGCTATCGGCCCACTGCAGATCGTCGAGGAAAAGCACCGTTCGGCGCTGGTCGGCTGATAGGCACCCGATGAATTTGAATACCGTATCGAAGATCCGGTCTCGACCATCAGCCGCGTTGCTTGGCCCGCACGGAGAATCGCCAACGACCAAATAAAGGTCTGGCAACAACGTATATAACAGCCCGATCGAGGACCCGAGCATGTTCCGAAGTTTCCGAGTCCATGCGGTGAATTCCTCGACACCATCTCTCATGGTGTTATGAAGCAAACCTTGCAATGCCATTGCTAAGGGGCCGTAAGGTGTCGTTTGTCCCAGCTGCTCGCATTTGCCCGCCCCAAACAGGTGAGTTTTTCTGTCGAGCGATCGCTCGAAATCTCGCACTAGCGCAGTTTTACCGGTCCCTGAGCCACCAAATAGGGCTACGCACCTCGTTCGACCGTCATTCACCACATCTTCGAATGCATCGCACAGAGCGTCCAGTTCGCCGACACGCCCGTATATGCGGTCGGACGCGTTGAGCCTTCTAGCTGCGTTTGCATGATCAACCGGAAACCACTCGATGCGCGAATGCTCCCTCCACGCCGCATGGCATTTCAACAGGTCTCCGAGTAGACCTTCGGCAGATGAATATCGATCGCTCGGGTCCTTGGCAATCAACGTCGCGATGACTTGCGAGAGTACCTGTGGGTAGTCGCTCCTGACTGCGCTCGCTGGCAATGGTAGCATCGCCAGGTGCGAGTGAACTGCACCCGGAAAATCCTCCGCGGGAACCGGCGGAGAACCTGTAGCTAGTTCATATAAGAGACAGCCCAGAGAGTACAGATCCGCGCGCGCGTCAACCGGCCGATTGATCGTGCCACATAGTTCGGGGGCAAGGTAATGCAGCGACGTGCTCGACACGGGAGCAACTGAATGATGATCTGCCCCCACACGAATCGAATTTCCGAGGCCTGTCAGCCATGCTCTCTTCGCTCGCCAGTTGAAGAGAATATTTTCGGGTGCCAGATCCCGGTGTATAACGCCTTGCGCGTGCATCGCCGAGACAGCACGTGTTAGAGCGACGGCGAGCGTCAGGAATTGATCAATTGCAAGTGGTGCGCCACAACTTTCTCGGAGAATGTACCCACCTGGATCTGAGAGTGTCAGCTGAATCTGGTCCAGACAATGCGTGAGTTTCAAGGGCTGGAGTGCCCATGATGTCATCACGGCCTCCTTCAGTTCGTGCTCCGAGCGCAGCAGCCAAGGTTTCCCCGACCCTGATTCCAGAGACGTAGCCGCAAGCAGGACCGATCCCCTTTCGTCGCTCCACTTACGGTACAGTTCAATCTGCCCTGCTCGAAGCAGAGTCATATCGAAGATAGCAGATTCGTTCATGTTGGCTTGGCAGATATCAATCGCGGTCACTTCTTCCGCGTCTGTCCTCTAGACGCACCGGGCCATTTTAGTCGATGCGTTCTAAAATGGTGCAGGCTTTTTTACCGTCAGTCCTACCCCGCGTAGACTGGTTTCGGACAATTGGCGTGATCATCCCGCGCGGACACACGCTATTACATTATTCTTACGCACCAGAAAAGCTCGCTCGCCTTGTCAGTGGACCGACATTGCCTTTTTGCCTCACCGGCGCCGCCATAACGGTGTCGTTGTAACGGTCCCGGCGTCTTTCACGTCATCGCACCTCCATTTCGAAAAATCCTTCCGCTTCGGGAAAGGAAACCGCCCCGGTCGCCCCTCAATTGCTCGCTGCGCGATCTCTCAAGCACACATCCAGTAGGCGTTTTATATACGGACGTATGTTTGCCGGTTGGTGCACAGGGTCATATGATTTGATTGACGAGACGGAACCGGTAGGGGCGGGGTTCGATCTGGTTATCTTTTCCTAAAAGTGGTCCGCTCTCCGAAGCGCAGCTACTTGTCAGACGCCCGTTTCGTTGCATCAGGGAGATGAACATGTTCGAAATGTCAAATCTGAATCGTCTTCAAGTGCTCGAAGACCACGCGCCTGCAGGAATAGCGGCGTTTTGGGCCTTCGACAAAGCTGCTTTTGAGGAAGGCGCCTTGTCCGTTCAAACCAAACAATTGATAGCAGTTGCCGTCGCCCTAACTACGCAGTGCCCGTATTGCATTGAGCTTCATATGACTGCCGCGCGGGACGCCGGTGCAACTAGCGCCCAATTGGCCGAGACAGCCGTCGTGGCAGCTGCAATTCGTGCGGGCGGCGCGATCACTCACGCAACACATCTGATGCAAGAATACTAGCGTTTTCATCTACACACGCCGTGTGCACCTGTAAGCCGCGTGCTTTAACAGTGTTGGGCAACTGCGGCGTTGTCTTAACGTTCACGGGAATTGTCAGCCATATTGGATTTTCGTCGCCAGGACGAAACGCCTACCTGCGACATTATCGGAAATCTCGCACACAAGAGTCCATGCGGACATCAAACGATACTCACGTATGTTTGTTAATGGCTTAACTGGCAGATATGATTTTCCTATCTGCTGCTCCGCGAGCATTCCGGCGTTTGACCGCCGCGGGATTTATTCGACATTAGGATAAAGGTCATTGCAAGCTCGTACAGCCAGAAAGGTTGCTCGATCCGCGCCCGCGCTTCTAACGGTAGATTGTCACAATGTTGCCAAGGCGTTGGCTCGTTCAACTTAATCTCTCAAATCAAATCCATTGGAGCGAAAGATATGCTTAAGAACGTACACGTCGCCGAAAAGTATGATGCGTCCGTCTGGCCACTCGGGTTCCTTCGTTGGGCCCTCGTAGTCATATTCCTCTGGTTCGGTTGCATGAAGTTCACCAGTTATGAAGCGCACGGAATCTCTTCGTTTATAGTACATAGTCCCATTATCGGTTGGCTCAACACCCTATTCGGTGTACAAGGTGCAAGCGACGTCATCGGAGTTCTCGAACTGTCGACGGCCGGCGCCCTTATCTTGGGCGCATTCATTCCGCTATTTTCTGCTCTCGGCGCGGCGATGTCGTGCGCGACATATGTCATAACCTTGACGTTTATGTTTAGCACTCCAGGCGTAACAGCGGCGCCCCTGGGCGGCTTCCCATGGCTATCAGGCGATATCGGGCAGTTCCTGCTTAAGGACCTCGTTCTTCTCGCCGCCTCCGCTTGCCTGCTGATCAAGTCAATCCAGATTGTTCCGGCGCGCCCCCCAGAGGCGGCAGCAATGTCTCGATAGCTTCGTAGACTATTCGCGTACCCTATGCGCACGTTATCCCGGACGCCTCAACGCGAGATGGAATCGCTATACACGATAACGTATTGGCGTCGTCGTGCGGCTTGACCACCAACAGGTCCAAGCGAGATGCCACAGGAAGACCGCAGCCGTTATCCTCATATGCAAGTAGAACTATCGCACTCGCTACGCCTACCCTCATGCGCAGCCGTTGTGTTTGATTTCTCGCAAGTCTTGCGTTTGATTGCCAGAGTGGTATCGATCGGAGGTCACGTGGAATTTTGTCCTGCAGCCCTCCCTCTCCGATTCAGGTCGGGTTCGCAACGCGTAAGTCGCGACCGGTTCCGAAGGCAACACGTCCCGAGTCGCCGATATTTAATTTGAAGGCGCGCAGACACCGCGCACGTTCCGCTCGAGTCGTCGTTCTTCGCGGGCGAGCTTCGCCTTGAGCCGCGCCAGCCGGACGCCGTTCTGATGCGCTGCACGGCGCAGCTTCGCCTCTCGCGGCGGCTTCAGGCGCTGACGGTCCGCATCAGTTTCGTCCGGCTGCGTGCGTCGCCTTGCGAGCTGGGTTTCAAGGCGGAGAAAGCCTTTGACTAGGCCGTTGCGCTCGGCTTTGAGCAGCTCCTGTGTGCCGTTGATCGGACCCTGCAGTTGAACGGCGATCGCGTTGAACATACGCGGAGAGCCACGCTCACGATCGAACGCTTTCCCGTGGGATTCTGCCTTGCCGCCGCCGGCAGCGATGCGCATACAGGTCGCGTCAGATCGAGCCATACAATTCCCTCATCCGGTCGAGCGGCCGTGCGTCAGCCTCGGGCTGAGGCGATCGGGTCTAGTGGTCGACTGCATCAGGCCTAGCAGCGCACGCAGGGTCTTTCGGCCGCGCGAAACATACAGGCGCGTTGAAGAGACCGTCAGGATCTCGACGAGGTGTTCCGTGAGCTGCTGGTCGCGGCTCACGTCCCGGATCGCTTCCAGCACGACGACGTCGACGTGAAAGAACTCGTACATGCGCAACAGCAATTCGCTTCCGAAGCGCTGCACCCGGTTTTTCGCGACGAGCGCCAAGCGGGCAACGCGTCGACGAAGAATGTCACCCACCAATCTCTGCAGGCCTTTCTTGCGATAGTTCGGGGCACTGCAAGGGTCGGTGCCGGCCTCGATATTGCCGGTGCCCAGCGTCCAAGCAATACCATTCGAGCCTCACGGCCTGCGTCATGACCTGCACGGCTTGGGTATGCGAGCAAACGCGCGCATAGTAACCAGTCTTACTCACAGCAACAGGCTTTGCGCCTAGCCCTGTCCGTACCGCAACAAACTGGTACAGTCCTTGTCCACCGATTCCAGTAGAACCTCTTCTTTGCGCGTCTTGATCCTCCTAGTGACACAGTCACCCACGCTTCCCGGATGGTGCTTGCCTTTCGAACTGTACAGCGGGAGCTCGGGTCACCGGCGGCCCTGTTCAATGCTCACGCCTCTGGGCGAGCATCAAGTGAATTTCTGATACAACCGCCGCGCCTTCGCCAACTGCAGCAGAGACACGCTTGATAGACGACGAGCGAACGTCGCCTATAGCAAAAATGCCAGGGACATTGGTTTCGAATGTTAGGCAGCTAGATGACTTGGACGACTCCGCAGCTTTTGTCAAAACAAAGCCCCTGTCATCAACTTCCACTTCACAGTCGCGGAGCCACTGGGTGTTCGGGTCGGCCCCAGTGAACAGAAAAAGATGCCTTGTCTCGATTAACGCATACCGCCCCTTCGCGTTAACGGTTAGACCGCAAAGTCCGTCTTCATCGCTGGATGCCGATTCAACTGTTGTGCCGGTGTATATCGTCACGTTGCTTAGCGCCGTTACACGATCGACAAGATATCGGGACATGCTTTCTCCAAGTCCCTCCCGCCTCACGAGTACGTGAACATGGCTCGCATAATTTGAGAGGTACACGATTGCCTGCCCAGCCGAGTTTCCTCCTCCGATAAGTACAACTTCTGCGCCCTGACAGAGCTTTGCCTCAACTGAAGACGCCCAATAATAGACGCCTTTCGCCGTGGACAAGTCAAGACCATCGATGACAGGACGACGATACGATGCACCACTGGCGATGACCACCGAGCGCGCACTGACCCGACGGCCACCGGTGAGATGAACCACGAAGGGGGAGACCATGCACTCCAGCTTTGTGATTTCAGACGGGATCGACATTTCCGCACCGAACCGCGCCGTGTGAGTCGAATACGATGACAGACAGGCCTTCCGACGCCGCATATACCGCAGCGGCCAGTCCGGCCGGGCCCGCCCCTACGATCGCGACATCGTATATATTCGTTGAATTCAATTCTGGCAGGAGACCAAGCCTGTGAGCCAGCGACGCTTCGTCAGGTCGACGTAATATAGTCCCATCGGCCAGCACCACTATAGGCGTCGCCTCTCGCCAATCCGGAAGCTTTGAGATTACGGTGACGGTTTCCGCATCGCTCTCGGTATCCACTAACCGATAGGGATGATTTACTCGCCGGAAGAATCCCTCGAGCGCCAAGGTCTTGATGTCTGTCGCCTGCCCGATGAGTACAGGGCCGCTGCCTTCCTGAACGAGTTCCGCGCGGCGCAGTATGAGCGCGCGCATAATGATCTCACCCAGCTGTGCCTCCTCTACAAGAAGCGCCCGCACCTGTGTGGGCGAGATCAAGATCGCATACACATCCTTGACGGCATATCCGTCTACTAGATACGGTTTTCCCGTCAGCTGCGCCGTCTCCCCAAGGAACTGCCCCTCGCCCAGTTCAGCCAAAAATTGTGATTGCCCGAGCCCGTCTCGGCGCGTAAGCAAGACGTTGCCACGCAAGATAACTCTTATGCCCTGTCCCGGCTCGCCCGCGCGGAACATTGTCTCGCCAGCTCTCCATGACTCCCGCGTGCCGAATCTCCGTGTACGCTCGACGTCGGCCTTGCTGAGTCGGGGAAACATCTGGGGTCGCCGTTGCTCGATCGCGATCCGCGTGGCGTGCTGGTCTCCCCGCGGCGCGAGACTCCGATTCAGATAAGACCCGTAGTTAACAGACGGGCCCGCGCGCGCATTCCCCGATGTCACCGTATTGGAACTCGTGCGTACATTCGAGATGTAACGACCGTAATTCGCGGAAATACCGCCCGATGCCGACGTCTCGGACGGGACATGGGAGAACTCGTCCTGCGTAATGTTCGGCGACTGACCATCGGTACTGTTTGCCACAGTGTTAGATTCCGGCGCGAACGTTGATTCCTCGTCTGAATTCATAGAGCATCAGGTTGATCGGAGCTTTCGCCCCAAAGATCACGCCACAGCGGTAGCTACTGCGCGAAGTTATCGCTGGGAACACATTCAGAACAATCCGCCGCTGTGACTCATCACGCGGAGCAACCCAACTGACGCGGTAGCGGCGATTTCCAGGTGCAGACCGTGGCATCCCGCAAAACGCCGCCAACCGGCCAGCGCGATCTAGATCTCTGTAGTCTCGTGCACGAAGACATTTTCAACAAGGCTCACAAGGTATCGGGTTCATATGCTCAGGTATGAAGCAGCAATACGTTTGCTCTATGTACACTTATCGGATACGCCACCACATCCAGCGGCGTCGACAGACTCGGGATCTCGACCAGTCAGCTTTCGAGATAACGCATCTTCCGAGCAACCGTCAGTATCCGATCGACCAAAAGTACGCCTCCTCGGCCATTTAGCGGCGATCCCACTTAATGGCTGGATGTTTAGCCAACACTTCGCGGCTATATACCAGACCGCTACTCGCCGTGCGATTTGGTCTTTATGGGATATCAGAACATGCACGAGGGAACCACGAATTTAAGGACACTCATCGCCTCGATGTCCCCGGTCCTCAATCGGGAACGCGTCGCGTGCGTAAATCTTGCTTTAGGCGAAAAAGCCCCAGACGGCATTCCCGGCAGCGCGATCATCGGGACATTCCGGGAGCAAGAAGGACTAACCGTTTTTGTAGAGCTCGGAGTGGCAGAACGATTCAATTTAAAGATATCTTTTCGCGCCGCATGGATCACGTTGCTGCTTCGCTCTGATCTATCTTCGGCAGGCCTCACGGCAGCATTTTCAGGAGCGCTCGGCGCAGTCGGGATCAGCTGCAATGTAGTCGCCGCGACCTATCACGATCACATATTTGTGCCGCTGGAAGCAGCCGACGACGCGATGGGGGTCCTTGAGCAACTTCAGCGCGACGCCGCTAGCCAAAACGGGATGACACTTCAATGAAACCGCAGCACGTCGCATATTGCAATCACTTCAGTTCTTACACGGGATTCGAGTGCGATCGACCCTGATAAATAGCAAGAAGTCGGCGAATTCTGCATATGCGCCGATGCATGCCCGTCGATGTGCCGCGGGCCGATTACAAGAGACTGACCCGTGCAGCAACCGGCAGGAGGAGATAACCGCCTAACAACTGGAAGGAACCCAGGTGCTCATAGCGTGAAGCACGCTTGTCCCCCAAACCTTTACTAACGGAATCACCATGACCAATGCCGTCATCGAATGCATCCTGAGCCGCAGCGCCGCCAAGTATTACGACCCCGCCGCGACCTTGAGTGACGACCAGATCCGCGAACTGGTGCGAATCGGCACCTCCGCGCCGACGTCCTTTCACTTGCAGAACTGGCGCTTCATCGCCGTTCGCACGCCTGAAGCCAAGGCTCGGCTCAGCCCAATCGCCTGGAATCAGCCTGCGATCACCGATGCGGCTGTTACCTTCATCATCTGCGGCCAGTTGGCCGATTCCAGCGTAATACCGGATCGTCTGGCGCCGCTGGTGGAAGCGGGTGTCATGCCGGAGGCGATGGTGTCGGAATGGGAAATCCCCGCACGCGGTCTGTACAAGGAACACCCGCAACGCCAGCGAGACGAGGCGGTACGCACTGGCACCTTTGGCGCTGCGGCGATGATCTACGCGGCTCGCTCGATTGGCCTGGGTTCGACGCCCATGATCGGTTTCGATGCCGAAGCTGTGCACCGGGAGTTCGGACTGACCGACGACGAGGTGCCGGTCATGCTGTTGACCGTAGGCGCAGAGCGTCCCGGAAACTGGGCACAGAAACTGCGACGCGCCGTCGCCGATGTGTTGCATCTCGTGTGAGTTCAAACCATGAATTGAGGATTATTAAGGAAAGCTATGATGGCAAGAACCTCTCCTTTAAATCCGGAACCGGTGCCGGTCGATTCGAAACCTACTCTCGACGCGTTCACAAAGAACATCGGGTTCACTCCGACGATGATGACGACCTTCGCGCAGAGCCCCATCGCGTTCAACGGGTGGGCGACCCTGCGTGGTTCCTTGTGCAAGGCCCTCGACGTGAAGACGCGTGACAGCATCGGCCTGGCCGTCTCCGAGGTGAATGCCTGCAACTACTGCCTGACGGTTCACAGTTTCACGGCCCAGCACATGGCGAAGCTGCCGCCCGATGAAATCATCTTCGCTCGGAAGGGCCATGCGACCGCCCCCCAGCGTGACGCGGCTGTCCAGTTCGCGCGCAAAGTCATCGAGACACGCGGTCAGGTCACTGACGCCGATCTGATAGCCATCCGTGATGCCGGGTACACGGATGCCAACGTCATGGAGATCGTCGCGCTGGTCGCCATGTATTCCCTGACGAACTTCTTCAACAACGTGTTCGACCCCGAGAAAGACTTCCCCGCCGTTACACCGGCAGGCTCGATCTGAACCCTCGGAACTCGCAACGGTGATTCAGAGGATTCCCCGTATGTGTCACATGATGCGAGCGCAACACCAAAACGTCGATCTGGCGGACGAGCTGTCATCAGCGCCTGCCATTACCGAATATGGCAAGGCTGGCGTCTGCGCGAGACCCGAATTGACGTGTCTACGTCCGGCGTGGGTGGAGCTTCTAACTCGGCAGGTGTCGCAACTCCGCTAGGAAATAACTGAGGGCATTATGAGCAGCACATCACAAAAAGTTGTCGTTATACCGGTGCCTCCCAAGGTATAGGCCGCGAAGTCGTCAAGATGTTTCGGAGGCTCGACTATCGCATTGTCGCGACTGCGCGTTCAATCAAGCCGTCGGACGATGCGAATATAATGACTATCGCCGGTGATATTGGCGACGCGGCAACCGCGCAACGCGTGGTTTCCGGAGTCACGGGAGAAATCCTGCACGTTGACGGCGGTCTGAGCGCCGGTCATTAGCCGGTCAACGCGCGTAGCAAGCCGGTGCCCTTTCTTACTCCGGAATCTAGTTACTAATTCCGGTAGTTCGTTGATTCGGCCTTGAAACTGGCGCTTCGTTTCTCACTCTCTGTATTGGCATCTGTTCACTCGCTATTCCGGCCGTCACGCTCCCACAACTAGGCGATGGCGCCTATGCCCCAAGTGGATCATCGCGAAAGTAAGGTTTCTGGCAAGCGGCGAGCCTACGAGAACTTCCGGATCAGCTGGTGCAAACGATCACACGCATTCGGAAGTTGCCGTTCAATCGTAGTCGCTACGCCGAGGAGCAGTCCCGATCGCTGTGTGGCCTCAGAGCAATACCAACGCGATAAAGGTCCCGGCGCAAGCCCGTAGGCATATGCTTCCCGGACGATCTTCTTATCGTCCACGCCATCGGCGAGCCTGAGCACCACTGCAAGCCCGGATGGATAGACCTCGAACCCCTTGGCTTCCAGAGTGGCCATAAGCGCATTGCTCCGGCTTGCATAAATTCGCTTCATTCGGCGCAGATGCCGCATATAGTGCCCATCTCGCATGAATTCGGCGGTCGCCGATTGCACCGCCGGACCGGGAGCGGTGGCGAGACAGGCCGCGACTTCTTCGAACCGAGGCACGAGGGAAGCTGGCGCAACGACGAACCCGAGCCGCAGCGTCGGGCTGATCGTCTTACTGAAAGACCCGATATGAATCACTCGGCCAGCTCGATCCAGCGATGAGAGTGCCGGCGCCGCGCGCCGTCTCAGCTGAAGTTCACCCAGATAATCGTCTTCAATGATCCAAGCATCAGCGCGTCTCGCCCATTCCAACAGTCGAACGCGTCGGGCAAGCGATAATGTCGGGCCTAAAGGCGCCTGTTGCCCCGGCGTTACCAAAGCAATCGCAGCGTCCGGTGCGTGCACCTCGCCGTAACCGACATCGAGCCCTTCTTCGTCTACCGGAACGGGAACCGTCTCGAGCCGCGAAAGCCCCAACGCCATGCGGCTAGGGAGAAATCCCGGGTTCTCGACCCAAGCCTTTCGACCTTCCGGTTGTATCACTCGAAGTGCAACGGCCAGCGCCCCTGTAAATCCTCCCGAGATGAAGATTTGCGAGGGCAAGCATTCGATGCCCCGCGACAAGGCCAAATGGGCCGCGATCTCTCGTCGCAGTTCATGTTCGCCGCGCGGATCCGGATAGGACGCGAGCGCTTCGACCTCGTCACGTGCCGCACGAGCTCTCAGCCTAGCGAACAAGATACGAGGGAAACAATCCGACGCTGGTACCCCATTTTGAAAGATGGCAGATCCAGGCAGGAAGTGTTGGTATAAGGCGGACCGTTGATTTGTCTCGATAGAACGTGCGGGCTCCGTAGAAGGACGCGCCACGCCGGTATGGTCAGAGACTCGGGTTCCGCCTGCGCGAGAGGAAACGACCAACTGCGCATCGGTTAGCCGCTCATACGCTATCCGAACCGTGCCGCGTGCTACTCCCAGCTGCGTAGCCAGGTCCACCCACGACGGCAGCCTGGCACCAGGAACGAGTATTCCATTATCGATCGCACCAATGATGCCCAGTCGAATCTGCTCTGACAAGGAAGTCTTTGACGCACGGTCAAGCGTCAGATTCAGAATAGTCATGGTCCATGGTACATTAAAAATTTACGTTCTTGGTTCTTTTCTATGGACTTTCAGCAGTTCATGCTTCTGGCGTTCAAGGAGCTGATCATGAAAGTTCATAGCATTCTTCCATCTCTTGTCGCCGCGATGAGTTTAGCCTTTACCGGCGCCGCTGCGGCTCACGACGTCAGCGAAACGGTCAAGCCTAATTTCTCAAGGGCGATACCGAATATTCCGGGCAAGTCCCTCACGGCCGTGGAAGTCGTCTACCCCCCGGCGGCGCCTCACGTCCTCACACACATGCCAAATCGGCATTCATTTACGCATACGTCGTCTCAGGCAGTGTGGTCAGCAAGGTGAACGACGAGCCCGAGCACGTTTACAAGGCGGGTGAGAGCTTCGTCGAGGGGCCGGGTTCACTACACGCAGTGAGCCGCAATGCGAGCAAGACAAAGCCAGCGAAGTTACTTGCGGTCTTCGTTGTCGATTCGGATGATAAGCAACTGACGACCAACGTCAAGTAGGAGAGTGAGATGCGACTGGACTACATCAAAACATCGCCCGGCGGTGTGAAGGCGTTTGGCGGCGTTTATGGCTATATTTTGGAGTCGGGGCTCGAAGACGTTCTCGTCGACCTCGTCTACCTGCGTGTGAGCCAGATCAATGGCTGCGCCTACTGCCTGGACATACATACCCGCGACCTGATCAAGCAGAACGTTACGCCAGCGAAGCTGGCCCTCGTGCAAGCCTGGCGTGAAGCGGAACCCATGTTCACTGTCCGTGAACGAGCTGCGCTGGCATGGGCGGAGTCAGTGACCCTCGTAGCCGATACCCATGTGCCGGACGATGATTTCACTGCCGTCGCCGCAGTGTTCAGCGAGAGAGAGCTCGCTGATCTCACAATGGCCATTAGCTTGATGAACGCCTATAACCGCCTGGCCATCAGCTTTCGTCGCACGCCTGATTCCGTATTGTCAACGAAAGGCTGACGCCGTCGCTATCGGATTTCGAGAGGAAAGACCGAGAAACGCTTCTAATCGACGGCGTTTCTCCATTACGCTCCAAGACCCTATCACCATCACACGGTTTTTACATTTTCAGAGAAGATCAAGGACGATAAAGAGGCACCGGTAGCGCCCGTTCATCGAGCAAAGTATCTGAACGGGTCATCGACACAGAGGAGCAAAAAGCCGTTTTGTCCGGAGCGCGAAGCTCATCCGGCCGACAGTGTCGCCTGGACGATACAGACGTATATATCGAACAGGGGCTACCCTACAGCGCGGTCAGACCGGACAACGGATGCAGAGAGTATGAGCATCGATCATCTACACCGTAAGCAAATCTATACGCGCGTATCTCAAACAGAGACTTAGATTTCGTTGCGCTGGTGAAGTATTCAAAGTTTAATCGAACCTAAGAAGGAACAGCAGGTTCGTCAGGAAGTTGTTTTGCATGATCGTCGACCAGGAGATTGCGGAAAAAGCAACGAGGCTGAGTTGACCTGCCGTTTATCGAGATTCGTCTTTACGGAAATGAAGACGCCTGGTCGATGGAGGAGTCAACATGTGCCGATTGCACCGACTAACGCACTCCGGGAATGCGTTCTCGATCCGCAGCAGGCCGTCAACGGGATTCGACGGACGGCGATCTCGACAGTGGGTCGCGAAACGATCATTGGCAAAAACCGGGAAACCATCCATGGCACTTTCAAATTCAGAAAGACAGAGACAGTATCGGGAGAGGCGGCTTGGCGTTGGAGGAAAACATGAGCGCATCAGTTGTCTCGTATCTATTGCTTCCAAGCGAAGTCTAGAACGTTTGGCATTTCATTTCGATCGTACGATTACCGGCACGATTGAGATGCTGATTAACGAGAGAACAAATCAGGTGCTTAGTCAGCTTGACGAAGATGGACAGCAGCGCTTCTTTTCACAAGGATTTGTGCCAGAGGATGCATAGCGAAGCAATCGAGCGCGGGATGCACCGGATTCCGTGAACCCACAACGTCTGCCGATAACAGCAAAGCAAGTGTCCCCTCCGCGAGGCAGCGAGGGAATGCCGGGTAAAGAAATTCATTGCGCGCTTTCCATTGCCGCCGGCAGGACGACCGATGAAGGCGGCGATCGCGCGCGAATCTCGCAGTCAAATAAAGGCGACAGTCTGATCCGATTGACCCGCCCAAGACGCTGTCTCCCGGACGAAGAGACGCCTATTGCAGTGCTGGAGAAGCCCGGTGCGTCGTAGCATCTGGTCGTAAATTGCGGTGCCAACATTTTGAAGGCGCCCTCACCTATCTGGGACTGCAATTTGCCAGTTCAAGGCGCGACGCCAAGCCTGTGAGGCGTTCGCTGCCGGCGTCAGATGAAGAACGAGATTGTCGCTGGGTACCGAAGCCCGCTGACAGCAAGTTAAAGCGTTCCAAATTCCCGAGGTCCTATGTCCCAAGTCGACTGGCTGAGCCATCTCCTGCAAATGATCACCGTTTCTGGGCAGTTGGAGATCCGCTGCACTTACGGTGCGCCATGGCGGGTGACCTGGGCCAAGTCCGCGGCGCACGAAATTCCTTTCCACGTCGTACTCAAGGGTCGGGCCATTATTGAGGATCCGGAGGCGGGAACGACCAGGGAACTAATGGGCGGAGATATCGTGCTGTTGACGCGCGGCTCGGCGCACGTGCTTCACGACGGCAGCGGGCATGCTCCGGGTCCTACCTACAATCGTCAGGGTTCCGCGGGATGGACGCTGAGCGAGAATGATGGCGAGGGCGAGCATCTGGACATGTTATGTGGCCGGTTTTTCATCGCACCGCCTCATGATCGCCTGATCTGCGATTACCTTCCCACGAATCTGGTGGTACAGGCTGCGGCCAGACAGGGCGAACAGGCGCACGTATCCGCATCGAACCATCTAGCCAATCTCGTGGCGCTGATGCGCGAAGAATCCGCCGGTGACAAACCGGGCGGGTTCGCCATCCTCAACGCCCTGTCATCAGCGCTGTTCACAATGGCGCTGCGCGCGGCGAGCGAATCCGAGCAAGCACCAGCAGGCTTGCTCGCGCTTGCTGGTCATCCCCGATTGGCTCCCGCCATTTCAGCCATGTTCACCGATCCGGCACGGCCGTGGAACCTGCCTGATCTGGCCGGCCTGTGCGGTATGTCACGCGCAACCTTCGTGCGGCACTTTCAGGACAAGATGGGACGCTCGGCCAACGAACTGCTGACCGATATCCGGATGAGCAGGGCCGCCAATGATCTGAAGAAGCCGGCGATGAGCACCGAGGCCGTGGCAGACGCAGTAGGGTATCGATCCGTGGCAGCATTCCGGCGCGCCTTCACCGACAAGATGGGGATGACGCCGGGGCAATGGCGCAATCAGGCGCGCGCCGGGGGGTAATGCGCTTCGCTTGCGTGTCGACGAGAAGGCCTTTCCGAGCGCGCAGTGCGAAAGGATCGGCCGCGCCAACACTGCTAGGCGTCGCATCGGGGCCGCACATCGGCGTTCGAGTAGCCGAATCTCGATCTGGTGAGACGACTGATGGCTTGCCGTACCGATCGACCATCGGGGAATGGATTGCCCCGTAGTTTGATCCTTTATGGCATTTAATTGAGCAAATGTAGTCTCGAAATCGGTATCAGGCAGGCTTAAAGTGGAGGCTCCTAACCACTGCATGAAAGCGTCGCTCCATGACTCGTTTCGCTATTCCAGCCATCGAGGCCACCACCGCAGATATCTACGCACGGGTCAAGAACGTTGCTAGCGCCCGTGTCCCGAACAGCTTCGGTGCGTCTGGTTATCTCGGCCCGGGCTCACCGGCCGGACTGCCTAACGCCGAAAGCGTTTCAGAACTTTGCATGACCACATGCTTTGGATAGAGCGTAAGCACTCTTGTACCCCAACCTATCCCTTAACCAAGAGGAATAAGTATGACCAGCGGAACCATCAAGACCAATGCCGTCATCGAATGCATCCTGAGCCGCAGCGCCGCCAAGTATTACGACCCCGCCGCGACCTTGAGTGACGACCAGATCCGCGAACTGGTGCGAATCGGCACCTCCGCGCCGACGTCCTTTCACTTGCAGAACTGGCGCTTCATCGCCGTTCGCACGCCTGAAGCCAAGGCTCGGCTCAGCCCAATCGCCTGGAATCAGCCTGCGATCACCGATGCGGCTGTTACCTTCATCATCTGCGGCCAGTTGGCCGATTCCAGCGTAATACCGGATCGTCTGGCGCCGCTGGTGGAAGCGGGTGTCATGCCGGAGGCGATGGTGTCGGAATGGGAAATCCCCGCACGCGGTCTGTACAAGGAACACCCGCAACGCCAGCGAGACGAGGCGGTACGCACCGGCACCTTTGGCGCTGCGGCGATGATCTACGCGGCTCGCTCGATTGGCCTGGGTTCGACGCCCATGATCGGTTTCGATGCCGAAGCTGTGCACCGGGAGTTCGGACTGACCGACGACGAGGTGCCGGTCATGCTGTTGACCGTAGGCGCAGAGCGTCCCGGAAACTGGGCACAGAAACCGCGACGCGCCGTGGCGGAAGTATTGGATTTGGTATGAGTATTTCGCCACGACATTGAACGCGCCGACCGATTAAATGGCCACCAGGTGAGAGGCAAGTACAAGCCTCTGCACATTGAAGGCCCAACCAGCTTCGACCCTGACCGGGCCACGAAGTAAGCCGACGGACAGTTCCCCCAAGGGCTTCCATCAAATAATCAAATTAGTTATATAAGGACTACTAAGATGCCGAGAACTATTGCTCTCACGCCGGAACAGGTACCGGCCGATTCGAAACCGACTCTCGATGCTTTCACGAAGAGCATCGGATTCACCCCGACCATGATGGCCTCGTTCGCGCAAAGCCCAATCGCGTTCAATTCGTGGGCCACCCTGCTCGGGTCCATGAGCAAGGCGCTCGACGTGAAGACGCGTGACAGCATCGGTCTGGCCGTCTCCGAGGTGAATGGTTGTAACTACTGCCTGTCAGTCCACAGCTTCACGGCCAAGCATATGGCGGAGCTACCGGCTGATGAGATCACTCTCGCCCGGAAGGGACACGCCAGCGACCCGAAACGCGACGCCGCCGTCCAGTTCGCGCGCAAGGTCATCGAGAAGCGCGGCCAGGTCACTGACGCCGATCTGAAAGCTGTTCGCGATGCCGGCTACACCGATGCGAACGTTATGGAGATTATCGCGCTGGTCGCCATGTATTCCCTGACGAACTTTCTTAATAACGTGTTCGATCCGGAGAAGGACTTTCCCGCCGTTACGCCGGCTGGGTCGATCTGAACTCTATCCGGTCGCGTGGGCCATCTCACGGACCCTTTTGAGGTTCCGTTTGAAGGAACTGTAAGGCCAAAGCCCGGATGCCCTCAGGATGGAACCTTGGGGATGTGTCCGGGTTTCCCATATAGACCGCGGGTCTAGGAGGATGGAAGTGACGCTCAATCATTCAATTTTCGCCCGCTGGCCGGCGAAATACCCCGACAGGCTCCAGCTCTTTTCCCTGCCGACGCCGAACGGGGTGAAGGTCGGGATCATGCTGGAGGAGACGGGCCTCGCGTATGAACCACACCGAATCGACATCATCGAAAACGAGAACCAGGATTCGGCCTTCCTGGCGCTCAATCCTAATGGCAAGATTCCGGCGATCTACGACCCCAACGGGCCGAGTGGCCGACCGCTGGCATTGTTCGAATCAGGGGCAATTCTCGTCTACCTCGCTGACAAGACGGAGCAATTCCTCTCCACCGATCCCCATACGCGCTACGAAACCATCCAGTGGCTGATGTGGCAAATGGGTGGCGTCGGGCCGATGTTCGGCCAGGTCGGCTTCTTCAACAAGTTCGCCGGCAAGGCCTACGAGGACAAGCGTCCTCGCGACCGTTACGTAACCGAGTCAGCGCGTCTGCTCAGTGTCCTTGACGAACGGTTGGTGTCACGCGAATGGGTAATGGACGACGGCTACAGCATCGCCGACATCTCACTTCTGGGGTGGGTGCGAAACCTGATCGGCTTCTATGAGGCACGCGAGCTCGTCGGCTTCGACCGGTTCACGAATGTGCGGCGCTGGCTCGATCATGGTCTCACGCGGCCAGGAGTACAGCGAGGGCTGCAAGTGACGGCGGCCTAGCGGAAGTCTGGATCGAGAGAAGGCGCCTGCTGGGTGCCAGGGGCAGCGTAAGAGCTATAGCGGGGAATGAAATTCACCAACATTCGCGACCAAAAACGGCGAAACACTATCCAGTCCAATTGATCACCATGGGTGACCGTTAGCGTCTCTTGTTTCAGGAACATTCTATGCAATCAGTCGAGATCAGAGCTGTCGAGAGTGCCGACTTTGAAATCTGGCTTCCGCTGTGGAGAGGTTATCAGCGTTTTTATGAAGTGGATATCCCCGAGTCCGTGACGCTCAAGACCTGGGCGCGCTTCTTGGATCCAGCCGAACCAATGTATGCGGCGCTTGCCATCATAGGCGAACAAGCGTCCGGGTTAGTGCATTTGATCTACCATCGATCGACCTGGACGACCGGCAATTATTGTTATCTCCAGGACCTGTTCGTCGCGGACAATGCGCGTGGCAGCGGCATCGGCCGGGCGCTAATCGAGCATGTTTTCACCGATGCACGACGTAAGGGAGCGGCCCGCGTGCACTGGTTGACACACGAATCCAACGATAACGCTATGCAGCTTTACGATCGCATTGTTGATCGCTCGGGTTTCGTCCAATATCGAAAACTTGTTACCTGACAGATGGCGCAGGTCCGTCTCGAGGACGCGCTCGCCGCACTCCGCCACGGGTCCGATCAATTCAGTGACCGGCCGGCCTGGTGCGTACAAGGGAGCGGATTCACCGTGAGACGCTAGATCGTCTCAAGTTCCGGAGGTCCTATGTCGCAAGTTGACTGGCTGAGCCATCTCGTGCAAATGATCACCGTTTCTGGGCAGTTGGAGATCCGCTGCACTTACGGTGCGCCATGGCGGGTGACCTGGACCAAGTCTGCGGCACACGAAATTCCTTACCACGTCGTACTCAAGGGTCGGGCCATTATTGAGGATCCCGAGGCGGGAACGACCAGGGAACTGGTGTGCGGAGATATCGTGCTGTTGACGCGCGGCTCGGCGCACGTGCTTCACGACGGCAGCGGGCATGCTTCGGGTCCCACCTACAATCGCCGGGCTTCCGCGGGATGGACGCTCAGCGAGAATGATGGCGAGGGCGAGCATCTGGACATGTTATGTGGCCGGTTTTTCATCGCACCGCCTCATGATCGCCTGATCCGCGATTACCTTCCCACGAATCTGGTAGTACAGGCTGCGGCCAGACAGGGCGAACAGGCGTACGTATCCGCATCGAACCATCTAGCCAATCTCGTGGCGCTGATGCGCGAAGAATCTGCCGGTGACAAACCGGGCGGGTTCGCCATCCTCGACGCCCTGTCATCAGCACTGTTCACAATGGTGCTGCGCGCGGCGAGCGAATCCGAGCAAGCACCAGCAGGCTTGCTCGCGCTTGCTGGTCATCCCCGATTCGCTCTCGCCATTTCAGCCATGTTCACCGATCCGGCACGGCCGTGGAACCTGCCTGATCTGGCCGACCTGTGCGGTATGTCACGCGCAACCTTCATGCGGCATTCTCAAAACAAGCTGGGCCGCTCCGCTATTGAACTGCTGACCGATATCCGGATGAGCCGGGCCGCAAATGATTTGAAGAAGCCGGCGATGACCACCGAGGCCGTGGCAGACGCAGTAGGGTATCGATCCGTGGCAGCATTCCGGCGCGCCTTCACCGACAACATGGGGATGACACCGGGGCAATGGCGGCGCCTGGCGACCGAAGGCGAGTAACGCGCTTCGTTTTGAACGATGCATCGGACAACGGAGACCGCGGTGGGTTGCCGCGCCATGATTAGGGAACTCACTCGTGCCGGGCTTTATGACTGATGTGCGCGCCAAACTGCATTGCCAATAGCGTCCATGGCAGACCTGCGTCGTATCGCATGACACTGTCGTCCGATACGACGCGACGGAACAGAAGTGGTCCCTTTTTAACAGACGAAGTCAGCCATTTTGCAGAAACCATCGAGGCGGCTGCTATGCGCCAAAGTCGCTCGCCTTATGCGCGAGCGGGCGCCTCTGGATGTCGTTGAGATACGCGCACGGGTCGCGCCTGTAGAGTTGCGCCAACGAATCACGCTCATGATCTGCCGCGCCATCCCGTCCGGCTCGCAGCGTGCATCGCGACCAGCCCGTCGACCCGGAAGATTGCACATAGACGAATCTGGTTTCGATCTTAGTGTTTTGCGCATGGGAACGCTCTCGTTATCGAGATAGCGCGAAAGCGCTTACTCGCGCATGATGTGTGTTTCCTCGCTTCCCGGATACCGGAGCCTTTGAACAAGAGCTTGTGGCGCACAATCACCCATTGCGCAATGGTGACACAAAGCGGCGCGTCCCGTGGCCGGCAACGCCCAGTAGTCGATGCCGCGCAGATTCCGAATTACGGCACGCGACGGTAGCGTGCTAATCGGGATTAAACACATACCGCTGAACCACCGTGATCACATATTCGTCGAGAGATGCTCTGCCTCGCCTGACACGGTACGCAGATTTATGCCGATGGTCCTCTTCTCTAGTTTGATCCTTTCTAGCATTTTGTTGAGGAAATTTGGTCTCAAAATCGGTATCGGGTAGGCCTACAGTAAAGGCTCTGAATCACCTGCCACGTACAACCTGAATAGGGTACCGAAAATGATCACCCGCACAAATCAGTTTCGTCCACAAATCGCCGAAAAGAGCGTCGGTTTACACTCTCATTTAGCCTTGCTCAGATGGGCGCTGGTGGTCATCTTTCTTTGGTTCGGTGGTATGAAATTCACCACTTACGAAGCCCACGGCATCGCACCGTTCATCATCAACAGCCCCGTCATGAGCTGGTTAAACATCCTATTTAGTGTACAAGGTGCAAGCTACGTGATACGTGTACTTGAGCTGTCGACCGCAGGCGCCCTAATCCTGGGAGCCTTCCGGCCTATTTTCTCCATATTAGGCGCAGCGATGTCAGCCGCGACCTATTTGATCACACTCATCTTCTTCTTGAGCACGCCTGGAGTCGCAGAAGCAACAGCGGGAGGATTTCCGGCCATTTCAGCCATGCCCGGCCAGTTTCTTCTTAAAGATCTTGTTCTGATAGCTGCATCCCTTTCTCTTCTACTAGCGTCTGTCCGGGGTTCGAAATCCGACGCACAGTGGTCGTGAAGTGATAGACGTCTCCCCAAACCTCTGCCAACGGTTGCCACGCCAGTCGCGGCAACGACGACGGGGCTCCGAACTGTTCCGTCTTTTCATGACATCCACATCCCGACATTCAGGCGCATCCGTCAGAAACTGCTGGTCCGAGTCGAACCTCTCATCGCCTCCGCTGAAGGACGCATGAGCGGTATCGAACATGTACTGGAGCTACATCGGGAACCGAATACAGACCACGTCGAACACGGATTGCGTCATCCGTGTCCTGAGCGGAATCAAGACGAACGAGTGTCGAGGGCCGCCCGATATCCGCCACCTCGACTCCATTTTCTCAGCCCGCTAGCAATGTGTCGCATACCTGTCACTCCTTGCCTGAATCGTTTTCGAGCCAGATCTCCCGCGTGTTCCAAGATGAAAAATCTCTTGCCTGACTATGCCAGGAAATCCACTTAACGGTGAATTTTCTATACGCATGTATAGTCGCGCCAACTTTCCAGGACGACGCGTACCCGGGTACACTTGCCCTCCCATAGTCAGCTACAAACAGCTACGTTTCGTCGATATGCGCGTCGGAATCCTTGGCATCCTGTTCGGTTCCACGTAAGGCCAATCTATAACCAGATCGAGAACAAGTGAAGATTTTAAAAAGACTTCTCCGGCATCCAACTGTTCGACCCTTCTCTGGCGTAACGTCTCGTTCACTTATATGCACCGCATCCTTAATAGCAGTCTCGATGGCTGCACCTGACGTTGCCTCTGCTCATCAGATCGGAGTACAGATCGCCGGCGGCATCGCGAATAGTCACGACGTGCATGAGAACAAGGTAGATCTCGGCGTTGTTTGGGATCCACAATTGTCGTGGTGGGAAATAGGCGGTTGGCACTTCACTGCCGTATTCGAAGGGCATGTTGCTTACTGGCATTCGGGCAAGGCTGATGTGCATGACAACATTCTTGAATATGGCGTAACGCCGGTCTTCCGTTTCATCAAGAGTAGCGGAGCGGTTCGCCCTTTCGTCGAGGCGGGAGTTGGCGTTCGATTCCTTTCACATCCCTCAATTTCGAGCCACTACACAATGTCCAGCGCTTTTCAATTCGCCGACATGGTAGGAGTAGGAGCCAGCTTTGGTGCCCGCCAACAGTATGAAGCCGGGTTTCGCTTCCAGCATCTATCGAACGCCAGCATCAAGGAACCGAATCCTGGCATTGACTTCGAGCAGCTATACATTCAATACAATTTCTGACAGCTCAAATCACAGGAGCACCACCTCAAATATATGTGTGAGCGCGAGAATCGGGGGCATGATGCGCGCCTCACATGGGAACGTAGATAACCGCCTTGGTACTTGTCGAACGGGGGAGGACGTTAACTTGAGCCGTGCTGGCCGCATGCAATTTTGATGCGCTGTGCGTCGCGGCTTCCCCGCGCGTTGTGCCTTAACGTGCAGACGGTCAGCGTCAATTTCGTCCAATTGCGCGCGCCGCCTCGTGGGTAGCCGTTCGACCAGGAGCACGCATTTGATCAGGTCTTTGCGAACCACCTTGAGAATCACACGTGTGCGGTCAATCAGACCCTGCGCCTCAACAACCACCGCATTGAACATACGCACGGAGAGGCGGCGTTCACGGCGGAAGGCTGTCTTGTGAGACTTCGCCTTGCCGCAGTTGGCAGCGATACGCTGCATACAGCTTGCCGCCAGAGTTGAGGTAAAATGAAACACCTATTTCGTGATCCAACTTGGGTCCGGGCAAAAGCTGGAGTGCTCCAAGGAGGGTCGATTCAAGACTGCATCGCACGATGCGCACGGCGCCTACGTAGCCACCAAGGTCTGTACCACCCGACCGTACCGGGCTGTGGCGGCGTTTGAACTCGAGTGGTCACCGAAGCGCTCGTGCGATAAGAGAACCTACGCACCCGAAGGATCAGATTAATCTTGGCGACACGAGCCACACCTTCTGTCTCTCAAAACGACCTGAACGGCCTAATCACTCTCCTCGACGTCCAGGTGATCGGACTTTCGGAGTGCCTCGTTAGTCCCGGTTTCAAACTTGTCATCGACGGTCATAGTGCCCCCGGCCTTCATTACATTATCGCCGGTTCAGGTAAGATCCATGTAAGGGACGAACTGTCCATGGAGTTGAAGCCACACACGCTAATAATTGCTCCACCCAAGTGTCCCCTGGAAATTGAAGTGCCCGTTCCCGATGACTCGAACGCGATGATTACGAGAGTCCTCGCTCGGACGGAGTACGCGCAAATGGTCGACTCCATATATCGATTCAATGCGGGCGAATCCGAGCCGAAGACAATAATGATTTGTGGTCACTTTCAAGCACTGTATGGCTCGTCACTCGATCTGTTCGGTACGCTTTCCAGCCCAATCATTGAGCATTTCGACCCCGACGACCATCTAGAGTCTCGATTGAAGGCGATGCTCGATGAATTGATGGCGCAAGAAATCGGCGCAGGTGCAATGGCGGCCGCGTTATTGAAACAGGTCATCGTAGCTTTGCTACGCCGCTCGCTCAAATCGAACGACCTCTGGGAAGCGCGTTTTTCCATACTCAGTGACCCCAAAGTTGCGCGAGCCTTCGCTGAAATGGTCGCGGACCCCGGTGCGAATCACACGATTAGAAGCCTCGCCGATACGGCGAACATGAGTCGGTCAACTTTCATGGCACGTTTTACCAATGCCATCGGACGCGCTCCAATGCAACTTTTGCGCGATCTCCGGATGAAACAGGCAGCCTCACAGCTTGGCATGGGCAGTTACACCATCGATCAGGTTGCGCGCAACTGCGGTTATGCGAGCCGTGCGGGTTTTGCACGTGCATTCAAAGATATCTATGGGGCAGAACCCCGCGACTATAGAGAAGTGAAGCGCACTTGATGTTTCCACTCGCGAGTGCAAGGTACACTGCCATCACGAAGTTTGAGGAAATACGTTCTCTGCGCTCACTGCTGTATCGCTTATTCAGCAACTATCGGTGCATGGATGTAATCAGAAACATCCGGAATTGCGATCATCGCTCACGGTACATGCATTATGTATCAGGAGAGATCGCCCGCTGCTTTTCGATCTCCGGAGGTGAGACAACGCAGTTCGAAACATAGGTTTGAGCCCTCAGCAGAGCACGACTCCTCCCACACGTGCCCTCCGTGAGCCTCGATGATTGATCGGCAAACAGATAACCCCATCCCCATTTTGTCGGTCAGCGCTGTCGAAAGTGGCTAAAAAACATGCGTGAAGTGTGTTTTATCCAGTGAACTACCGTTATCTTTTACCGTAACTCGTATGAGATTTTCACTAACTCGCTCGGACGAAATCTGCAAGGCTCTTGTCGGACCGGACACAGATGTCATTGCGCTCATAGCACGAAACACCAAATTAAGCAGGACCTGCTGGACTCACGCCTTGTCAGCGCATACCGACATCCCGCGTAGTTGCAAGTTAGTCGAGAGTGCGACACCGTGCGACGCCAAGTTATGCCTTGACAAGGCCAGAACCTCCCCGATCGCAGCATCAAGATCAATACTCGACATCGTGACGGGTGATGTCCGAGCAATCGCTTTTAGGCTGGCAGCGATCTCACCAGCCTCGACCGCCGCTTCGATCAATCCATAGGCTGCGTCTCGTACCTCTTGTAAGTCCGGTTCCACCCGCTCAAGCCAACGACGCATCGCTCCTGCGTAGTTAGCGATTACACCCAATGGCTGATTGATCGCGTGTACCACGGATCCAGCCAACTCCCCAATTGCAGACGAGCGCGATGCGCTCTCCAGCGCTGCCTGAGTCGCATATAGCGACGTCCCTGCACGTACTTCTTTCGTAACGTCAGTAAGCGTCCCCAGAAAAGCACGTCTGCCCTTTCAGCTACTGACGGATCGGCCGGCGACCTGAACAACGCACAAATTGGACTGACCATCCTGTGCCCGCGTTTCTGTGTGATCACAAATAAATAGCTGAAAAAACGCCCGCCAATGGGAGGGCATTGGCGGGCATTCCAGGGGCTCTATGGCATGAGCTTACTGTCAGGGATGAAGGGCCCAACAGTGGCCCTGAGAGTAATATCCGTTCCGGGTAAGGTCAAGCGGCATAGGTCGTTATAGCGTAACGGGACCATAGTAGTCGTGCGTCGTTAATACACGTTGCCATGAATGAAGAACACAAATCGGCTTTTCACAATAAACGATTGCCCCAACCAGGTCTACGCTGCAACGCGGCACCATTCTGCGCGGACCATCCGCAACAACGTGCTGCACAAGTTTTGCGCGGCGCTAGTGAAGCAATGCGGCGCCAAATTTGTCGACAACGTGAACACTTCGGCGCTCGCAGGGAACCGACAGCAAAATCCGTGTTTGATGCGGACTGGAGCTCATCCCGGACCGTGCTCCGTCACAAAGGCAATCACGCCAACGCGCCGTTCGCACAGGGCATCGCGGACTATTTGATCCGGACCTGCCTTTCCGTGCCATACGCGGGGGCACAAGGCAAAGGGCGTGCGGCACGCCATGTCCCACATGCTAGACGCGGCGCCTTGCTCCCGCCGTCCCTTACCTCGTCTCACGCACGTCGATTCCCAACAATTCGAGCCCTTTGCATAGGGTGTCGGCTGCAAACCGGCACAAGGTTAGCCGAATGCTTTTTGACATCATCATTCGACGTAAGCACCGGACAGGCTTCATAGAATCGCATTAGTGAACTTGTGAGTTCGTAAAGGTATGCGCGGCGAGCTGTCTCACGCAGCCGCATGCACCGCATCAGCAAACCTGACCAAGTGTAGCGCCAGTCACCGTTCCCATCTTTCAGACAGGCGAAATGGCGAAGCATTGTTCCATTCACCTGCGCGACGCAGGACACTTCGCGTCCTCGAATAGGCGTACTGGAGATACGGCCCCGTGTTGCCGTCAAGATACAGAATTATCACCCATTCGGATGAGTAACCGGCGCATCTGTTTTTGACCAAATCAAAATATTTCACCGCGCCGAACCCTACGGTTTTAGCAATAGCACGCCGTTCTCGTTCGTCCATTTCTGGGTTCTTATGAGCGACAACATCGCACGCTCGACGCGTCGCTTCCGAGAACAGTTCCGATAGCTTGACGTTGCCGCCACTGCAGGTCTTTCGGGGTTTCCCGTTACCACCCAGCACTACCCCAAACCCCACATGCTCTGTACGCACCTCGGGTGCGACATAGCCGGCGTGATGCGCGACCGAAAAACGGTTCGCAAAGTGTGACTTCTGCCGTGCATCTACGACGTATATCACTCGGTGGGCCTTCAGATCTTTAAGTCGATATCGAATAGCGGCCAAATCTGTCGTCGAGTACAGGCATCCAGACTGCGTTACCGAGTAACGCGAAGCTTAATCAATGCGACCTGAGATACCGATCCGGCCGGACCGAGCGCATACCTGCGCCTCGGACTTGCCAGGACTGATTCGGTTTCAGGCAACTGACTCGTCCTCACCACTGTCGGCGACTCCTGTCATCCCAGGTAACTCGGCATTCGTTCAGCCGATTGCTACGCGAAATCCGCCGTCTCGGCGATCGAAACCTCGGCGCCTGCGACCTGGCTTACCATCAGTGCCTCAGACCGAATCAAGCTTCGACGGAATCAAAACGACGGCCGCACCACTGATAACGAGTAGCGACCCAACTCCACTCCAGTTATCCGATGCGGCGGCACCACAGTCGGTTTTGAACCGGATTTCGCTGTCCGTGTCCGCTCGTCGGAGCCGGAGTATCCATACATCATCTTTTCCTGCGTTAGTTGGGCTCTAACGTCCTCATTGACCGTTAGGGGCGTCGATTGCGCGAACGATGGGGCAGTCGACAGGGCGATAGCGGATGCGACGAAAAGCCTGAGCCATTTTCATGATTTTCCTCCGGGAAGTGTCCTTCGCGTGATGTCTTGGATGTCCGATGGAATCAGTGTAGAGCGATGCGTTCCTGAAGGTTGGTACCACCAAAACAATTCATTGTTGTCGGTTTGCGCACCCGTGAACCATCCGGATATCAGCCGAGGCACGATTACTTGGGTCCTCTGCCTACCGGGCTCAACGCGGTATTTGTGACACGGTTCGAACTTCTATCACGCGTCGTTACTATGTAACGGTGAATAGCCATTCGAGTCACAATTACAGAAAATTATCCGCTGTTATTAACCACAACTAGCACTGCCTGACGCGATACACCGTTGAGGCAACACACGAGACGAGTCATAAACGTGAAATCGCGGTTGCCAAACGAGACAAAACACCGCATTCTTAGAACCTTTGAATCTTCGCTTTATCCCTGCTTCCTCTAGTTTGATTAAGCCGCACATCCCGGCTCAATTACGCCACCCGTGACACACAACGGTGAGGATTTCTTCGAGCGTGCCTTCGTCTACCGGCCAGTACGCTCGCATCAATTGGAACTGGGTACGCCCCAAGCAATCGAATGCCTCCGATATAGCATTCGGATGGAATAGATAAATTACATATGCGTTTGGCGCAACCGCTCCAAGCCGAGATAGGGCGAGTGAATTCCTCGAAACGAACGCCGCAAGATAAGAAGAGCGACAAAGACCAATGACGGGGGATATCGGCACTCTTGAAAAGAGGCCGCGATGTACTCGGAGTACACATGCGAATTGCTTTTTTCACTTTCAGGGACACGCTGTTCAACGAGGTCAGTCAAGGATTTGAACAGAACGGAATTTCCTGCACGCGTTTCACCGACGAGCGTTCGATGTTCCGCTTTCTCCAACATAACGCGACGGCTCTCATTATCTTCGATGCGACGCAAAGCCAGCTGCCGGCGCTCGCGGCGATCAGATGGCGCACGTGTCATTTCCGCGCTGATCTGCCAATGATGATGATCGGCCGTTCGTGGAATTGCCAGGCCGTAATTGAAGCACTGGATGCCGGGGTCGATGAAATCGCCCTCGACACGGCTGGCGTCGATGAGATTATGGCGCGGACGCGGCGCCTCATCGTGCGCCGTCACCGCTCGCAGGTCATAGAACGGCTGACGGTGGCCGGATACACGATCGACCGGACGGCCCGCACCGTGAGGTTCCGCGACCGCTGTGTCTCGTTGACCGCGCGAGAACTGAGCCTCGCGTGGCTGCTATTCATGAGCCCGGGAAAGTTAATGAGCCGCGAGCAGCTTGCGGCCGCCGTCTGGGGCAAGGGCGCGGAGCTGGCGGGCAGGTCCCTCGAGCAGCACATTTACAAGCTTCGCTCAAAGCTTGCGCTCGACGATCGAAGTGGGCCCCGGCTGCAAACCGTCTATGGCCTTGGTTATCTCTTCATGGCGAAGTCGCATATCGTCAATGAATATTCTGACCCACTTGCTTCAATAGCCGCCTGATCGATACGGGCGGACCACACTCCCGATCGGCACGGCTTCCCGATAGGCTCGAAGCCGAGCAAAAGTATGTCAAGACCTCCGCCCGCCGACGTCGGGTACGTCGACACGACGTCGTGCCGTCATCCGATAGTGGGCCCCCACGATATCGGAGGGTGGCACGAATCCACCAGGCGCTTCGGCGGTTGGCCGCCGTTTCGTGGCCGATTCATGGTAAGGGTCCTCGGCGGGGCTGTGACTTAATGCGTCACGAACTCACGAGATCTCATGACGCACAGACGAACGGCCATGCCGGTGCACAAATCGACGGGCCAGCAAACGGTTCCTCCCAGCGGCAACGGATACGGTCGGTCACCGCAGCGAGAAAAGGCAAGCTATTGCGACAAAACCTTGGCGCCGATAGATGGCTGCCCTTCATCGGCCCGCAGTTCAACCTGCATGCGAGGTTACATGCACATAGCCCGCAGTAGCATCCGGCGCTAGTGGCTCGTCACCAGAGTGCTCTAACCAGCCCCCACCAAGAGCTCGATACAGGTCAACAATGCTCGTCCATCGCGCGAGTCGAGTAACTACCAACTGTTGCTCTGACGAATAAAGATCGTTCTGGGCGGTCAGCACCGACAGATAACTATCGGCGCCGCTTCGATATCGTGCGTACGCTAGATCAAAGCGGCGCTGCTGCGCGTCCTGGTCGCGCCGAAGGGCCGCGATCTCGTGGTCGTATGTCCCGCGCGCAGCAAGGCCATCCGCGACCTCACGGAATGCTGACTGGATTGCTTTCTCGTAGTTCGCAATCTCTATCTGTTTGAGAACTTTTGCTCGATCCAGGTTCGCGATATTCGCCCCCCCTCGAAGATCGGCAAGGCCACCTGCGGAGCGAAGCTCCAAGCTGCCGATCCGGCCTTGAAAAGGTCCCCCAATGTCGGACTCGCCGTACCGAAAGCTCCGGTGAGAGAAATTCTGGGGAAGAACGCGGCCCGCGCCGCTCCAATGTTCGCGTTGGCTGCAATCAGTTGCTCTTCGGCCGCCATGATGTCGGGGCGACGTGAAAGTAAATCTGACGGCAACCCCGCCGGAACATCTGCGAGCAGACTCTGTGCGTCGAGCGACAACCCGTGCGGCAGATCGTCCGGCAACGGTTCACCAATTAGAAGCACGAGCGCGTTCTCGGCTTGTGCCCTCACACGGGCTTGCGCTTCGAGATTTGCCCGCGCATGCTCTACGACGCCCTGCGCCTCTCTCAGGCTAAGTTCAGAGCCAACGCCAGTCTCGAACTGAAGCTTCGTCAAGTCATAGGAGGCTTGCGCTGTCGAAAGCGTATTCTTCGTGACGGTCAGAATATCGTCGTACGCAAGCAACGTTAGGTACTCGTCTGCAACCTGTGCCACAAGCGCAATCTGAACCGATTTTCTCGCCTGTGCCGTTGCGAGATATTGCGCGAGTGCTGCACCGCTCAAACTCCGAATACGTCCCCAGAAATCGATTTCCCAAGACGTGTTCAAGCCCACCGTGTAGTCCCTCGAAACGGTTTGTCCGGAAACTGACAGATCCTTGGGCGTCCGTTGTAGGTTTGCCCCCGCCGAAGCATCAATCGCAGGGAAGGCGGCGGCTCGAGTGATGCGGTACCGCTCGCGATCGGCGTCCACATTGAGAACCGCCACGCGTAAATCGCGACTATTACTGAGAGCGATTTCCACAAGCTTCTGCAGCCTTGGATCGACAAAGAATTCACGCCATCCAATATCGGCCGCAGCGTGGTCGTTCGCACTGCGGTCCCCAGCGCCGCGAGCCGGTTGTATCGCATACACTCCGTCTGTTGGATACGTGTTTGAGATCGGCGAGGCAGGACGCTGATACTCAGGGATCATTGTGCAGCCTGCCGCCATAAGCGTTCCCGCTACGATGGTTAGAACAAAAGGTCTCATAGACATTCTCGATGATTTCGTCGTCACTAGGCGCAGGCGCTTACTGCTCGTGCTCCTCTACCGGGCTCATGGCCTCACCAACGCCACCACTCTTACGATCGAACATCGTCCGCACCTTTACGTAGAACATTGGAATCAGGAAGACCGCCAGGAATGTCGCCGTCAGCATCCCACCTATCACTCCCGTCCCGATTGCATGCTGACTAGCGGACCCAGCGCCATTACTGACAGCAAGCGGAAATACCCCAAAGATGAACGCGAGGGACGTCATGATGATCGGGCGCAGTCGCAGGCGCGCCGCCTCAAGCGCTGCATCGACCGGCCCCATCCCCTGCCTATCCTGCAGTTCACGCGCGAATTCGACAATGAGGATCGCATTCTTTGCTGACAGCCCGACGGTTGTCAAAAGACCGACCTGAAAGAAGACATCATTCTCAAGGCCTCGGAGTGTCGTCGCGAGCAAAGCGCCGATCACTCCGACCGGCACGACCATAACCACGGAGAACGGAATCGACCAGCTCTCGTATAGCGCCGCAAGACAAAGGAACACAACGAGAATCGACGTGCCGTAGATGATCGGAGCTTTCGAGCCAGATTGAACTTCCTGGAACGACAATCCAGTCCACGAATGACCGATACCTGCCGGCAATTTTTTCGCGAGCGCTTCCATTTCTGCCGTAGCCTGTCCGGTACTCTTTCCAGGCGCAGCTTGGCCCAAAATCTCGACAGACGACACACCGTTGTAGCGTTCAAGCTTTGGAGAGCCGTATGCCCACCGGCTGTCAGCAAAAGTGCTGAACGGCACCATCGTCCCAGCGTCGTTACGTACATACCATCGGCTCAGGTCTTCTGGCATCCTTCTGAACGGCGCATCAGCCTGCACGTAGACCCGCTTGATCCGACCGTCCGCGTCGAGAAAATTGTTCACATATTGAGATGCCCACGCGATAGACAAGGATTGGTCGATCGCGGACGGCGACACACCAAGCGCTTGGGCTTTCTCCCGATCGATATTAACTTGATACGTGGACGTGTCGTTGAGGCCATTAGGGCGTACTAGCGAAAGTATCGGATCCTCGGAAGCCATCCGTAACAGTTCATTTCGCGCATCCATCAGGGCCTCGTGTCCAACACCAGCGTTATCCGTCAATTCAAAGTCGAATCCCGACGCCGTACCCAATTCACGGATCGCAGGAGGGTTAAAGGGAATGACTTTCGCATCCTTGTATTTCGCGTAGTGCGCAGCCACGCGTCGAATCAACATATGAACGCTTTGATCCGTGCGCCGACGCTGTTCGAAATCTTTCAGCTTCACGAACGCAAGTCCCGCGTTTTGAGCCCGGCCGGCAAAGCTGAACCCATTCATCGTAAATACGGAATCGACCACGTCCTTCTCGCTGGTCAGCAAGTAGTCGTTGATATCTGAAAGCGTGCTTCCAGTTATTTCCTTCGTCGAACCAGGCGGCGTTTGCACGATGACGAACATGTACCCCTGGTCCTCGTCTGGAAGGAACGACTTCGGCAACTGTATGAAAAGTAACGCAACACCAGCGATAACCGCCAGGTAGATCAGTATCCAGCGCCCCGAGCGTCGGATGACGTGATGCACACCGCCTTGGTACTTGACGCGACTAAGATCGAACATCCGGTTGAACCAGCCGAAGAATCCTCCCTTTTCGGTCTCGTGATCGCGTGGAATCGGCTTTAAGATCGTCGCGCAAAGTGCCGGAGTCAAGATCAGCGCGACGAGTACCGACAAGACCATTGCCGAGACAATAGTCACAGAAAACTCTCTATAGATCGCGCCGACAGATCCACCCGAGAGCGCAACCGGAACAAACACAGCCGACAAGACCAGTGCGACACCAATCAGCGCGCCTGTGATCTGCCCCATTGCCTTGCGAGTTGCCTCCCGTGGTGAAAGCCCCTCTTCCATCATCACGCGTTCTACGTTCTCAACAACCACGATTGCATCGTCGACAAGCAGGCCGATCGCAAGCACAAGTCCAAACATCGACAGCACGTTGATCGAAAAACCGAGCACGTTCGCGATGCCAAGCGTACCGAGCAACACTACAGGTACGGCAATTGTCGGGATCAACGTTGCTCGCAGGTTCTGCATGAACAGATACATCACCAGGAATACCAGCACTATCCCTTCGAGCAGTGTCTTGACGACTTCCTCGATGGATTTATGCACAAACGGCGAACTGTCATACGGGTAATGGACCGCAAGTCCGTGCGGAAACGAGGTTGACAGTTCCTTCACCTTCGCTTGAATTGCGCTGACCGTCTGCAGTGCGTTGGCACCCGGCGCAAGCTGGATTCCGAAGCCGGCCGCAGGTTGCCCCTTGAACTTGGTATCGAAACTGTACGTCTCGGCGCCCAGCTCAACTCTAGCCACATCTTTCAAACGTACCTGTGACCCGTCCTGATTGACTCTCAACAGAATGTCGCCGAACTGCTCCGGTGTTCGGAGAAGTGTGGCTGCGGTAATGGTCGCCTGCATTACCGTGTTTCCTACAGCTGGCGTGCCACCAATCTGTCCGGCCGCAATCTGTACGTTTTGATTCGAGATCGCATGCGTAACGTCTAATGGTGTAAGCGAATAGTTGGTCAGCTTTGAGGGATCGAGCCAGATCCGCATCGCGTACTGGGACCCCAGCAGACGCGTCTGACCGACACCGTTGATACGGCTAATAGGGTCAAGAACATGTGACGCGACGTAATCCGTCAAGTCGACATAAGACATGCTCCCATCATCTGATGTGAACGCAATCCATAACAGGTAGCTGCTAGTTGATTTCGTGACCTGCAAGCCCAGCTGCTGCACGGCCTGAGGCAGAAGCGGTGTCGCAAGGGATAACTTGTTCTGCACCTGGACCTGCGCGATGTCCGGATTTGTGCCCGGCGCGAACGTAATCGTAATCGTTGAGCCCCCGGAGTCATCGCTGTTCGACGACATGTACAGCAGGTGATCAAGACCGCTCATTTGCTGCTCGACGACCTGGGTCACCGTACTTTCGACGGTTTTTGCGGAAGCACCGGGGTAATTTGCTGTGATCTGGATCGCAGGCGGAGCGATTTGCGGATACTGGGCAACCGGCAGCTCAACGATGGACGCTGCACCCGCAAGCATCAGGATAATCGCAATCACCCACGCGAAAATCGGGCGATCGATAAAGAACTTGGACAATTGACGCTACTCCTACTCAAACGCCAGAGGCTGCAGATTGTGAGGCGGGCGTGCCGGGTGACGGGCTGCGTCGGACGGCAAGTTCCGTTGAGGACCTGATTACCGCTGCCGCATTTGTCGCCGGAACTGCCTTTACCATCATGCCGGGACGCACCTTTCCTGTACCTTGAACGATCACTCGATCACCAGGCTGCAGACCACTGTCGACGAGCCAATCCGCGCCGTAAGTGCCGGCAGTGACGAGTGAGCGTATAACCACCTTGTTATCGGGGCCGACTACGAGTGCATTCACATGTCCCTTCTGGTCATGCGTGACACCAACCTGCGGTACAAGAAACGCGTGTTCATCGATACCTGTCTCCACTCGTGCCTGGACGAACATGCCAGGCAGTAGCACGCGATCGGGATTCGGAAACACCGCCCGTAACCTCACTGAACCAGTAGATTGGTCTACGGTCACATCAGAAAACTGCAAAGTGCCTTTCTGTGGGTACTCACGACCGTCTTCAAGAATCAAGGTCACCTTGGCCGCATTCGGACCGTACGTTTTTAAACGCCCTTCCTGAATGGCTCGACGAAGCTTGAGTCCGTCGAGGCTAGCTTGCGCGACATCGACGTACACGCGATCAATTTCCTGAATGGTGTCCATCAAAGTTGCCTGATTCGCCTGAACATAGGCGCCTGGCGTAACCTGCGAGACGCCGGTGCGACCTGTCACTGGCGCGATTACGTTGGTATAGCCAAGATTGATTTGCGCTGTCTCAACTTCGGCCTTTCTCGCAGCGACGTCGGCGGCAGCCACCCGCTCGGCAGAGACGGCATTCTCGTAATCCTGTTCACTAATCGCACTTGCCGCGACGAGCACCTTATCCCGCTTTGCCAAAGCACTGGCTGTAATGAGACTTGCTTCGGCCTTGGCAAGAGCGGCCTTCGCGGCATCTACCTTGGCGACATATGGAGCAGGGTCGATCTTGTATAGGCGTTGACCTGCCCTTACCTCACCCCCCTCGACAAAGTCGCGGCTAAGTACAATCCCGTCCGCCCGAGCACGCACCTGTGCCACCAGATATGCGCTAGTCCGTCCCGGCAGTTCAGTGGAGACACGTACTGCCTGTGGATTTACCGTCACGAAGCCAATCTCAGGTATCTGAGGTTTTGGAACGGATTCCTTCCTTCCGCACGCTGATAATGCAATGACAGAAGACGCAATCGCGGTTATTAGCTGAAGATGATTTCTAGTACGCATATGCAACTCGTCAGAACGAGCGTATCCTGGTTGGCGTCGCCACATAAGAGCGGCTAAAGCCGCTCAAATCGGTCGTTGTAATAGGAGCAAAGTTGGTAATGGCGCGAACGGACAGACGAATCGCGCGATGTGATTCTCAGGAAAGCCTTTAGAAGCAGAGAATGAAACGAATTTTTCTATGCACGACCCGAAGACCGCTGTTGAACAACGGATTCGGCGTCCGTTCGCGAACCAAGCTGCTATTGTGTTCGGTGAGTTGTTTTGAGACCGCCGGGAACGCGAATAATGCGTTGAAAAGATTCGGAAATACCGACCACACTCCTTACCGGAAAATTTGTTAAAAAACCTACCTAGGCGAACACTGATTCAAACTACCCATTTGAAACACCGGCCACCGGATGGACGCTTCATATTGACAAGTAGGTGGCTTGGGTGTGGTCTTCGGTATCACGTCACCTCAAGCACTGTGCTATTCAGACGTCACACCCGCCGTGGAAACCATCCGCGGTAGAAATCGAACCTTCCTAACGTCCAGTCCGTTCTGTGTTGCGCACCGACCGGAACACCCGCGATGAAAATTCAAGAGATGCGGTCAGTTTCGCGCGCGCAATCGCAATGTCGCCCGCTGTCGGGTTTTGCCCAGCAAGATAAACGAACTCGGTACTATGAATTCCGATAACAGAAAAAACATGGCGTAGATACGGCGTGAGAAAATCAGGCTGGCTCGCTCTTTCGCCAACGCATGGAGTGCTGGAGCGAACAAGAACTAGCGTCGGGCGATCTTTCAGCAACCCGATCTTCCCTCGAGTCCCTCGTTTGAACGTGCGTCCATCACGCACAACGTGATCAATCCACAACTTCAGTGCTGAAGGCACGGCGAAGTTATGCATAGGCGTGGAAATCAGCACGCAGGCACTCTGCTCCAGTTCAACAATCAACCGTTCGGAATCCAGGAAAGCATCCGACGTATGCGCCCATGACTCGACGAGACCCTGCGCGTATGCTGTTGAAAGGGCGCGCAACCCATCGGTCGCGACGTTGCGCGTCACGAGCCGGACCTCCGGGCGTCCAAACTGGAACTGTTCGATAGCGTCGCGCGCCAACTGGCCACCCAGGGAGCGCTCACGATGCGGGCTGCATTCCAACAGAAGAAACGTGCTCATCAGTCAACCGCCTCAACAAAATGCAATCCTGTTGCCACCAATCCTTGTCGGAAGTAAAAGCGCTGAGCAAATGCGTTCGACAGACCTGTATCGAGCACAAGCCCATCACAGCGCAGCCGTATAGCCTCTTCGCGTACCGCTTCAATCAGTTGTCGCCCAAGGCCTTGGCTGCGTACGCAGGCGCCTACCACCAGATCATCGATATAGACGAAGCGACCGTACAGCATGTTTTCCTGGAACCGATAACCCGCCAACGCGACAATCTGTTCTCCCTGCCATGCAGCGAGCAGACGGTAGCCCTGTTCTGACTGCCGTCGGTACTGTGCGACAAAAGCTTCCGGCCCGATTAGATTCGGGCGCAGCTCCAGCATGACGGCATAGCAGGCGATACAATCTTGATCGTTGTCGATATGACGTAAGGAGGTTAATGTCATGGCGATATCCGAGTTACCGAGTCGCCAGTTTAGAAGAACGGTGACCTACTCAATAGGCACAAGAAGTTTCCAACCGACTGGGACATCGCGATGGACTTACCTGACTTCAAATCGCTGACAGACCAGGAGTCGCCGATTTATTTGCAGCTGTATTGGCGGTTTCGAAATGCAATCGCCACCGGCAAGCTGGCTCCTGGCGACCGCGTGCCTTCGATTCGAAGTCTCGCGAGTGAGCTGAATCTCGCACGCGGTACTGTCGAGGCGGCATATCAGATACTGAGCAGCGAAGGCTATCTGATAGGACGCGGACCTGCAGGCACAATCGTGTCTCCACAGCTGGATGGGCGCATCGGCGCTACGACACCAGTTGGGTCGAGCGTTCTTCGCCGACCAAATCAGGTCAAAGCATCGGGAACCAGGCCTTTACAGCTGGGATTGCCCGCACTGGACGCTTTTCCCCGGAAAACCTGGGTTCGGCTTGCCGGGCGCAACTTGCGCTCGATGAACATCGGGGACATGGTCAACGCAGATTCCAACGGATATGAGCCGCTACGACGGGCGATTGCCGCATATCTGGCGGTTTCCCGCGGCATCGCGTGCACGCCCGATCAGGTCTTCGTAACTGCGGGATACCGCGGAGCACTGGAATTAATTCGGCGGACCTTGTTCCAGCACGGTGATACCGGGTGGTTCGAGGATCCTGGCTATTTACACGCTCGACGGTTCCTGGAAGATGCTGGCATGCAATTGGTTCCCCTGCCGGTAGATGACGACGGCCTTAACGTGGAAGCCGGCCTGCGTCACGCCGTTGACGCCCGGTTCGCAGTGGTTACTCCGACACATCAGAGTCCCTCCGGCGTCGCCCTTTCATTGCCGAGAAGGTTGGCATTACTGGAATGGGCCCAAGCTCAGCGCGCCTGGATCGTGGAGGACGATTATGACAGCGAGTTCCGGTACGACGGCCGTCCCCTTCCGCCTCTCAAGAGCTTGGACCACGGAGGGCGCGTACTATACGCTGGCACGTTCAGCAAAGTGCTATATCCGGGATTGCGTCTCGCCTACCTGGTGGTTCCGGAACAAGAAATCGGCAAGTTCCGTAACTCGGTGGCTCAACTGGGCAGCAGTCCCGTCCTTTTTCAGGCCACGGTGGCGGATTTCATGGAACAGGGCCATTTTGCCCGGCACATTAAGAAGATGCGCTCACTTTATGCGGCGAGGCGCACTTATCTGGTTCAGGCTCTGGCTCAGGTGTTCGGTGAGCTGTTGCACGTGCCCGAGCGCGCGGGCGGCATCCATGTGCTCGGGTACTTAAAGCCAAAGTACAACGATAAGGCATTCGCGGCCGCGGCAAATGCCGACGGCTTGGCGGTCATGGCGTTGAGCGAATGGCATATACGCCGGCGATCGCCCATTGGCCTGCTGATGGGATTCGCAAATATCGCCACTCCCGAACAAGCGCTACAGCAAGTCCGACGGTTGAGAAAAGCCCTTGACGGTTGATTTGCACACGATCATGAGCCGTCTGCGCGACGTTGTAGTTTGCAGCTGGGCTCAATCGCAAGGCCAGCAGAGGGGACGACGGGAAATCTGCCGACTTCGTTTTTCCATGCAAGGACGAAGATCGGACGATCCGCCACGCGACGCATTCGACGGCAACGACACGCCTAGGTACTTGCTTCGCCAAACAATCGTGAGCGAAACTACGACGTCGACGCTCGTCCGCAGGAAGCGGTGTACAGCAAGCCTCGCATGCGGGCGTTTCCCTAGTTTCCACGCGAAAGGTACGCGGGTCGCTCCTCATCGATTTCGTTCGGTGCACCCGCCGGTGTTGCTCGAAGCGCCCTGAGCTGCGAATCGCCTTTTTCTCTGCCGTCCGGCCTTCGGCGCCGAAGCGCTCTCGCACCTTCGTCCGCTTCAGGGCGCTGGCCACCGATACCACTGCGTCGCCCTAGATCAGGCACACCTCTTTATGCGATAACAGCAACCGCTTCTATGGCGATCGGTTAGCACTGAGATCGATTGCGTACATCGAATTTGCGGACTTCCGAGTCGAAAAACAGGATTTGCGATTTGCCGGAGCGCCATAACATCCTCTTCATGTGCAGCACCTGTAACCACGGGTCGTGTATCTCAAAATACGCGTCTGCCATAGAAACGGAAACTTTTATGGTTTTCGCTTCTGAATTGACGAGTTCGTCGGGGAACGTCCCGCATGCCTCGACGCAATTTTCAAAACTTCACCATACTATGGAGTCGTTCATGGGTAACAAGATTATCGCGTCGTTGGTTGTTGCAGTGTCAGTCTCCTTCGCCGCACCCGTCTTTGCCAGTGGCTACGGTCCGGCGCCGTTTTATCAACCAGCTGCGGGCGCGCCTACTTCGCAACGTGGTCAAAGCGCACAAACCATCGCGACAGAATTCGCAACCGCGGTCACCCGTAATTCGTATGGCAGCGACGAGACGATCAACACACAAGCCGGCTCAAAGACAAAGATTGCGCTGGGAATCCATAACCGCCTGTAAGCACTCGGTTGACCGTTGGGTTTGATTGATCCGCAGGAGCGCTTGCGGATCGTCGGGTCACGGTGGGGTCGATAGATGACATCGTCCCCGCTGCGACAAATGGTAGTCATCTATTGGTCGAGCCAGGATCTTCGTCGCCGGCACATCTGCTCCACCTTCAATCTGCGGTATTGTCCGACGCCTGACTGGCGTGAATCGGCACAGTATCGGCTACGCTTCTTGTCCTGTTCGATGTGGCACCTGCGACTGCATGACCTTATCGACCCTCTTCTTGGACCACTTCTCTGACCATTCAACTTGGCCTCGCCGGATAAAGAAGTGAGACAAGCAAGGGGCATCCGATATCAGAATAGAATGGCTGACGGTGGGACGCCGTCCCAATATCACGAGCTCGTGCCAATCCGCCAGATTCAGCATGACCCGGTGACCACATCTGCACGCGCGGTTCAAGCCGGCCATTTCAAAGCGTCGGCTGTTTAGCGCGTTGAGTTCGGCAATCCGAGGCAGATTCCTATATTCCCGATCATGAGCGTTCTCTGCGGGCAAGTACTGTGTGCAATTAGTTTGTCAAAAACGCTGCGCTCGCCGCCAACGATTCGAATAGATCCGTATAGGCCGCTTGTGTCCTTATTCAACCCCACGCCGTAGCTTGAAATGCGTCACCAAACAAAGCTCTGCTGGCTGGCCATTCGTCACACTGTCTCACGACCCTGCCTAATAAGGAACAGTATGGACCAGCGATCGGAAGTTCAATTATTCTGAGGCGCGTCACGCCAGCCGCCGCCGAGCACCTTCCGCCAGCGCATTGACGCCACTTACCTGAGTTCGTTACACAGTAACGGATTCTGTGGGTTCTCGTATCGGAGCGGCGTGAACTATGGTCACAGTCCCATCGGCGTTTCATACTGTACGCCTCGACGATCCAGGATGATGGGTACCAGACCGCCGGGCCACGATCGAGCCACCGGGACGAACATCGCGCGCACAACCGGAGCCGACCGCTCTTCGTTTCGTCATCGCGCGACGCGAACACTGACAGCCGTGTACGCGTCGGTGTCAACTTTGGCGCCGCCGAGCGCCTGGCGGCACTCAGGGTCGAACGAGCGGGCGTGTACCGTGTCAGGCAGCCGACTTCGTGGCGACGTACACGGCTCAACTGAGACAAGGAGTGCTAGCGAAACCGACATCCAGTCTATACTGTGTTTTTATACAGTACTTAACCTTGGAGCGGCCATGAGCGCAGTCCTGCTGCCCGAAGCAATTCATCCGGACCTGTGGAAGGGAAATCAGCTCGCCCGCGGTACGGCGAGGGTGGTCGATTGCGGCAATGCCGACCTTGCGGCGGAATTGCCAGGAGGCGGCTGGCCGCGCGGCGCGCTCACTGATCTGCTGGTCCAACAGCATGGATGCGGGGAGTTGCGTCTACTTCGAATCGCGTTCGAAAAGCTCTCAGCAAAGCCGCTCGTATTGCTGCAGCCACCGCACACAGTCCAGCCGACGGCCCTCGCCTGGTGGGGCCTGAGTGCCGATAACCTGATGACCGTGAAGGCACCCAAGACCGCCGACGCATTGTGGGCAGCCGAGCAAATTTTAAGGGCCGGCACGTGCGGTGCGCTTCTCTTCTGGCAGGGTCACGTCCGGGCAGAGTCACTACGGCGTCTTCATCTCGCTGCGCAAGCGTCGGAGTCACTATTTTTCTTGATTCGACCGTTGGCAACGACGCGTGATGCATCGCCGGCGCCATTGCGACTCGCGATTCGTTCCACGAAAGGTGGCGTAGCCGTTGAATTCGTCAAGCGTCGCGGCCCGGCGCGCGACGAGCCACTGTTCGTTCCCCTGACGCCCTCCCCGATTTTGAATGTGAAGCGCCATGCAACTGTGGATAGGAGTCCATCTCCCGCTGTTGTGCCTCGAAGTGTTCCGGCCGAAGTGGTCGTATGAGGCACCTGATGGGCTTGCCGTGCTTGAGAAGGAACGCGTCATCGCGGCTGATTCGCTTGCGCGCCGCGCTGGCATACGTATCGGAATGCGGCGCGGCGGCGTTCTCACGCTCGCACCGCATACCGTCATGCACGATCGCAACGCCACGGGCGAGGTCGACGCTGTACGAGAGCTTGCCACTGGGCTTCTGAATCTTTCGCCACAGGTAGTTATCGCCGAAGAAAGCACGGTGCTTGTGGACGTGTCAGCGAGCCTGCGCCTTTTCGGTGGAATCAGATCGCTCCGAAAAATGGCGCGCGGCGTGGCTGACGCCATCGGACTCTCTGCGACCGTGAGCGTGGCACCGACCGGGCAAGGGGCGTGGATGCTGGCGCGTCATCGAGGAGGTATTGCTCTGTCGCACGCGTCGCTTACTCGTGCCCTCGGCGACCTTCCCGTTGGATTGCCGATACCAGCACGATGTCATATCGATTGGCTGACGGGCATCGGATGCGAGATGGTCGGCCAACTTATCCGCCTGCCTCGCGCAGGATTGAAAAAGCGCTGCGGGACAGCATTGCTGGACGTGCTCGATCGCGCATATGGAGATTCACCCGAAGTGTATGAATGGTTCGAGACGCCAGCAACTTTCCATGCGCGCGTTGAACTCCCTGATCGCATCGAACACGCAGAGGCATGCCTTTTCGCAGCCCGCAGGCTCGTTGTGCAACTGACAGGCTGGTTGTCGCAGCGCCAACTGGCTGTGACCCGGATTGCCCTGCTGCTCGAGCATGAGCGCGGCCGTGATGCAATCGAGCCAACAACGATCGACGTGTCGCTCGCAGAACCAACATGGCGCGAGGATCATCTTGTCCGATTGTTAAAGGAGCGGCTCGGACGCACGGATCTCCCGGCTGCCGTTATAGCGCTGCAGCTTGTCGTACAAAAGGCTTCTGCTGCAGAACCAGCATCTGACTCGCTATTTCCGGAGTCGGGTGGCACGGCCGCTGATCACGCGCGTCTGATCGAACTTCTCGTTGCGCGTCTCGGCGCGGAAAACGTGCTTCGCGCGGCGCCCGTTGCCGATCATCGTCCGGAAGTGGCTGCGCGCTGGGTACCTGTTACGGAGGGTGCGAAGTACGAGCCGCCAGCCGTTGATACGCCGCGCCCTACATGGCTACTGGATGCACCGATCAAGCTCCTGATGCGCGGCGAGCGGCCATTCTATGGCAGCCCACTGCGCACAGTGTCGTCGGGAGAACGTGTGGAGGCAGGATGGTTTCGTGGCGAGGTCGTGACACGCGATTATTTCGTTGCAGAGGCCGACGACCACATCTGCTACTGGATCTATCGCGAGCGTATCGGCGCTATCGCGGAAGACGAACCGCGCTGGTATCTGCACGGGCTGTTCGGGTGAAGCCATGTCTTCAGTTTCCTTTGGCTTGCCCGGTTACGCCGAGCTTCAGTGCTTCTCGAACTTCACGTTTCTTCGCGGCGCGTCGCATGCTGAGGAGCTAACCGAACGCGCCGGCCGACTGGGCTACGAGGCGATCGCCATCACGGACGAATGCTCGCTCGCGGGCATCGTCCGAGCGCATGTTGCGGCGAAAGAGTCGAACGTGAAGCTGCTGGTAGGGGCTCACTTTCGCGTGACGAATGCCGACGGCTCCCCGGCCCTCGCCTTTACCGCTATCGCTCAGAACCGCGACGGATACGGAAACCTCTCGGAACTGATCACGCTCGCGCGGACGCGCACCGCAAAGGGCAGCTATCTGGTCTACCCGCATGACCTGGACCACCCGGACGCGCCGTATGGCCATCTGCGGCGGTTGCCCGACTGCCTGATTATCCTCACACCCGAATTTCCAGCGAAGGAAGCGCGGCTCATGGCACAGGCCGAGTGGGCAGCAGAGACATTCGGCGACGATCGCTGTTGGTTGGGGCTTACGCTGCACGCTCGCGCGCTGGACGATGTACATCGCAATGTTGTCTATGACGTGGCCGAGCGGCATGCGCTACCTGTTGTTGCGACCGGCCAGGTGCTGATGCACGTGCGCTCGCGCAAGCCCCTGCAGGACACTCTGACGGCCGTTCGTTTGAACAGGCCGGTGACTGAGTGTGGCTTCGAACTCATGCCGAACGCCGAACAGCATCTGCGATCACGCTTGCGGCTTGCCAATGTGTATCCATTGGACGCGCTTGCGGAAACATTGAATTTTGCATCGCGCTGTTCGTTCAGGCTCGACGAGCTTCGGTATGAATATCCGGACGAACTCGTTCCCCCGGGATCACTCCGACCGCATACCTGCGTCGTGAGACATACTTCGGCGCGCGGCGGCGCTATCCACGCGGCATCCCTCACGGAGTGCAGACGCAGATTGAACACGAACTGACGCTCATCGCCGATCTGAAATACGAGCCGTATTTTCTGACCGTCTATGACATCGTGCGCTTCGCGCGCAATGAGGGAATCCTTTGTCAGGGACGAGGATCCGCGGCCAATTCTGCCGTTTGCTTTTGTTTGGGCGTCACAGAGGTTGACCCCGATCGGAGCAGCATGTTGTTCGAGCGCTTC